>CAZBSH010000031.1:0-26901 GCA_964494645.1 uncultured Christensenella sp. | reverse complement strand
TGCTATATTTTGTGGCTTGATATATAATTATACAGGATTTATTACAGAATATAGTATTTTCGGAGGACAAAACATGTCAAAGGCATATACCGCCGGAGATATACAGGTCTTAGAAGGACTGGACGCGGTACGCCGCCGTCCGGGTATGTATATCGGAACGACGAGTATCAAAGGGTTGCATCATTTATTGTGGGAGATCGTTGACAACGGCATTGATGAAGCGGCAAATGGATTTGCCGACAAGCTGACAATTACGATCCATCCTGACAATTCCATATCAGTAGAGGATAACGGGCGCGGTATTCCGACAGGAATGCATCCGGAGCTTAAGATATCCGGCGTTGAAGTTGTTTTTACACAGCTGCATGCGGGAGGGAAATTCAATAATGATAACTACGCGTATTCGGGCGGTCTGCATGGTGTAGGCGCGTCCGTTGTGAACGCGCTTTCTAAATGGTTGGAAGTAGAAGTATACCAGAATGGCAAGGTGTATTTTCAACGATATGTAACAGAAATTGACGCGAAGGGCAAGCTTCACACGGGTCAGGCGGTCGAGCCGTTAAAGGAAAACGGCGAATCAAAGAAGCATGGATCAATGATCACGTTCCTGCCGGACGATACGATCTTTGACGAAATAAATTTCAATTATGACACCATTCGCCGCAGGTTGCGGGAGCTGGCCTTTTTAACAAAGGGATTAAAAATCATATTGATCGACGAACGCGAGCTGACAGGTGGTCGTCCAAAGAAGGAAACCTTTGAATATACAGGTGGTATTGTCGATTTTGTGTTGTATTTAAACCGTGACAAAACACCGCTGCATGCGGCGCCCATCCTTTTGGAGGGACAACGCGGAGATATTCTTGTCAGTATTGCAATGCAATACAATTCAAGTTATACGGAGAGCATTTTCTCGTATGTAAATAATATTCCGACAACGGAAGGCGGTATGCACGAAACCGGATTTAAAACCGCCATTACCAAGGTAATGAACGATTATGCCCGCACCAATAATTTATTGAAAGAAAAAGAAGCGAACCTGACAGGGGATGACTTCCGTGAGGGGCTTTGCGCTGTCGTTAACATCAAAATGAAGGATGTACAGTTTGAGGGGCAAACCAAAACAAAGCTTGGAAACGCGGAAGCACGTGTTGCTGTGGAGGCTGTCGTAACAGAGAAATTATCGGCGTTCATGGCGGACCTCAACAATACGCAAATGTGCACAAAGATACTGGAGAAAGCGATTTCTGCGGCTAAAGTGCGCGATGCGGCGCGAAAAGCAAAAAAAATGGAGCGTGCGAAAAACAAGTTAGAAAGCGCGCCGTTGGTAGGAAAACTTTCTGCCTGTACAGGTAGAAAAGCCGAGCTTAATGAGCTTTTTATTGTAGAGGGCGATAGCGCGGGAGGCAGCGCAAAACAAGGGCGTGACAGACGATTTCAGGCGATCCTTCCATTACGCGGAAAGCCGCTGAATGTCGAAAAAAAGCGCGTAGATCAGGTATTGGCGAACGAGGAATTTCGCTCTATCATTACGGCGCTGGGTGCCGGGTTTGATGATAGCTTTGTACTTGAAAATATGAAATACAATAAGGTCATTATTCTCGCGGACGCAGATCAGGACGGCGGACATATCCGTGCGATTTTGATTACCTTCTTTTATCGTTATTTCAAGGATTTGATCACGGACGGACATTTGTACATCGGGCGACCTCCGCTTTATAAAATCGCGCGCGGAAATAAAGTGTTATACGCTTATAATGAAGATCAGCTGGAAAAGGCAAAAATCGAGGTTGGTCGCGGGTATACGGTACAACGCTACAAAGGTCTTGGAGAGATGAACCCCGAGCAATTGTGGGATACGACAATGGATCCTGAAAAGCGTTCTCTGATCCGTGTGACGATTGAGGATCTTGCGGATGTGGAAAATATCGTTACCACGCTAATGGGCGATAATGTTGAGCCGCGCAAGCAATATATCGCGGAGTACGCGAATTTCAATAAGCAGGATAATTTTGAGGTAGCGCAGTATGAAGACTAAACAAATCGTATTCAATGAGGAAATCATAGAAACCGCGCTTGAGGAGGTCATGCATAATTCGTATATGACATATGCGGAATATGTAACGATGGAACGTGCCTTGCCACGCGTGGAGGATGGATTAAAGCCGGTGCAGCGGCGTATTTTGTATACAATGTACGATCTCGGCATTCTGCCGGACAAACCGTATAAGAAATCTGCGAGAATCGTCGGCGAGGCACTTGGTAAATATCATCCACATGGTGATACCAGTGTATACGATGCGATGGTGCGTCTTGCACAGCCATATGCGATGCGTATGCCGCTTGTGGACGGACATGGAAATTTTGGTTCTATGGACGGAGACAGTGCAGCCGCAATGCGTTATACGGAAGCGCGGTTATCGCCGCTAGCCCTTGAGATGCTGCGCGATTTAAATAAGGACACAGTTCCATTTCGTCCGAATTTTGATGATACGGAGCGCGAGCCGGATATGCTTCCTGCACGTTATCCAAACCTTCTTGTGAACGGTTCTTCCGGAATTGCGGTCGGTCTTGCGACAAATGTTCCGCCGCATAATCTTGGAGAAGTTATCAAGGGTGTTGTCACAAGGATCGACCACCCGGAATGTGGTCTAAAAGACGTGATGAAGCATATCAAAGCGCCTGATTTTCCGACAGGAGGTTATCTTCTTGGCGGAGAGGGGCTAAAGCAGGCCTATGAAACGGGCAGAGGAAAAATACTGATCCGCGCGAAAACGCATATTGAAAAAACGAGCTCCGGCAAGAGCTTGATCGTTGTTACGGAAATTCCGTACGAAGTCAAAAAATCTGCAATGCTTGAGAAAATACTCAATGTCAGCGAAAGCAAAAAGGAGTTATTTGCCGGTATTGATGACATCAGGGATGAGTCCGACAGGGAAGGAATCCGCGCAGTCATCGAAATCAAAAAAGGTCATGATCCTGAAAAAATTCTAAATCTGCTTTATAAATATACTGATTTGCAGACGACATTTGGTATCAATATGATGGTCATTGCGGGTGGATCGCCACGGCAGCTTGGTTTGCTTCCCATTATCGACTATTATATTGCGCACCAAAAGAACGTCGTCACGAGGCGCACGCAGTTTGATCTTGAAAAAGCGGAAAAACGTGAACACATTCTGCTTGGATTGATTATCGCCGTAAAAAATATAGACAGGGTCATAAAAATCATTCGCGCTTCCAAAAACACGGAAGAGGCAAAAAAAGCGTTGATGCAAGAGTTTAACCTGACGGGAATACAGGCGCAAGCTATCCTCGACATGCGTCTTGCGCGTCTGACCAATTTGGAAGTGGAACTACTGGAAAACGAATACAAGGAAGTCGTAGCGCTGATCAAATATCTGCGCTCTATCCTTGGTTCTGAAACGAAGCTCTTAGAGGTTATCAAAGACGAGCTATGCGCGATTGGCGATAAATATGCCGATAAACGACGGACACAACTGATGGCCGAGGAACACGCAAACATCGAGGTAGACGAGAGCGAGTTTATGGTTGTCGAAGAATGCGCTATCATATTGACGCGAAGCGGTAATTTAAAGCGTATGTCACAAAAAGCGCTGCAAAAGGGTACAGAAGCAGGCGAATTAGAAGAAAAATTGCAACCTGTTATGATTTTGCAGACGGATACGGTCAGTAAACTGTACTTATTTACAAACAAGGGAAACATGATGATGATACCTGTCTTAAGCGTACCGGAAGCGCGTATGAAGGAAACGGGCAAGTCTTTGAACGCATTGATGAGCGGTATCGACGCGGGGGAAGAGATATTGAATATTGTCACCAAAGCGGACTTCGAAAAAAAGTTGATGTATTTTGTGACAGCCGGCGGACTAGTAAAAGCGACGGACATGAAGGAATTTGATGTTAAGAAATCGAAGATCATGGCATGTGGCTTAAAGGACGGAGACGAGCTGATCTATGCAAAACCTTCTGACCCGCAAGTGCATAATATGCTGTTTGTCACGTCAGAGGGGATGTCCATCAATATCAAGAAGGATGAAATTTCCGTAATGGGCAGAAGCGGCAAGGGTGTTGGCGCAATCAAGCTTGGCAAAGACGCAAAGATCATTTTTGCGGAGCAGATCGAAAACGGACAGGACGGCGAAGTGCTGCTGATGACGGAAAAAGGATATGCAAAACGCACACCCATTGCCGAGTTTGAAGAACAGGGCAGAAACGGAAAGGGTTTAAAGGCTTATCTGTTAAACGACAGCACCGGAAAAACTCTCGTCGGGGCGTTGATTTTAAACGGTATTGCGACTGTAACCGTGTTGCAAAAGTCAGGGGATATGCACAAGCTGCAAACGGATCATGTGCCAATGGATGCGCGCAATACAAAAGGAGAACAGGTCATCCTTGCCATCATGGGTAATGATGCTGCCAAGCTTTACAGGAATGTATTCGAATAAGCGAAGTTACAGGTTTTATTTCGCGTAGTAATGTGTTAAAATGTAGGTATGATTATTATACCTGCATTTTTGCATTGAGAGGTGTTCGTTATGTATGATTCGAAATTGAAATCCAAGGAGTTGGACGCGCTGTTTGCAGCGGTTTTGTCACTGAAAACCGAAGAAGAGTGCTATATGTTTTTTGAGGATTTGTGTACCGTGGCAGAGCTTTCGGCAATCGGACAACGTTACAAAGTTGCACAAATGTTGCGCGATAAAACGACATGCCACGCAATAGCGGAGAAGACAGGCGCTTCCACCGCGACGATATCGCGCGTCAACCGCAGCTTGAATTACGGCACAGGCGGATATGATCTGGTTTTAAAACGAAACAAGGAACAAGGAGAGTAATTTTGCAGGCATTGAACGACAAACAACAAAAAGCGATAGAAACAACACAGGGTGCGGTTCTGGTGCTTGCGGGTGCGGGAAGCGGCAAAACAAAAGTTCTGACAGAGCGTGTCGCGTATTTGGTGAACGAGATGCGCGTTGCGCCGTGGCAGGTATTGGCGATCACGTTTACCAACAAAGCGGCGCAGGAGATGAAGGACCGAATCGCGGGTATTATCGTTGCGGATATGCGCGACATGTGGATCAGCACCTTTCATGCGATGTGTATGCGTATGCTGCGTAAATACGCGGATACGATCGGTTATACAAGCAATTTTTTGATTTATGACACAGATGATTCGTTGCGCATCATCAAAAAGATACTCGAAAGCATGGGTCTAAAAGAAGACAAAATGTACGCTGATCGCTACATGAAAAATTTGATCAGCAAATATAAAAACGACAGTACGACACTTGATTTTGATACGTATGCAGAAATGAAAAATCCGTTTGTTGCAGAACATGCAGGCGAGATATACGAAAAGTATCATAGCGAGTTAAAAAAGCAAAATGCGATGGACTTTGATGATCTGCTTTTGAATACCCTCGCATTGTTGGAAACAAACGAGGAGGCACGTACGTTTTATCAGAATAAGTTTCGTTATATTCTGGTGGATGAATATCAGGATACAAATATGGTGCAGTATAAGCTGGTAAAAATTCTATCGGAAGGATATGGCAATATCTTTGTGGTAGGAGATGATGACCAGTCTATTTACGCGTTTCGAGGCGCAAATATTCGTAACATACTGGAATTTGAAAAGGATTTTCCGGGTGCGGTTGTGATTCGTTTGGAGCAGAATTACCGATCGGACAAGAAAATTCTGGATGTTGCCAATTGCGTGATCAAAAACAATGAAGGACGTAAGGGAAAAACCCTGTGGAGTGAGATATCGAGCGGAGAAAAACCTATTCTTTATACCGCCAACAGCGAGTTTGAAGAGGCGGAAACGATTGCACGTGAAATACAGCGGCTTTCAGACGAAGGGGTTCGTTATGCTGACATGGCGATTTTGTATCGCATTCATACGTTGTCACGAATCTTGGAAGAAAAGTTGCGTATGTACGCTGTTCCTTATCGCATTTATGGTGGCATCAGCTTCTATGAACGCAAGGAAATCAAGGATATGGTGGCCTATTTGAATATTATCGCAAATCCGGCGGCGGACTTGCAATTGACGCGTATTATCAATACACCAAAGCGTGCGATCGGCGACGCAAAGATAGCTGCAATCGCGCAGGCAGCCGCGTATAACGGTATTTCAATGCTGGAAGCGATGCAAAATGCAAATGTTTTGTTAACAGATAAAACACTCAACAAAAAAGCAAATGAATTTTATGAGATGTATGGACAAATCAGTGACGGCTACGCGGATCTGGCGGTGCATGAAATTTTGGAACGCGCATATGAGCTGTCCGGATATAAAGCGATGCTGGAAGAAGATCAATCACCTGAGAGTGAGGCGCGGATGGAAAACATCGCGGAATTGATCAACTCAGCATACACTTACGACCGGGAGGAAGAGGCTAGTCTGGAAGGCTTTTTGCAGAATATCGCTCTTATTACCGATCTTGACAGTATGGATGACCAAGGCGGCGTTACGCTGATGACTATGCATGCTGCCAAAGGGCTTGAATTTGATGTGGTATTTGTTGCGGGAATGGACGAGAGCATTTTCCCCAGCCAGCGCGCGATCGAAGAAGATAATATTGAAGAAGAACGAAGACTTTGTTATGTCGCGGTTACGCGTGCCAAAAAGAATCTTTATTTAACGCACGCTCAAATGCGCACGCTCTACGGACGTACGCAGCCGTCTGTGCCCTCGCGTTTTATTGATGAGATCGACGAAGAACTGTTAAACCATGTCAATAAAGGAAGAAGACCTGTGGTTGCGGAACGCAAATCGGAATATTCTTCTGCAAAGCCGCTATTTAGCGGTATCCTGCCCGGCAAAAAACCTGCGCCGCAAAAAATCAGCGGGGATTATTGCGTGGGGACAGTCGTGGAACATAAGACGTTTGGGCGCGGAAAAATCAAATCGATCGCCGGTGCGGGAGAAGCGCAGGTGGCGGTCGTAGATTTTTACGAAGTAGGCGAAAAGAAGATGTTTCTTGCGTTTGCCTCCTTGAAAATTTTAAAATAGGTGCTTTCAATGGAACATATGAGGAATTTGATCGATCAATTGAATGAATATGCGTACCGCTATTATGTATTGGACGATCCGGCTGTAGCAGACGTTGACTACGACAGGATATATGACGAACTTGTGCGATTGGAAAAAGAAAGCGGTCACATCGAGCCGGATTCGCCTACAAAACGCGTAGGCGGTAAGCTATTGGAGGGTTTTGCAAAACATACGCATCTCGCTCCGCTATGGAGTCTGGATAAAGCGCAGAGCATAGAAGAAGTGATTGAATGGCAGCAGCGCACCAATAAGCAAATCGAGCAAATGGGCTTAAGGACGGCAAGCTATTCGCTCGAATATAAGTTTGACGGGCTTACCATTAACTTGACTTATGATCAAGGTTTTTTGATTGGAGCTGCAACACGCGGAAACGGAGAAGTGGGGGAAGATATCACAGAACAGGTGAAGACAATACGATCCATCCCACTTAAGATCGATTTCAAAGGCAAAATGGAGGTACAGGGTGAGGCGATTATGCGTCTTTCCTCTCTGGAAGAATATAACAAAACAGCAACAGAACCATTGAAAAATGCACGTAATGCCGCTGCGGGCGCTATACGCAACTTAGATCCGGCTCAAACGGCTAAGCGCAAGTTGGATGCTTTCATCTATAATATTGGCTACATTTCGGGGAAGCAGTTTGCCAATCACGCAGAAATGATTGCTTTTTTACGCGAAAATAAATTTCATGTCAGTTCGTACGAAAAGTCATTTGATGATATTTCTGACATCAAATCCGCACTGGACGCCGTTGAGCAAACACGTTCAAAATTAGATTTTCTGATAGATGGTATGGTTATCAAAATCACAGATTTTGCGATGCGTGAGGCGCTTGGTTATACGCAAAAATTTCCGCGCTGGGCAATCGCGTATAAATTTGCCGCAGAAGAAATGACGACGGAAATACTGGATGTGACATGGGATGTTGGCAGAACGGGGAAATTGACGCCACTTGCGCATGTGATGCCGGTTGAGCTTGCGGGCGCGACGATCCGTCGTGCGACACTCAACAATTTTGAGGATATTCAGCGTAAAAACGTAGCGTTATACGCAACGGTATTCATTCGTCGTTCTAACGACGTGATTCCTGAGATACTCGGCGCTTCGCCTGTGCAGAAAAATGAACTGGTATCTATTAAAAAACCTGAATTTTGTCCTGCATGCGGTACAAAGCTGGAGGAGATCGGACCAAATTTATTTTGCCCCAATTCCCTAAGCTGCAAACCACAGCTCACCTCGCGCATGGTGCATTTTGCGTCTCGTGATGCGATGGATATTGAGCATTTGAGCGATAAGACAATCGAGCTATTGTTTGAAAAGCTGGATATTAAGGATATCGCTGGGATATACACCGTAACACGTGAACAGCTTTTGGAACTGGATGGGTTTAAGGACAAACGCGCGGATAATATCCTGACGGCGATCGAAGCAAGCAAAACGCCGCCGTTGAGCAACTTCATTTATGCGCTGGGTATCGAAAATGTTGGCAAAAAAACAGCGAAGGATCTCGCGCGCGTATTCCAAACCTATGAAGGGATAAAAAATGCGTCCTATGATGATCTGATTGCCATTGATGATATCGGTGAGGTTGTAGCGCAAGATATCATTGATTTCTTCCAGAACGACGGTTATATGCGTGTGGTGCGGGAATTGTTTGACGCGGGCGTGACGCCTAGTAATGACGAAGGTGCTGTGCAAAATGGAATTTTTGAAGGCAAGACGTTTGTTCTGACCGGCACGCTTACGAATTTTACGCGGAAACAGGCGCAGGAGATCATTGAAAAACTTGGCGGTCGCGTGAATTCGTCCGTCAGTGCAAAGACAGACTATGTGCTTGCGGGAGATCAGGCGGGAAGTAAGCTTGATAAAGCGCACAAACTGGGGGTCAAGGTGCTTACGGAAGAAGCGTTTTCGGAAATGAGTTCCGAAGCTTGATGAATCGTGCGCAGAAGAACCTTTTTGTGATATAATAATAAAATGATTTTAATAATAACGGAGGATACCTATGCGCGTAACAATGGAAGACGTAGAAAAGATCGCGTCGCTTTCGATGCTGAGTCTTGACGACGACAAAAAGAAAATGCTGCAAAAGAATCTTGATGATATTTTGGAGCATGCGGAAAAACTAAATGAACTCGATACGGATGGCGTTGAGCCGACAAGCTATATTTTAAAGCAGCAAAATGTTGTGCGCGAGGATGTTCCCGGAAAAGTATGGGACAGAGAAGATATGCTCAAAAACGCTGCACAGACTAACGACGGATGTTTTGTCGTTCCAAAAGTTGTGGACTGAGGAGGAAGGCATGGAACTAAATTCACTGAACATCAAACAGGCGGCGGAGCTGCTTGAAAAAAAAGAAGTTTCCTCTGTTGAACTCACAAAGGCATGTATTGACCGGATCGAAGCAGTGGAATCCAAAATCAATGCATTGGTCACGATATGCGCAGATGAGGCGATGGATGCCGCAAAGAGTGTAGACGATAAACGCGCAAAAGGGGAGAGCCTTGGCAGATTGGCAGGGATTCCCGCCATTATCAAAGATAATATGTGTACTAAGGGAGTACTTTCGACAGCTTCTTCCAAGATGCTTTATAATTACAAGCCTGTTTATGACGCGACAGTTATAAAAAAGTTGAAGGCGGAAGATTATGTCATGGTAGCAAAAGCAAATATGGATGAGTTTGCCATGGGATCTTCTACAGAGACATCATATTTTGGCGTTACAAAAAATCCATGGGATATAGAACGTGTCCCGGGTGGTTCTTCGGGTGGCAGCGCCGCATGCGTTGCCGCTGATGAAGCAATATTCTCACTTGGTTCTGATACGGGCGGCAGCGTTCGTCAGCCTGCGGCGTTCTGCGGCGTGGTTGGATTAAAGCCTACCTATGGTACGGTATCGCGTTTTGGTCTGATGGCGTTTGCATCTTCGCTTGATCAAATTGGTCCACTTACAAAAAACGTGGAAGATTCCGCTTTTATTATGGATATCATTGCAGGAAACGATAAGCAGGATTCTACATCCGCAATCATGGATTATCCGCGTTATGGCGACGGTATGAAGCAGGATATCAAAGGAATGAAAGTTGGTATTCCAAAAGAGTATTTGTCGCAGGACATTGATGCTGAAGTAAAGCAGTCATATCTTAATGCGATCAAGACGTTTGAGGATATGGGGGCGATCGTTGAGGAAACATCATTGCCCACATTTGATTACGCGCTCTCCGCGTATTATGTGATCGCTTCTGCCGAGGTCGCGTCCAATCTTTCGCGTTTCGACGGTATCCGTTATGGATACAGGACAGAGCACTGCGATGATCTAAAGCAGATGTATAAGAATACGCGTAGTGAAGGCTTTGGTGATGAGACAAAACGCCGAATCATGCTGGGTAACTATGTGCTCAGTTCCGGATATTATGATGCTTATTACTTAAAAGCGTTAAAGGTCAAAACGTTGATCAAAAATGATTTTGACCGTTTGTTTGAGAAATACGATATCTTGCTGTCGCCAACAGCGCCTACGCCGGCTTTTACGATTGGCGCAAAGGCTACGCCGCTGGAAATGTATGTGAATGATCTTTTTACTGTCCCGGTCAATATCGCGGGTGTGACAGCGATCTCTGTGCCGTCCGGAATCACGCAGACGGGGCTTCCGATGTCTGTGCAAATGATTGCGAAGGCGTTTGACGAGAATACGATGTTTCGGGCTGCGTGGAACTTCGAGCAGGCAGTAACATTCGACAAAAAACCGACGTTATGATGAGAGGGAAACGATGAGATACGAAATAGTCATTGGTCTTGAAGTCCATGTTGAAATGGCTACAAAAACAAAAATATTCTGTTCATGTAAAAATGAATTTGGCAGCGCGCCTAATACAAATGTATGCCCGGTTTGTCTCTCCATGCCGGGAACACTGCCTGTATTGAACGAAGAAGCGATCGAATACGGTGTACGCGCGGGTCTTTCCTTAAACTGTGCTATCCCTAATTTTTCTAAGCTTGATAGAAAGGGATACTTTTATCCTGATCTTGCGAAAGCGTATCAAATTTCTCAATTTGATTATCCGTTATGTTCGCGCGGCGAAGTGGAATTAGATGTTGACGGGGAAAAGCATATGATCGGGATTACGCGGATCCATATTGAGGAGGACGCAGGCAAGTTGGTACACGAAGGTTCTGAAAGCCTTGTCGATTATAATCGCGGTGGTGTGCCTCTGATGGAAATCGTTACCGAACCGGATTTTAGAAATGCGGCGCAGGTAAAGGCATTTTTGGATACAGTGCGCGCAAATATGGAATATATTGGTGTTTCGGATTGCAAGATGGAAGAAGGTTCTATGCGCTGTGATATCAATATTTCCGTGCGTCCCGAAGGCACCGGTGAATATGGTACGCGTACCGAGCTGAAGAATATAAACAGCATCTCCGCTGCACAGCGCGCGATTGAGTATGAATCAAAGCGACACATCGAAGTGATCGAGGACGGCGGCAAAATCGTACAGGAAACACGCCGATGGGACGATAGCAAGGGAAAAACATTCTCCATGCGCGATAAAGAAGAGGCGCACGATTATCGTTATTTTCCGGACCCTGATCTGGTACCCGTATATTTAACGGATGAGCGTATTGCAAGGATCGAAGCTTCTTTACCTGAGCTTCCGGCGGCAAAACGCGCAAGGTATGTTGATGATTTTGGGTTGCCGGAATATGATGCCGGAGTCCTCACAATGTCGAAGTATACGGCAAAGTTGTTTGAGGAATGTGTCGAGATCTACCCGGAAGCAAAAGCGATCAGCAACTATATCATGGTCGAATTAGCGCGCCTTTTGAAAGAAAACAATGTGGACGCAAAGGATATTCCGGTATCTGCGCAGGATTTTACAGACCTTTTAAAACTTATAAGCGAAGGTGTTGTCAATTCGAGCGTTGGCAAGCAAGTGTTTGAAGAAATGTTCAAGACAGGCAAAAAGCCCGCGCAGATCATAGAAGAAAAAGATTTGAAGCAGACAGACAACGCGGATGAAATATTGTCGATCGTGCAACAGATCATAAAGGACAATCCAAAACCGGTAGCAGATTATAAGGGTGGTAACACAAAAGCAATGACTTTCTTTGTTGGTCAGACAATGAAGGCGACAAAAGGCAAGGCAAATCCGAAGACAGTTAACGAGTTGGTAAAGGCAGAGCTTGAAAAGGTATGAGGCAAGGAAAGCTTACAAACGAGCAATTACAGAAAATTATTATTGATAAAATCACTCCTAAAAATGCGGAAACAGTTGTTGGCGCCGGCGTGGGAGAAGATTGTTGTGCTGTGCGTCTTAGCGATGGCTTGTGCGTTGTATCGACGGACCCTATCACAGCTTCTAACGAACAGGCGGGAGTGCTCGCGATCCACATCAATGCAAACGACATTGCCGCAGCGGGAGCAAAACCGATCGCGGCGCTTGTTACGCTGTTGATTCCTCCGTCAGCAACACAAGAGCGTGTAGGTATTGCAATGCAGCAATTGATTCAAACTGCTGATTCTCTGGGTATCGATATCATTGGTGGACATACGGAAGTGACAGACAGTGTGAATCGTCTGATTATTTCAGTCACTATGATCGGTAAGCCTGTCGTGTCCGGTCGAATATTCAAAACGGCAGACATGAAAGCAGGGGAAGATATTATCCTAACAAAATATGCGGGGATCGAAGGGACAAGCATCATAGCCAGCGACTTTGCAAAAGAGCTTGAAAGTCTATTTACATCGGAGGACAGGAAACAGCTTGCGCAAATCAACGATTCGCTAAGCGTCGTTAAAGATGGAACGATTGCAGCGTCTGTGGCAGGAGTTTCCGCCATGCATGATGTTACGGAGGGTGGCGTGATCGGTGCGCTGTGTGAAATGTGCGAGGCTTCGGGTACGGGTGCGCATGTCGACCTTTCGAAAATTCCTGTTTATGACGTCACACACAAAATATGCGCTCACTACGGGATCGACGTTTTTGGGCTGATATCGAGCGGTAGTATGCTGATCACAGCACAAAACGGCGGAATGGTTGTAGACGCACTTGAGCGTGCGGGCATCAAAGCTGCCGTTATCGGTAAGGTTACAGGACAAGGCGTTTATGATGTATCCGGCGGGCAATGCCAACAGCGATTCCCCTATGAATCGGATGAATTATACAAGGCACTCAAAACACGGTCTTTTTAAATAATTGATTTTATGATATACTATAGTGCAGCGATTTAGAAGAAGAGGTATTACTTTGAAAAGCATGACAGGCTTTGGTAAAAGCGAAATTGCGATCGACGGCAGAAAAATGCGTGTGGAAATCAAGACGGTAAACCACCGCTTTTTGGATATCAATATTCGTGAACCTCGGTTCATGATGTTTTTGGAAGAAGATGTACGCAAATTTTTAAAACAATCGCTAAACCGCGGTCGTGTTGAGGTTTTCATCAATTATTCTTCAGAACGCGCAGACGCAAAAAAAGTCATTGCGGATATGTCGCTTTTAAATGCATATCTGAATGCCGCGAAAGAAATTTGTGAGCAGACAGGGGTAACGGACGACCTTACCGTCTCTCAGCTGATGAGGCTCCCGGACGCGGTAACCTATGAGGATGAAAACTCTGATCAGGACGCATTGCGTGAATTGCTGTTTGCTAATTTGAAGGCAGCGATCCGCGAGCTGTCGGTTGCGCGTGAAAAGGAAGGCGCGCAGCTAAAAAAGGATATTTATACAAGGCTTGATATGATCCTTTCTTATGTAGAAGCAATTTCCGGGAAAGAGCATATTATTGTTGAAGAATATAAAAAGAAGTTGCATGACAGGATAGCGGATATCCTTGATGGTGCGGAAGTGGACGAACAGAAGCTTGCGCAAGAGGTAGCGTTTTATGCTGACCGCTGCAATATCACAGAAGAATTGGTGCGCTTAAGAAGTCATGTCAAGCAGATGAAGGCAAGCGGGGAAGAAACCACCCCGCAAGGAAGAAATATGGATTTTATCGTCCAGGAATTAAACCGTGAATTTAATACGATCGGTTCTAAAACACAGGATGGTGAAATACTGAAAATGGTGATTGCCGGAAAAGGCGAGGTAGAAAAAATACGTGAGCAGATACAAAACATTGAATAACGGGGGTGCGTCAAGATGTCTATCAAATTGATCAATATCGGATTTGGAAATATTGTTTCAGCCAACAGGCTAATTGCGATCGTCAGTCCTGAGTCTGCGCCCATCAAGCGGATCATTACGGAAGCGCGCGCCAAAGGAATGCTGATCGACGCAACCTACGGACGTCGAACACGCGCCGTGGCTATCATGGACAGTGATCATGTCATTTTATCGGCGGTACAGCCGGAGACAGTGGCACACAGGATCGTCTCTAAAGACAACGATGCCCAGGACGATTGAGAACAAACGAGGGGAAAACCAGTAAGAACATGGATCAAAAAGGAAAGTTAATCGTTATTTCAGGTCCTTCCGGATGCGGGAAAGGAACGATCGTCGATAGGTTGTTAAAATTAGACGGTTCGTTGCAGTTATCAATTTCCGCTACTACGCGTATGCCGCGCGGAACTGAAGAAAACGGCGTCAATTATTTCTTTAAATCTCACGAAGAATTTGAGCGAATGATACATGACGATGCTTTTTTAGAATATGCAGATGTTTTTGGAAAGTATTACGGTACTCCCAAGGAATATGTGCTCGGGAAGCTGGAACAGGGAAAAAATGTTATTTTAGAGATTGACGTACAGGGCGCAATGCAAGTCGTCAAAAATTATGCGGAAGCAGTAACGATTTTTATCCTTCCGCCCTCAGAAGATGTTTTGCTCAATCGCTTGAAAGGTCGAGGAACAGAAACGGAAGAGCAGATATTAAAGCGCTTTTCCAAAGCAAAGGCTGAGATGGAATACGCGCAGCAATATGGGTATCGTGTCGTCAATGACGATCTTGATACCGCCGTTCTGGAAGTAAAAAATATTATAGACAATGCATAATTATAATGAATAACGCCCAAAGGGCGCAGGAGGAAATACATGATACATTTGGAATTGAACGATCTATTGAAAAAAGTTGACTGCAGATACACGCTGATCGTAGAAACGGCAAAACGCGCAAGGCAAATCATCGACGGTGCGCAGCCGCTGACGGAAAAGGTCGATCCGAATCCGGTTTCGCAGGCGGTAAGCGAAGTTCTGAATGACAAGGTAACATACATCAGGGTGACAGACGGTGTCAAATAATGCTGAACGGGAAAAATATACTGCTCGGTGTAACGGGTGGTATTGCCGCATATAAAAGTGCATATGTCGCAAGCGGTCTAAAAAAAGAAGGGGCGGTGGTAGACGTAATCATGACGGATGCCGCAACAAAATTTGTTGCTCCCTTGACCTTTGAAACACTGAGCGCCAACCCGGTAACAACAGATATGTTTTCTCGTGAAAAACCGTGGGAGGTAGAGCATATTACGCTTGCACAAAAAGCTGATCTTGCGGTTATTGCCCCGGCAACGGCAAATACCATTGCCAAACTTGCGTGTGGCATTGCCGATAATATGCTGACAACAACGCTTCTCGCCTGTACATGTCCGATCGTGATTGTTCCGGCGATGAATACCGCTATGTATGATAATATCGCGACACAGGTCAATCTACAGATATTGCGAGATCGCGGATATATTATTATGGATACGGTTCATGGGCAGCTTGCATGTGGCACGACCGGCGCAGGACGCATGCATGAGCCGCAAGAAATCATTGGTTTTCTTAAAGAATTGCCGCTTGGAAATAACCAGAAGCTGGCAGGGAAAAAGGTATTGATTACTGCGGGTCCTACTCGTGAAGCGATTGATCCGGTACGCTATATCACAAATCGTTCGTCCGGAAAGATGGGCTATTCTCTTGCCGCAAACGCTGTTCGTGAAGGGGCGGAGGTCATGCTTGTAAGCGGTCCGGTAAACCTTTTGCCACCATATGGTGTTGATGTATATCCGATAGAAAGCGCGCGTCAGATGTACGAGCAAGTCATGGAGCTAAAGGATCGTGCTGATATTATTATTATGTGCGCGGCTGTGGCGGATTACAGCCCGAAAGTATGTGAAGAACACAAAATGAAAAAGCAGGATACACTCTGTCTGGAGCTTGAAAAAACGCGGGATATTTTGTCGGAAGTGGGAAAAGAGAAGCAGGCATATCTGGTAGGGTTTGCTGCTGAAACGCAGAATATAGAAAAATACGCAAAAGAAAAGCTCGAAAAAAAGAATCTTGATATGATCGTCGCAAATGACGTATCCGGGACGGAAACAGGCTTTGACAGTGACTATAACATAGTAACGATTTATCGGCGCGATGGAAACGTTTTGCGTCTTCCAAAAGGACATAAAAGCGATATCGCCGCGGCGATCATGACAGAAATCAGTAAAAGCATTGGCTAAAGCGTACATAGTACGCTTTTTTATTAGGATACGGAGGTTCTCATTGTACGCGAAAGTGATTGTTGATATTTCACACACGCAGGTCGATAGGGTGTTTGAATATCTTATTCCGGATGAACTTCATATTGCGACGGGAATGCGTGTTAGCGTCCCCTTCGGTAAAAGCAAAACAACTGAAGGTATCGTTATTGCCACTGCACAAATATCGAAATTTCCGCCTGAGAAAATAAAACCCATTATCTGTGCGTTGGAAGATTTTTGCGCGCTTACCCAAGAACAAATTGATCTTGCGTCGTTTATTAAAAAGAAATATAATACGACACTCGCATCAGCACTTCGATTTATGATTCCCGCACAGCTTCGCGGTGCAAAAGTCGGTGCAAAAACACAGAATATTGTACGGCTTGCGGTGACGGGGGAGAAGCTTTATGAAATCGAGAGTGTACTTTATAATCAAGATGGCAAAATAAAATTTCCAAAGCAATGGGAAGTACTTCAAGCACTAAAAAAAGAAGGTGAACTTCCCGCAAGTATACTATCTGCGTCTGCCATAAGATCACTTGTAAAAAAAGGCGCGGTGGTGGTGGAGAAAGCCGAGGTTGCGCGTTCACCCTTTCAGCATCCTGTTAAGATAATTGAGGATTATACGCTTACGCAGCTACAGCAAGAAATCGTTGAAGTCATACGCGGCAGCGTTGAGCAAAAATCTTTTTTGCTGCATGGCGTAACAGGGAGCGGAAAAACAGAGGTATATATTCGTGTGATACGCGACACGTTGGAAAAAGGAAAAACCGCGTTGATGCTCGTACCTGAAATTTCCTTAACGCCGCAAACTTACAAATTTTTAAAACAAAGATTCACAGAAGATATTGCAGTATTCCACTCCGGTCTTTCTGCGGGAGAGCGGTATGATGAATGGATGAAGGTAAAGCGCGGGCAGGCTAAGATTGTATTAGGGGCGCGCAGCGCTGTTTTTGCGCCGCTTGAAAACCTTGGTGTCATCATCATTGACGAAGAGCACGAAACGAGTTATAAGGCAGATAATTATCCGAAATACACGGCGCATGAGATTGCGAAAAAGCGTTGTGAGCTGAATGACGCAATATTGATTCTCGGCAGTGCGACGCCGCAGGTTGAAACCTATTTCAGGGCGCAGCAGGGAGAAATGGACATCCTTAAGATGCCGCGGAGATTGTTTAACTTGCCGCTTCCCACAGTAGAACTCGTTGATATGCGTAAGGAACTAAGCGACGGAAACCGCAGCGCAATCAGCGGCAGCTTATATGAATCGCTTGCCGATACGCTTGCGCAGGGCAAGCAGGCAATGCTCTTCTTAAATCGCAGAGGATATTCGACCTTTGTTATGTGTCGTTCCTGCGGTTACGTCGTTAAATGTGACAACTGCGATATCACAATGACATATCACAAATCTCAGGATATGCTGAAGTGCCATTACTGTGGTCATACAAAGACGCCCGAACATACTTGCCCGGAGTGCGGCAAGCCGCACCTCAAATACTTTGGGGTAGGGACACAGCAAATTGAAGAACAGCTCAAAGACCTGTTCCCGCAGGCACGGGTATTGCGTATGGATTTCGATACGACCGGTACAAAGGATGCGCATTTAAAAATATTTGAGCAATTTGCCGCACGCGAGGCGGATATCCTGATCGGTACACAAATGATCACTAAGGGACTTGATTTTGAAGGTGTAACACTATCTGCTGTATTAGCGGCGGATACGATGCTCAATATACCTGATTATCGCAGTGCGGAACGTACTTTTTCACATATTACACAAATCGCGGGGCGCTCGGGACGCAAAGAAGCGGGCAAGGTGATTCTGCAAACCTATAACCCGGAACATTATGCTGTACAATACGCAAGCAAGCACGATTATGATGGATTTTATGCATACGAAATCAAAATGCGTGAAATGGCGATGCTCCCGCCCTTTTCTGTTTATGTGCAAATCCAGTTTTCAGGAGAAAAAAACGAACAGGTAGTTGCTGCGGTAAAAGAATTTATCACGCGATTAAAAACCGTGTTATTGCCGCATAAACATGGTATAATAAGTATACGTGCGGCGGAAGCCGCAATCAGGCGGATCAGAAATATGGAACGTTACAATATCCTGATCCATCTGAAAAACGGTGAAGAACATCTGATCCGTTCGGTGTATCAGGTTTTCAATCAATTTCAGTATCAAAATGTGCTGACCGGCATCGATATCAATCCGGTCAATATGGCTTAAACGGAGGACTGACGTGGCTACAAGAACAATACTAGAGGGAGACAATCCCAGATTACGTAAAATCTCAAGACCGGTCGGTACGATCAACCAAAGGATCATTGACCTGTTAGATGATATGGCTCAAACAATGTATGAAGCGCGCGGCGTAGGACTTGCGGCACCGCAGGTAGGTGTTTTGCGGCGTGTAGTTGTTATAGATGTAGGCGACGGGCTCATAGAACTGATCAACCCCGAGATCATCAAAACGGAGGGAACACAGCGCGAAGAAGAAGGATGTCTTTCTTTGCCTGATGATAATGGATATGTTGTGCGTCCCGCAAAGGTCGTTGTACGCGCGCTTGATCGCAACGGAGAGGTGCGTGAATATACGGGCGAGGATCTTTTGGCGCGTGCGTTTACACACGAGATCGATCATCTGGACGGTGTTCTGTTTACGGATAAAATGGTGGAACGCATCACGAATGACGACCATGACGGAGAGCAGGACGAACATGAAACAGAACTGTAAGATCGTATTTATGGGTACGCCGGATTTTGCGATCCCCGTGCTTCAAATGCTGATCGATGAAAAATATGAGATTGCCGCAGTGTTTACACAGCCCGATCGCAAATCAGGACGCGGTCATAAGGAAGTGCCGCCGCCTGTTAAAGTCCTTGCGCAGCAATATGGTATTCCTGTTTTTCAATTTGAGAAAGTAAGCCGCCCCGAAGGCGTTGCTGCTTTGCGTGAATTAAAACCGGATCTTATGATAACCGCGGCATACGGCCACATTCTCTCGGATGAAATTCTTGAGATTCCGCAGTATGGCTGCATCAATGTACATGCTTCATTGCTGCCAAAACTTCGCGGTGCCGCGCCCATTCAATGGGCGATCATCAACGGTCAGAAAAAGACCGGGATTACAACAATGTATACCGTTCGTGCGCTTGACGCGGGAGATATCTTAGAACAGGATGAAGTGGATATTCCCGATGACATGACAGCGGGAGAGCTATATAACATTCTAAGTAAGATGGGCGCACATGTATTAAAGAGAACCTTAGAAAAGCTTGCGGACGGAACGTTAAAGCGTGAACCGCAAGTTGAAGAGAACGCTACGTATTTTCCCATGTTTAAAAAAGGATTTGGACAAATTGATTTTTGTATGCCCACGTCCGCTATTGTCGACTTTATCAGGGGGACGAATCCTGTGCCCGGCGCATATATGCTTTATGGTGGGGAAAAAATCAAAGTTTTCCGCGCAACCGCGGCTTCTTATCAAAAGAACGAACCATGCGGCAGCGTGATTTTTGCAGACGACAGGCAGGGGCTTGGAATCAAAACAAAAGACGGATTGATTTTGATTGAAGAGATGCAGCGACAGGGCGGTAAGCGTATGAGCGCCAAAGACAGCCTGCGCGGCAAAAAAATTGATGTAGGGTACATCTTTGAAAAAATAGAAGAAGAGGATTGCTGATTGAATGCACGACAGGTTTCGCTGGATGTTTTATCCAACGTACTGAAAAACCGGAGTTATTTGAATTTGGAGTTGAAACACGCGCTAAAACCGTCATGGTCTCCTGAGGACAGACGGTTTATTACTGCGCTCGTAAATACAACGATCGAAAATTTATTTCGTATTGATTATATTTTACTGCGATTTACAACAGGAAAACGTTTGCATACAGTCATTCGGAATGTTTTGCGACTGGGGATATGCCAACTTGCTTTTTTTGAATCTGTACCTGTTTCGGCGGCTGTGAATGAGAGCGTCAAGCTGGTGAAAGGAAGCAGTAAACCGCAGCTCAGCGGATTTGTCAATGCAGTGCTGCGTAACATCTCCAAAAACCTCGGAAAGATCGAATACCCTGACAGGAAAAAAGAACCGGCAGAATTTCTGCATATTTTTTATAGCTATCCCAAATGGTTGTGCGAAAAGTATATTAGGGAATACGGTGTTGATTTTACTGAACAAATGTTTTCATACCGCTCGGATAACGCGCTTACTTGTGTACGGGTGCATAAAACGGAGGGCTTTGAGGCAACAGAACAATTTATATCCGGAAAATATTGCGAGGACGCGTATTATATAAAAAATGCCTTGAACATTGAAAATATGCCTATGTTTCTTGACGGAACACTTACGGTGCAAGGCGAGGCGTCGATGCTATGTGTCCGTGCCGCAGGGTTTAACACGCAGGACAGCGTGCTTGATACTTGTGCCGCGCCCGGCGGCAAGAGCGCTTATGCCGCGAAATTTGTTCCAAGGGGTAATGTATGTGCGACAGAGCTGCATGAACATCGTGCCAAGCTGATTAAAAAAACTTTTTCCCGTTTGCATATCGAGAACGCGACGGTTCGTGTGGCGGATGCTTCAAAGTACGATGCTTCGCTGGGAGAATATGACGTTGTGTTGGCGGACGTTCCGTGTTCCGCGCTCGGTTTGTTGTACCGAAAAGCAGATATCAAAATATCAAAAAACGAAGAAGATATCGCAAACCTCGTGGCTTTACAACGAGATATTCTTGATACATGTGCAAACTATGTCAAAACAGGCGGTGTGCTTTTGTATTCTACCTGCACGATCGATAAGGATGAAAATGAAGAAAATATTGCGTGGTTTTTAAAAAAGCATACTGATTTTAGCGTGTCCGATATAGGCAAATATTTACCATCGAAGTTAGCGCAATATGCCATAGACGGCAGTATCCAATTGTTTCCGCACAGGGACGAGATCGACGGGTTTTTTATAGCGAGGCTGGAGAAACAATGAAAAAGCTGTTGGATTATGGTCTTGATGAATTAAAAGTAATATTTGAAGAAATCGGTGAAAAACCTTTCCGCGCAACGCAGGTCATGCAATGGCTGAAACAGGCGAAGACCTTTGCAGAAATGACGAATCTCCCGTTGACTTTACGTGAGAAGCTTGAGGACGGTTATACGGAAGGATACGCAAGAGTCGCTAAAGTACTCACATCGAAGGACGGCACAAAGAAGTACTTGTTTGCTTTTGAGGATGGATGTACGGTTGAAAGCGTTTTTATGCAGAAAAACTATGGAAATACGATTTGTGTTTCCACACAGGTCGGCTGTCGCATGGGCTGTGTCTTTTGCGCATCAGGTGAGAATGGTCTTATTCGAAATTTGAGCGCCGGAGAGATCCTTTCCCAGGTCATCGCTGTCAATGCAGATCAGGGTTCAGGACGCAATATTACAAACATTGTACTGATGGGAATGGGAGAACCGCTTGATAATTACGAAGAGGTAGTAAAATTTTTACGGCTTGTTAACGCGAAAGAGGGACTCGCAATCGGGCTGCGCAACATATCGCTTTCTACATGCGGACTGGTAGAGGAGCTGGAACGCTTTTCGCACGAAGATCTTCCTATCACGCTTTCTGTGTCTTTGCATGCTGCCAATGACAAAAAGCGCGTGCAGATCATGCCGGTCGCGCATAAATATTCTGTTCGCGAAATCATTGATGCGGCAAATCACTACTTTTTAAAAACAGGCAGACGTATTATAATAGAATATGCTGTGATTGATCAGTTTAATAATGGCGCGGAAGATGTGGAAATGCTAAAAGAGCTTCTCAACGGATTAAATTGCCACGTAAACCTGATTCCGCTCAATGATAATATCGGAATTGCCTTCAAAGCGCCTGCAAAGAATAAAGTATATGCATTTTGTGACATGCTTGCAAGAGCCGGTCTTTCCGCTACAGTGCGTCAGTCTATGGGCGGTGATATCGCAGGCGCGTGCGGACAACTAAAACAACAATATCAATCAGGGGAGTAAGGGATGTCCATGAAAACGGCAGCAAAAAGCCATGTTGGTAAAGTAAGGTCAGTCAACGAAGATACCGTATACATACATATGGATGCAGAACCATCTTACATGATGGTAGCAGATGGTATGGGCGGTCATGCCGCAGGAGAAATCGCAAGCCGGATCACCTGCGAGTCGATACGCCGTTATATTGATGAGCAACATATATCCAAACTGACAAAAGATGATATCTTACGCGCTATTGATTTCGCCAATGCATCTCTGCGCGCAGAGATGGAAAAAGACGAATTGCTCAAAGGCATGGGAACGACGCTTACATTTGCAGCAATCAGCGAAGAAGAGATCATCATTGCGCAGGTAGGTGATTCGCGCGCCTATCATTTTAATGGCGACATGCTGCGTAAGGTCACGGATGACCACACCTATGTGCAATACTTGATAGACAGCGGCGTGATCAAAGATAAAGCCGCTTCGGAATATCCTTTTAAAAATATTATTACCCGTGCTGTTGGAATGAAGGATTTAAAGATAGATTTCTTTGAATTCAAATGGCAGGCAGGAGATATGCTTTTGCTATGTTCAGACGGTCTTACTAATTATGCGGATGAAATCATTTTAAAGCAGATCTTGACCGGTAATACAAATCTTGATGATAAAACGAATCAACTGATAGAAATCGCACTGGAAGGCGGCGGGAAAGATAATATTTCCGTCATTATTGCTCAGTATGCAAACGAAGGAGATAAAACGGTATGATTGAGCCGAATATGCTCCTTGCAGGCAGATATCGTCTGATCAAGCAAATTGATGCCGGCGGTTCCGCATATATTTATCAGGCGTTTGACGAAAAGACAAAGCAAACGGTAGCTGTGAAAATATTAAAACCGGAGCTCACAGAAAACGAAGAATTTATTCAGCGTTTCAAAAAAGAAGTACAGGCTTCCCTTAAGTTAAAGCATGCTAACATTATTCGCGCCTATGATGCGGGTTACGATCAGGGAACTTATTATATCGTGATGGACCTCATTGAAGGAAAGACATTAAAGCATCTGATTAATATCAATGGACCGCTGCCTCTAAAATATGTGATCAGCGTAGCAAAAAAGCTTTGTCTTGCGCTGGAATATGCTCATGTCAAAGGGTTTGTACATCGTGATATCAAACCACACAACATAATGATAGATATGACCGGCGAGCCATATATTGCAGATTTCGGGATTGCAAAGAATATTGCACAAAATACCATCACTGTGGAAGACAATAGTGTAATGGGGTCGGTCCATTATTTTTCACCCGAACAAGCGCGCGGCGAACGTGCCGATAAACGGTCGGATATTTATTCGCTCGGAATATTAATCTATGAAATGCTGTGCGGAAAGGTTCCGTTCGATGCTGACACCTCGGTGGCGATCGCTCTTAAACATATCAATGACGAAATGCCCGATGTAACTAAGATGGTTTCGGGTGTGCCGGAAAGTGTCAATAAAATTATTAAAAAGGCCACGCAAAAAGATAAACATTTTCGCTACAAATCCGCGTTTAATATGTATGAAGATTTACAGCGGTGTTTAAGTGAACCGGACGGGGCGTACATCAAGTATACAGAAAGCAAACGTACGCAGCAGCATATGGAAGAAATGCATGCACGCCGTTCCAAAAAAAGCCTGACAAAGCTTGTTATTACATATGGAATCGCAGCGGCTGTTATTGTAGCGATCATATTTACTGTAAGCGGTATCATCAACGCAAATACTTCAAAACCACAACCGGTTCCTAATTTTGTAGGAATGACAGCCAAAAATGCATTAGAGGCAACGCGGAATTTTGATGTTGCGCCGACCTTTACGTACGAATATTCTTCAGAAGCTGAAAAAGATATTGTGATCCGCCAAGACCCGGAGGCAGGCACGGAAATAAAACGCGGTGACCCCATTACACTGATCGTGAGTAACGGTACGGGTACCGATATCATGCCCGATGTTTTGGAAATGGATATTGAGCAAGCAAAAAAGATTCTGGCGGGGCAGGGAATTACCGTAAAACAGATTTTGGAGCAAACAGATGGCAACGCGCCAATCAATGCTGTGGTGCATCAACAACCGCTGGCAGGGGAATCTGTTTCGCAAAGCAGCGGGGTAGTGCTGACGGTCAAAAAGGCGCCTGATACCTTAAAAATCCCTCTGCCGGATGTACAGAGCCTACAGGTAGACGACGCGCTTGCTCAATTGAAATCGTCAGGGCTTGAAAAATTCTTTATTTATGACGAACAAAGTGAAGAAAAGGGCGGGATGGTGTTAACGCAAAACCCACAGCCGGGCGCGGAACAGGTTGTGAGCAGACCAATGAGCTTGCATATCTCTAAATTTGATTATACGCAATATTCGTATACAGGTGCGATTGATGTAATGATCCCAAGCGATGAGACCTCAGTAAAAATAGGGATTCAAGGTTCCATCAATGATATTTCGGTTTATTATATCATATATGACCAGACCTTATCGGCCGGACAGCAAACGATAGCACTGGATGTGCAGAAAGGTTTTGATTCCAATGACGAAACGCTGAACAAAAATCTAGTTATCTTCATAAATGATACACAGGATATGAAGGCAACTGCACAAAGCGTAACGTTTAAAAAATCGCAAGGAGGCAACTGATCATTCAAGGCAGGATTATCAAAGGAATCGGCGGATTCTATTATATCAGCGATGAAGCCGGTGATATTATTGAATGCAAGGCGCGGGGTCGGTTTCGCAAGCAGGGGATTGTTCCCTGTGTAGGAGACTATGTCACATTCGCTCCGCAATCTGACGGATACGGAGCTATTGAAGAAATTTTGCCGCGTAAAAATCAGCTGGCGCGTCCGGCTGTTGCGAATATCGACAGCGTAATTTTAGTCGTGTCTGCGGATAAGCCGGATATCGATTTTTTGTTGTGCGATAAGCTCTTGATTCAAGCGGATCGGCTGGGCATCCATCCCGTTCTCGCAATTAATAAAACAGATCTCAATAAGGAAAACGCTTATATCATCAATGAACAATATTCTTATTATGACACAGTATACGTCTCCGCGCTTGAGTACCATGGTATCGAGGAGCTAAAAGATGTGATACGCGGTCAATGCGTATGTCTTTCGGGTCAATCTGCCGTTGGAAAATCGTCGCTTGTCAATGCGCTCAATGAAGAATTGCAGCTTGAAACAGGCGGGCTTAGTAAAAAGACGGAGCGCGGCAAACATACGACGAGGCAGGCTGAGCTGATTTATTTAAAAGATTTGAGTGCCTATATTGTAGATACGCCCGGTTTTTCTATGTTTGATATGAGCGACATAAAAAAAGAAGAATTGGGTCAGTACTATCGAGAATTTACGGAATATGCGGGGGAATGCCGCTTTTCGTCCTGTATGCACGATCAAGAGCCGGGATGTGCGGTCAAATCTGCCTTGCAGGCGGGGGAGATCAGTACAGAACGCTATGATAGATATTTAAAATTATTAAATTTGATTGGAGAGAGGAAAGAATGATCAAGATTGCACCTTCTATTTTATCCGCAGACTTTGGGAACATGGCACGTGATATCGAAATGCTCAACCGTGCGGGTGTAGACTATGTACACTGTGATGTGATGGACGGTATGTTTGTGCCGAATATGACATTCGGTTTTCAAATGATCAGCGCAGTCAAAAAAGTAGCGAATGCGCCGCTTGACGTTCACCTGATGATTGAACAACCGGAACGTTATGTGGAACGCTTTGCAGAAGCCGGCTCAGACATTATTTCCGTACATGTGGAGGCTACAAACCATTTGCAGCGCACTCTCAAGCAGATATCAGGCTGTGGTGTAAAAGCTGCTGCGGTACTGAATCCTGCGACGCCGCTTGATACGCTTCGCTATGTAATGGACGATGTAGATTTGATTTTGCTGATGTCTGTTAATCCGGGTTATGGCGGACAAAGCTTTATTCCTGCGGTACTTGGCAAAATAACGGAACTGCGTAAGATGATCAGCGCTACGGGTAAAGATATTGAGCTTGAGGTAGATGGCGGCGTAACCTTCGATAACTGCCAAACGATTATCAGCGCAGGGGCAAACGTATTGGTTGCGGGCAGTGCAGTATTTAATGCTGAGGACCCGGTTGCGGCTGTGAGCCGTTTAAGGGGCTAAAGGGAATGCGCGCGGTACTAATTGCCGCAGGGGATAGACCGCCAAAGGAATTTGTGCTTCATCACCTGCAATTTGCTGACATAAAAATCGCGGTAGATGGCGGACTCGCTGTATATGATGCGTGCGACACAGCCCCGGATTTGATCATTGGCGATATGGACTCTGTAGATGCGATCTTGCTGGAGCGTTATAGCGCGCTGCAT
>CAZBSH010000030.1:0-28224 GCA_964494645.1 uncultured Christensenella sp. | reverse complement strand
GCGCAGGTCTTGGCGGCGGGCACGACGAGCGTGAGCAGACCTTACACCAGTTGCTTGTTGAAATGGATGGTTTTGAGGTAAACGAGGGCATCATCGTGATGGCGGCGACCAACAGAAAAGATATTCTCGATCCGGCGTTGCTGCGTGCGGGACGTTTTGACAGGCAAATCGTCGTCAATTACCCGGACGTAAAGGGCAGGGAGGAGATCCTGAAAGTACATGCAAAGGGCAAGCCGTTTGAGCCGGAGGTAGATTTCAAGGTGATTGCGAGGAGGACTCCCGGCTTTATCGGCGCAGACCTTGAAAACGTGCTTAACGAAGCCGCGATCCTGACGGCGCGTCGGCGCAAGAAAAAGATTGGGATGAGCGAGATCGAAGAAGCGATCACGCGCGTGATCGCAGGACCGGAGAAAAAGAGTCGTGTGATGACCGAAGCGGACAAGCGGTGTACGGCATATCATGAAGTGGGACATGCGATATTGGCGCATGTACTGGATAAGACCGATCCGGTACACGAGGTTTCCATTATTCCGCGAGGCATGGCGGCGGGATATACGATGACATTGCCCGAGGAAGACAAACAACATGTCTTTAAGAGCAAGTTGTTAGATGAGATCACAATGATGCTGGGTGGACGCGTGGCTGAATCATTGACCTTAAAGGATGTTTCCACAGGAGCAATCAGCGATTTACAGCGCGCGACGGAAACGGCAAAAGATATGGTCATGAAATATGGCATGAGCGACGAACTGGGACCGGTGTTCCTCGCCTCAGGGCATGAGGTGTTTTTAGGAAAGGATTTCGGGCAGACGCCGGAATATTCCGAGAGTACCGCGGCTAAGATCGACGCGGAAGTTACGAAGATCGTCGAGAGCGCATATGCGCGTGCAAAGGACATCCTGAGTACGAACCTCAAAAAGCTGATCAACATCGGCGAGGTGCTGATGCGTAAGGAAAAGTTGTCGGGCGAAGAATTCAAGCATCTGTTTGAAGACGAGGTCAATGTTGACGACCCGGGCGCATGGACGATTGAAGAGAAAACGGATACGGAGAAAGAACCGGAGCCGGTTTCTGTGCCGGATGAACCGGCAGACGCCGAAGTGGTGGAGGCGGTCTTCGTAGATCCGCCGAAACCGGAAGATGAATGAGCAACAATGGAATGAATCAAGTAAGGCGCGGGTTGCCGCGCCTTACTATTTTACTACGATGGAGAACAGAGAATGCTTGATTTACATATGCACTCCACAGCGTCGGATGGTACGGACACGCCGGAGGAAATCATTAAAAAATGCGCCAAACTGAGGCTGGAGCTTTCATCGGTTACAGACCACGACACGATAGATGCGCAAGAAGAGGCGATCGCTACGGCGAAGGCTCATAACATACGTTATATCACAGGAGTGGAAATTTCGGTGAGGCACTTAGGTGAGCTGCACCTTTTAGGGTATGGTGTGGATATTGAGAATGAGGCGCTCAAGGTGATGATGGAAGAGCTGCGCGGTTCGCGCGTCGAGAGAGTGTACGCGATTATTGAGGCACTAAAGGAACACAATATCAATATCACATTTGAAGATGTGGAGCGTTTTGCTAAGGGGAATACGCTGGGGAGACCGCATGTGGCGCTGGCACTCATTGAAAAAGGCTATGCTTGCGATTTGCAGGACGCGTTTGTGAAATATCTGAATGAAAACGGGCTTTGCTATGTACAGCGCAGGAAACTCAATATGCAGCAGGCGCTCGATCTTATTTTGGATGCGGGCGGCGTACCGGTTCTTGCACATCCGAAGTTTATTAAAACAGATGATATCGCTTCGCTTGTGAAAGACATGAAAAAAATTGGTCTTGCGGGTATTGAGGCGTATTATCCTGCCCACACGGATGCGGAAGTGGAAAAGTATTTGGAAATTGCGCGCGAAAATGACCTGCTTGTTACGCTGGGCAGCGACTATCATGGGAAAATGCGTCCGTATGCGGCGATCGCGTGCGAAAAGCGGACGGGGGAGAGACTCACGGATTCCATTAAAATTTTAGTTCAAAACTATGCAATTTGATTGAAAAGATATGGGTCGTGTGCTATAATAAACATATAATCACACAAAACAAGGATTGTATGTTTTTATGCTTAGTGGTAATACCGATATAAAAATTTTTGCGTGCAGTTCCGGGCTTCCTTTCGCAAAGAAAATGTGCAGTTATCTGGGCGCAGAGTTAGGCGCTTCCGAGGTCATACACTTTTCTGACGGTAATATTTTCATCCGTATCAAGGAAACGGTACGAGATAAAGATGTATATGTAGTGCTCCCTATCGGTTTGGATCCAAACAACGAGTTAGTGGAGCTTTTATTTTGGATGGATTCCTTCAAACGCGCGAGTGCGAGCTCGGTCACGGCGATCGTTCCCTATTACGGTTATGCCAAAGGCGATAAAAAGGATGAACCGAGGGTATCGATTCGTGCGCGCGTATGCGCGGACTGCATGGAGACAGCAGGTGCGGATCGCGTAATCACGATGGATTTGCACAGCGCACAGGTACAGGGATTTTTCAAGATACCGGTAGATCATCTTCGTTCCCTGCCTATTTTGTGTGAGTACATCAAGGGGATGGATATCATGGAAAACGCTGTGGTCGTTTCTCCGGATGCGGGTTTTGCAAAAACAGCCAGAAAGTATGCGGACTATTTGGAAGTACCGGTTGCAATCGGCGATAAGACGCGCAGCGGACATGATGAAAACGCACAAATTCTGGAGCTGATCGGTGACGTAGAAGGTAAAAACTGCATCATCGTGGACGATTTCTCCATTTCCGGCGGGACGCTCGTCGATGTGGCGCATATGTTGAAGGCGCGCGGCGCGAAACGCGTGGTTGCATGTTTGGCGCACATCATGTTGCGGGAAAAGGGCGTAAAGGCGATCAACGAAAGTCCCATCGAATATGTGATCTCTACAGACAGCGTGGAAAATCCGTTTATTATTGGACAGGAAAAATTCTTGACGGTTTCCGTCGCGCCGCTCTTTGCTGAGGCGGTGTACAGGATTCATGAGAGAGAATCGGTAAGCACATTGTTTTCTACGGTGCCGGAGAAAATCAAAGAGGATATTCCGGACGCGCCGATCTCGTGTATGTGTGTTTGTGAAGAAGAGTAAAGAACTGACGGTAAACCGAAATCCCTGTTTTTTAAAAAACAGGGATTTTTTGAAATATTGATTTAAGAAGCAAAATTGCGTTTAGGAACATTTGTATGATAGAATACGTCTAATGGTTGTCAGGATTAATATGGAATGATAATGAAGAGGTGAATGGAATGAAACAAACAAAGAAAATATTGGGGATCCTCCTTGCTGTAGTGCTGATGCTGGCGATGTTTGCGCCGGTAGCATTTGCGGAAACAGAAGATCCGCAGCCCACAGATACAATGGAGCCCACGCAGTCGCCCACACCTACGGCAACGCCTACGCCAACCGCGACACCGACCCCTACGCAAAAGCCTACACAAAAGCCAACGGCAACGCCGACCCCCACGCAGGCGCCTACACCGGACCCAACAGTTACGCCGTCTGAGGCGCCTACATCCTCCGCTCCGGAGGCGCAGGATATCAATCTGACGATTTATGCATACACGCAGGAGGGACAGCCTGCTGACGGATATAGCGTTATTATTGATAAAAGTTCACAGACGGCCAACAAAGACGGGATGGTTTCGTTTCCCGGTGTGACGGTGGATGAACATAAGATCACAATCAAGGATGCAAGCGGAAAGCTTTCGACAGGAATGTTGTATCTGTCACGCGGCAATGCAACAGGGATCGTGGAAAAGGCAATGGGTGGCAAATATAGTATTTCCGTCGGGGAAGACGTGACGAACGTATATCTTGGGATAAAATATCTTCCGGAGCAGGCAATGGAGATCTATTCTGTTGGTACTTCCAAACCGAATGCGCCGGAGGCAACTGCCTCGGCAACACCCACGCCTGCAACAGGGAGTTTCAACGTTACAGCGAATTTTGAGGATTCTTCGGATAAGCCGGTTGGCGGCGCTGCCGTTACGGTAGTGGAGCCGGAATTACCGACGCCGGCGGTCGGCGTGACGGATTCCAACGGTAAGTTTGTATTTAACAATGCTTCCTTTAAAACATATGTGTGGACGATTCTTGCGCCCAATGCCTCAGAAGAAAGTGCGACGATGTTAAATATTGAGTTTCGGCAGGGAACACAGGCAAGGATCGCAGAAACAAAGAGCGACGGCTATGTAGTAGAAATGCCGTCTGCGGCAAAAGATCTTTATTTGGATTTTAAGCAGGATGCCGGTGGAAAATTTGTGCTCGATAAAGTTTCAGATCAAGCGCAAAGCGGAATGAGTTCTATGCTTATCGGCATCATTGCGGTGATCGTGATCATTGTCATTGTTGTAATAGTCATCGTATTGGTGAATCGCAACAGAAAGAAAAAACGCGCCTATCAGGTAAAACAGAACGAGTTCCGCGGCAGGGAAAAGGAGTTTGAAGAGCCGAAAACGGAATTCAAAGAGCAAGAAGGTCCGAAACGTACGGGCGGAACAAATAAATTTGACGACAGATCAAGATTTTAAGGATCAAAAAAGGCGGTGCGTGCACCGCCTTTTTTGATTTGTTTTTATACATGCAGGTATTTTTCAATGGGGCTTAAATCAAGCTTATCATATTGCTTTAAGAATTGATACAATGTTTGCGTAATGATGCGCGCACCGCCCGGCTCATCGCTTTCTACATTGACGGGAATAAGCGGATCATGCAGGGACAGGCGCACAAGAAACCACCCATCGCCGCCGGACTTATCAAAAGAAACACGGATACCTTCGTGGTTATCCGGCGCAATCTGAAAGGATGGCTGCGTTTGCGCATATGCCGTCAAATCTGCAATCAATTGATTGCCATAGGCTTTGAAATCTTCTACGCAGATATTCAAACGGAATTCTTCGCTTTCCACCGGCTCTTTTAAATCCGCGATGAGGTCAGAGATGCTATGTCCGTTTTTACGAAGTTTTGCCAATTCAATGAGAAGACGCGTTACAAGGTAAGCGCCATCGTCGAGAAAGTAATTTTCCTTGAGCGCCGCATGACCGGAGGTTTCAATCGCAAGCTGGGAATCCGTACCGTTCTGATTCAAGCGGATCGATTCATTGATCACGTTTTTATATCCGCGTTTGAAGCGATGGTGGATACCGCCGTGCGATTTGATGAAATCTGCAAGACCGCTTGAGGTGATCGAATCTGTGACGATGGCAGTGCCGGGAAATTCTTTTAATAAGATAGCGGAGATAGCCGCGATCAGGCGATTCTTATTGAGCACGCTGCCGCCTTTGTCGACAGCGCCCGCGCGGTCAACATCCGTATCAAAAATCAGACCAAAGTCCGCGCCTGTTTTTTTGACAGCGTCGACAATACTGTCCATCGCCGCCTGATCTTCCGGGTTGGGGACATGGTTGGGGAACGTACCGTCCGGCTCTAAGAACTGGCTGCCTGTTGTATCTGCGCCAAGGGGTTTTAACACTTTGTCTACATAGAAACCACCTGCGCCGTTTCCTGCGTCCACAATAATGTGAAAACCGTCAAATGGTTTTTGTTCACCGGTAGCGCTGCGGATTTTGTCTGCGAGGATATTTGCATATACACTCATGAAATCCGCTTGTGCAACGCTGCCGTTTTTATCTCCATCGGCGATGGTGTCGGCAATGCGGATCAGCTCGGCAATATCCTCCTTTTCGAGCCCACCCTGTTTTGTGAAAAATTTAAGTCCGTTACGGTTCATGGGAAGATGGCTTGCTGTGACCATGACTGAGCCGTCGCATAAAAAACCGTCGGTGACAGTTGTCATGAACATAGCGGGTGTAGAAGCCATACCGCAGTCTATGACGTCTGCCCCTGCGTTTACAAAGCCTTCGATACAAGCTTTTTTGAGGTCAGGACCTGTAACGCGAGAGTCAGTACCGATCGCAATTTTAGGGTTTGCGGCACCGGTTCTTTGTTTGAGCCATGCGGCAAATGCAAGGGACAAGTCGCGCGCAGCTTGTGCCGTCAGATTGGTTCCCTCGCCAAGGGCGACGCCGCGTATGTCGCTGCCGTTTTGCAGTTTCTTATAATCCATAATGAACGTTTCCTCCTGTTTGATAGAAATAAAAATCTTTTCCGATATGTTTTATTGTAACTGGTATCGACAGGTAGTTCAAGAGATAGAATATGACAAAATCGTCATAAAACAGTTGAAATATGAGTGGTGTTGTATTATGATATATGGTATATAGGCATGTTTTATGCTGTAAGAATGCAAAGTATAATAAAGTGAGGCTTGCGTGAATGGGCGTGTTCGGAAATTTTAATGATATAGGAATCGACCTTGGTACGGCAACGGTGCTTGTGTACGTCAGGGGAAAAGGGATCGTCCTTCGGGAACCTTCCGTTGTTGCGGTAGACAGGCTGTCGGGCAGGATGCTTGCCATCGGTGAAGAAGCGCGCATTATGCTGGGGCGTACGCCGGGGAATATCGTGGCGGTTCGTCCGTTGCGCGAAGGCGTGATTTCTAATTTTCATGATACGGAACGTATGCTGCGTTATTTTCTGAGGAAGGTAATCGGTAAGCGGTTGTTTTTTAAGCCCCGAGTGGTTGTTTGTGTACCGTCGGGTGTTACGGAAGTAGAAAAACGCTCTGTGATAGAGGCGACAGAAGAAGCGGGCGCGCGTCATACGTGCCTGATTGAAGAACCTATTGCGGCGGCGATCGGTGCGGGGATTGATATTGGCGCGCCGCAGGGCAATATGGTACTTGATCTCGGCGGCGGTACGGCGGATATGGCTGTGATCTCTCTGGGCGGCGCGGTTATCAGCGATTCTATTAAAATCGCGGGAGATACATTTGACGAGTATATTTCCAGATACATCAAGAAAAAATATAATATGCTGATCGGTGAACGTACAGCAGAAGAGATCAAGATCAATATTGGCAGCGCGTTCCCGCGCAAAGAGGAAGCATATATGGAGGTGACGGGGCGCAACCTGATTTCCGGTTTGCCTAAGACGATCACCATAAGCTCCAACGAGACGATTGAGGCAATGCAGGAGCCGCTTGACCGGATCATGGAGACGATGCACAGTGTGCTTGAGCGTACACCCCCTGAACTTACTGCGGATATCGCGGAAAACGGCATCTGTATGACAGGCGGAGGATCGCTGCTTTACGGACTGGATAGGCTCCTGACTGAGCGGACAAAGATTCCTTGCTATGTTGCGGAAGATGCGGTTTCGTGTGTTGCGATTGGTACAGGCAAAGCGCTGGAGAGTATCGATGTTTACAGTGCGGGCGCGGTATATGACTACCGTCGCGGCGATTATTATAATCAAGGATATTAATGGAACAAAATCAAAGGCTGAGCCGTCATATTATATGACGGCTCTTTTTTATGCCAATTGTATCATTTGTTTTAATAATTTGTGAATATTAAACAAAAATGGGTACAAATGATTACATGTGTATTATCATGAAGGATAGTAGTGTTTGAATGCTTGGGAGAGAATACCTGGTGGAGTATAAAAAAATTATTAAAATATTGATCATCGTTTTGGTGGCGCTGGGGGTTGTCGCAGCAACCGTCGCGGTGTTTTTTTATGGCAGATATCAGGAATTGAAGGAAAACCCGATGCAGGCATTTGAAACATCCTCCGGTGGGGATACTGTGATCGTTAAAGGACAGACACTTCGTGAACCGACAGAGTTTGTGAAGATCGACAAAAAGCGGTATGGGAAAAATCCAAATGTGGTGTCCATCCTGATGCTGGGGGTGGATTGGGACGGATCGGCTGAGCGTGCCGATACAGGCAAACGCAGTGATATGATCGTCCTTTGCACGATTGATATGCAAAATAACACCATTGATTTTCATTCCATTCCGCGTGATACGCGCACCACAGTGCATGATGTGGATAAAAAAACGGGAAAGATAAAAGATAAAACATCTCTTACGAAAATCAACCATGCGTATGCGCTGGGGGCGCTGCATAATGATGAAACAGGAGCGGAAAATGAAATGCTGGCGGTAGAGGATCTGATTTCCTGTGAAGAACAGCTGAATATTCCCGTAGATTATTATATATCGCTGGAGCTCCGGAGTCTGGCTGATCTTGCAAATGTGCTGGGCGGTGTGGAGGTTGAACTCGACCAAGACATAGCCGGTTTTGGAAACAAAGGGGATACTGTGCGCCTTGAAGGAGACAATGTGCGGCGCTATCTGGAAAAGCGCAAGGATGTAGGCGGGGAGATGTCGCGACAGCGACACCAGCAGGAGTTTATAAAATCGATTGCCAAAGCGGTAAAGAAGCTGGGAGCGGCGCAAACGGCTACCAGACTTTTGCCTAAGCTTGAGGAAATCGGCATGCAAACGAATATGAATCTGGACCAGGTGGCTGCGACAGCCGGTGTGCTTGATAAGATTGGCTCTATTGATAATGTTTCAATGAAAACGTTTGCGGACGAGAGCGAGAATTGGCCGTCAAAGATGCATGATCCGTTGATGGGAACAGAGCTGTATTATTATGTGATGAATGAAGACGAGCTTCTTGACACGATGCTGTCGCTTTACTATATTCCGGATGGCGACGTTTGAAAAAATTTGGCTAAATAGTGGCATTATAAAGGAATTTGTATTATAATATTGAACGGACTTTGACCTAATTTGTTAGGAGGACTAACACTTGAATTATAAAAGAGCAATAAAGGTATTGACGGTGATATTGATCGTGCTGGTATTAAGCGCGGGCGGTGTTACTTACGCACTTTATGGAACATATACGGATCTGAAAGCAAACCCGATCGCGGCATTTAACGCGCCGCCACCGGAGGCAGCCGCATCTGACGCGATCAACTTTGATGCGAATGCTGATATGGAGACAGTTACGATAGACGGAAAAACATATCAGAAAAACCCCAATGTCGTGAGTATTTTGATGCTGGGTATCGACTGGGACGGCACGGAGGTCAAGGACGCGACAGGCGCGCGCAGCGACATGATCATGCTGTGTACGATCGATATGGAAAACAATGCAATATCGTTTCTCTCTATCCCGCGTGATACACGTACGATCGTGCATAAGGTGGATCAAAAAACAGGCAAAGTGGAGTCTAAGGAATATTTGACGAAGTTAAATCATGCTTATATTCTGGGTGGAGGAAACGATACGGCAAAATGGGGACCGCAAAACGCAATGCGTGCCACTGAGGACTTGGTTGAATTGGATGGGCAGCTCAATATTCCGATCCAGTATTATGTATCCATCGATTTAGAGCATCTGGCAGATCTGGCGGCTGCATTGGGCGGTGTTGAGGTCACGCTTGACCAGAATTATCCTGACATTGGAAGCAAGGGAGAGACCATTACGCTTGAAGGAAATGCGGTGCGCCTTTACCTGCAGAACAGAAAGCAAATGGACGACGGTGAAATGTCGCGTCAGCGCCATGAGCAGGAATTTATGATGGCGATCGCTAAAAAGATTAAGAAGCTGGGCGCGGTACAGTCTGCATCCAAGCTGTTCTCTCAGCTTTCCGGCAATGTATTGCAAACGAATTTAGGACTGGATCAGATCGTAGCAATGGCAGGCGTACTTGATAAGCTCGAATCTATCGATAGTATTAAAATGGAGACGTTTGAGGAACGGGATGACAGCTGGCAGAACTTCCCTGATCCGATCGTGTCAAATCCGTCGAAACTGAATTATTTTGTGATGGACGAAGACGAGTTGATGACAAAGATGCTGGAGCGGTATTATACACCGATGGACGGTACTTCCGGCGGAACACTTTCTTCCGGGGAAACGCCGTCTCCAAGTAACGAATAAAATATGAGGATCAAAAGCGCATCTGAAGGATGCGCTTTTTTATTTGTTGATCGGATGAGGAATACGAAAACAAAAATGGAAAATAGAGTAAAATTATGAACAAATGTGAAAATTGGGTGGCTATAGTTGACAAATTAAGAATAAACGCGGTATGATTAAGCAAGTCAATTATTTCCGGTAACGATTCAGATAAATAAAGTCATGTATGATCGTTTTGAATGTATAAAACGATTGACACCTGTAATCATTTAAGATTGATAGGTTTAAGCGGTGAACGAAAAAGTATATCTTTTCGTTCGCCGCTTTTTTGTGTTAGAAAACGGCTATGTACCATTTTTTTTAGGAGATTGAAAAGATATACTTTTTCTTTGAAATTGAACTTTGGTTTCCGCAAAATGCGGAATCATTCGATATTAAGGAGGAAAAGAGAATGAAAAGAAAAGGGATCAAAGTATTTGCAGTAGTATTTGCCATAGTGTTTGCGATGGCGGCGTTTGCAGGATGCGCTAACCAGCCGGCGGACAGTTCACAGTCGGCGGCACCTGCGGCGAGCAATGCAGGTACGGGGGAAAATGCGGCGGCGCCCGCAGCAAACGAGGCGAGTGCGGCAGCAGGAAAGGGAATGCAGGGATCGCCGGATGAAACGTATTATATGATCGTATTCAATTCGGGCGTTGAGTACTGGTTCCCGGTTTATGCGGCATTCAAGCAGGCGGGTAATAATTTGGGGGTTAAAACAGAATATACAGGAACGACGGAATATGATGCCAATAAAGAGGTAGAAGTATTCGATCAGATTCTTGCGAAAAGCCCGAAGGGGATATTCCTGGCACCCATTACGGCAGAAGCGTTCAAAGAGCCCATTGACAGAGCTGTTGAGCAGGGGGTTGCGGTTGTGACATTTGCACCGGATTCGCCGGATTCTGCTCGTCAGGGATATGTAACGTCTGATAACGTGAAGGAAGGACAGCATGCGGCCCGTGAATTCGGAAAAGCGCTGGAAGGCAAGGGAAAGTTGATGACACTGCGTAATCCGGGTGCAACGAACCATGATATCCGCATTGACACGTTTATTGCGACCATTAAGGAAGAATTTCCGGGGATCGAACTGGTGGCGGACGAACCCACAAACCAGGATCCGGACAAAGCATATACGGCGGTGATGACCGTTGCGCAAAAGCATCCGGATCTGAGTGGTGTATTTATGCCGGAAGCAAGCTCCGCTATCGGCGCATCGCGTGCGGCAGTTGAACTTGGCGGCGGCGACACAAAGATAAAGGTAATGTGTGTTGACGTAAACTCACAGATCCTCGATATGCTTAAGACCGGTGATGTATGGGCAGCGATCAATCCTGATCAGGGGATGCAGGGATACTTTGGTATGCTGACGCTGTTTACGGCAGCTCATCCGGAACTCGTGACATCGATGAACGGCAAAAAAGAGCAGGGTCTTAATCCGACCTATGTCCCGCTTATTGACAATGGGCTCAATGTGGTTACTGCGGAAAACGCAGACTATTTCTACGTGGATAAATATGCAGAAAGCCTTGGCTACAAGGATGTACAGGATATGCTCTCTCCCGGAAATCCGAACGCGTAAAAAATCAGACATAATATTTGAACCAACCCGCAGTTATTGCTGCGGGTTGGTTCAAGATATGTAAAGCACAGGAAAGAGGGGGAATGAAGTTGAGCCAATATTTAATGGAACTGAAAAACATATCGAAATCTTTTGGCGAAAATCAGGTTTTGTTCGACGTTAACTTCACTTTGAAAGCGGGCGAGATCCATGCGATCATTGGCGAGAATGGTGCGGGAAAATCTACGCTTATGAACATTGTTGATGGGCTTTTGAAGCCGGATGGGGGCGAAATCTATATCGAAGGGCAGCTCGCTTCGATCCATAATACCTTTGATGCGCAAAAGTACGGTATTTGTTTTGTACATCAAGAGATTGCATTGTGTCAGGATGTGAGCGTTGCACAAAATATTTTTATGTCTGAGATCAACGCGAATAAAAAAATGAATATCAATTACCGTGATATTGAGGTTAGAGCAAAAGAGATCCTTTCTACCATTGTGGGCGACGCGATAGACCCACGAGAAATAGTTTCCAACCTTCCGATCTCGAGCCAGCAAGTGGTGGAGATCGCAAAGGCATTGTCTACCAAATGTAAAATTTTGATTCTTGACGAACCAACCGCCGCACTGGCAGAGAAGGAAGTCGAAGCGCTCTATGGCATTATGCAAAATCTTTCAGAACGTGGTATTGGTTTTGTATACATCAGCCATCGTATGTCCGAGATATTTGAACAATGTCACAGGGTTTCTGTGCTGCGTGACGGACATATGGTCTCTGTAAATGACGTCAAGGATATAACGGCACAGCAGCTTGTAAACGATATGGCGGGACGTGAAGTAAGCGCAATTTATCCGGAAAAAGCAGAAAAAGTAGTATATAGTGATGAAAATGTTTTGCTGGATGTTAAAAGTCTGACGGACGAAGCGGGAATGTTTTCCGACATCAGTTTCAAATTGTATCGGGGAGAAATGCTTGGTTTTTCCGGGTTGATTGGTTCGGGGCGGAGTGAGATCATGCAGGCTGTCACCGGCTTGCGAAAAGCGGGAGGAGAGGTGATTTTCCGCGGCGAAAATATGATCGGAAAAACACCAAAAGAAATATTTATGGATGGACTTGCCTATATGTCTGAAGATAGAAAAGGTTCGGGCTTGTTTTTGGACATGAATATAAAACGTAATATTTCCGCCATGTATTTGAAGCAGTTGACGCAACATGGGCTTATTGATATGCAGAGGGAAACAAAGCAGGCGGATGAAATGGCAAAAGAGCTGCGCATCAAGTGTATGGGGGTCAATCAGGTCATAGGGGATTTAAGCGGTGGCAATCAACAAAAGGCATTGATTGCCAAGATTCTTGCGGGAAAACCGGACGTTGTAATCTTTGACGAACCGACGCGCGGCATTGACGTTGCCGCAAAAACAGAGATACACAGGTTGCTGCGTAAATTGATCGGGGAGGGGTTGGGCGTGATCGTGATATCGTCCGAACTGAATGAGATCGTAGGCATGTGCGACCGCGCCATCATTATCCACGAAGGTAAGATCGCGGGCGAGGCAAGCGGCGCGGAAATCAGCTCTACCTATATTATGAATTATGCATCCGGAGCATATCAGCTTTCGGAGCAAAATTAGGAGGGACGGACATCATTATGGTTGGTATCAATCAAAATACAGAAGAAAAAGCAATAAAGCCAAAAAATAAAATTACGTCGTTACGTGAGATGAACCTGCTGATCATTATCGCAGCATTTGTTGTCATTATGTGTATCGTTTGTAATCAGTACTTTCCACATTGGGCAAATATCAAAGTAGTATTGAGTTCGATTTCCATTGATGGGATCGTTGTGATCGGCATGGCTATCATTATGATCACAGGCGGAATTGACCTTTCTGTCGGATCGGTGATGTGCCTTTCGATGGCGATTTGCGCAAAATTGTTTTTGGCAGGGCTTAATCCGTGGCTGGCGATGGCTGTTGCACTTCTCGCATGCTGCGGGATTGGTTCGGTAATAGGATTTTTGGTAACAAAAGTGCGTTTATCTCACTTTATCGTTACGTTGTGTTTTATGGGAATCGCACGTGGCATCGTTTACGCCATGACAACAGGTACTCCTATTTCGCTGGTAGGTACGCTTGAGCTGCATCCGGAATTTCAGTTTTTGGGACAGGGGCAGATCGGCGGGCTGATTCCGATGACAGTCGTCATCTTTGCGGTCATCGCGCTTATTTCTGAATTTATAGTGCGTAAGTCGTATGCGGCACGATTGGCATTTTATACAGGGAGCAATGAAAAGGCGGCGGCATATTCGGGTATCAACGTGGATCGCGTCAAAACGATGACGTGTTTATTTTGCTCATTGTTTGCCGGAATTGCCGGGATCATTTATCTTAACAAGTTTTCAGGCGTCCCGGTAAGCGCAGGACAAGGATTAGAAATGACAGCAATCGCATCTGCGGTTATTGGCGGCGTGAGCATGAACGGTGGAAAGGGATCGGTTTTGGGAGCGATTTTGGGTCTTACGCTGATGACGTTGGTGCAAAATGCATTGACGCTGTTTGCTGTGCCTGCGTTCTGGCAGGATTTGATCCGTTACTTGATCGTACTTGCGGCGGTTATCTTTGACAGCGTGCAACAGTATGGTCTGCTCAAAAAGAAGGGAACAAAAAAACAGGCGGCGGTGCCGGCGGCAAAATAGGAGGAAACAATCATGTATGAAGAAGATAAAAAGGCAATCATCGAGGCGGCACTGGAAATCAAGCATTATGGGTTGATCCAGCTATCAGGCGGCAATGTGAGCGTAAGGCAACCAAACGGGGACATTGTTGTGACGCCCTCGGGAATGCCGTATGAACCAATGAAACCGGAAGATGTGTTGGTTCTCGATAAAACCGGAAAAGTGATTGAGGGAACGTTGCGTCCCTCTGTTGATACGATCGCGCTTGTATATATTTATGACCACTTACCGGAAGTAAACGCGATCATTCACACACATCAGCCATATGCGACCGCGGCAGGATTGATCGGAGACACATTGCCTGCGTGCTGTACAACACTATGTAATGTAACACTTGGAGAAGTAAGCGTTGCGCCATACAGTAATCCGGCCAGCCTCAACATGGGAATACAGACGGTGGATTATTTGAATGGCAAACGTGCGGTGATACTCAAACATCATGGTGTGGTGACAGTAGGAGGAACGCTCAAAGAAGCGCTTTATGCGGCTATTTATATGGAAGACTCCGCAAAATGTTATCTCGCGGCCAAAAGTGCGGGCGAAGTCGCAATGATGACGGACGATGAAGTATATCAGGCCGTTGAAGTATTTAAGGATTACGGACAGAAACACTGACGATTAACAAAACATGAAGGAGCAAAAAGGCACGCCCTTTTCTGCTCCTTATGTTTATATGAGCGAAAGGAACAGGGAACGCAGCATGAACAAAAGATGGATCGTAGCTTTGGCAGTTTGCTTGTGTTTTATCGCGGTGGCTATAGGGGGCTGTGCAGGTCAGGAAAATGCCTCCGGCATTATGGCGCTCAAAACAGATACAACAGAATTCAAAGACAGTGAGATATTGGAAAAGCTACAGTTTTATTGCGATTTCTATGGCATGGATAAACAAGTACTGCGCGAAGATACGCAGATGTGGAACAAGATGTTGGATGACATTATATACGATTATGCATTCGCAGATCTTGCATTTGCGGAGGCGCAGCAAACGGGGCTGGCGATTCCGGATGTACAGACGGAAGAAGTTCAGCAGATATATCAAAGCTTACTGGCGGATATTGATCAGGTGATTCAAGCCAATAGGAAGCAGGAGCTTAGCGGCGATACACTTACAAAAGCGCAGGACAAATATCTTGCGGGAATGGGTTTTACGCGTGAAGCGTTTCTTCAGTATGCTCAAAAAAAGGCGGTAGAGGAACGCGTAAAACAGGAGTGGGCAAAAAGCGACGAGGTGAGTGAGCAGGAATTGCAGGAGCAATATGACTATGCGCTGCAGTCGCAAAAAAAATATATGGACATTGATCCTGCATACGCACTTGATTTGATACAAAATGGAACACAAACAATCGTTTATTATCCGCAGGGACTGCGATATATCCGAACTATCACAGTGCCATTTGAAGCGGAGACACGGGGGAAAGCGGGCATTTTATACAGCGAGGGGAAATTGCGCGAATACAATATTTTGATGGAGCAAGCGGAAGCGGAGATTTTACCTCAAATTGAAGCGATTCGCTCACAGATTGCACAAGGCGCTTCCTTTGAAACGTTATCAGAGCAAACGGGCATAGACTTCGCAGGCAACGAAAAGGGACAGCTTGTCTGGGAAGGGGATAACGAGATGATATCCGATTTTAAGGTAGCGGTACAGCAGCTTAAGGATGTGGGGGATATCGTCGAATGTAATACCTATATGGGTCACCAGTTCATTCAATATGCGGCAGTCGCGTCACAGGGGGAAGTGTCGTTTGATGAAGTAAAAGAAGCATTAAAAAAAGATGTGCTTTCTACCAAACGTTTGTTGCAGTACGATGAGGAAATGCGCAAGCGCTTTCGCGAAAAGGTAGAAGCAGGAGAGATATTGCTGGACTTAAGCACATTGAAGATTGAGGAGGAGAACAATGGGTAAGCTTTGTACGCTGCCGCTTGGACTGTATGAAAAAGCAATGTGTTTTTCGTTAAGCTGGGAAGAAAAGCTTAATCTTGCGCGGGAAAGCGGCTATGACTATATGGAGATCAATATCGACGCGACATCCGAACGGCTCGCGCGGCTTGACGATCCGGAATGCGCGTGGGAACTTGCACAAGCGTGCCATAAAACAGGTGTTCCTGTTTATACCTTTGCGTTTACGGCAAATCGCGCTTTTCCCTTGGGGAGCGAGGACGAGCAAACACGCGGTCAAGGGATACAGTTGCTCAAGAAAGCGGTTTTTTTTGCGCATAGGGCAGGAATACGCGTGATCCACATTGCTGCATACGACGAGTTGGATGGGAAATCCAATATGACGACGCGCGGCCTGTTTTGGCAGGCGGTAAAAGAGAGTGTATGTTTTGCGTCCAGGTACGGAGTGATATTGGCGTTTGAGACAATGGATACGCCGTTTATGGATTCTGTTGAAAAGATAATGGAATATGTTGGCAGGATGGGTTCCCCGTATTTGCAGATATACGCAGATATCGCGAATATTACGGCAGGAGGGAAGGATCCGGTCTGTGATCTTCCTATGGGAGGCAAACACATTGTGGGCATCCATCTAAAGGATGGAAAAGGGGATGTGATAAGGGATGTGCCGTTTGGTGAAGGGGATGTGGACTTTGACGCATGTCTGCGTTCGCTTGCGCAAATGCAGTACGGCGGTTTTTTTACCGCCGAAATGTGGTGTTATGACGATCCGGCATTTCATCCTTATTTAAAAGAAGCAAACCGTTTTTTGCGGGCGAAGCTGGCGTGTTATTAAGCGACGATAGGGAGGGAAAACGATGAAATATTTAATGGGGATCGACAGCGGTGGGACAGTCACAAAAGCCGCGATCTATGATATTAAGGGACGGGAGGTAACGCATGCGGAAGAAAAGCTGGAGGTTATCTGTCCTCATGTTGGCTATAGCGAACGGGAGTTTGAACAGTTCCGGCAAGGAAATATCAATGTGATCAGGCATGTGATCCAAAAATCCGGCGTAGAGCCGGGGGATATAGCGGGAATCTCCTTGACAGGACAAGGGAATGGACTTTATTTGTTTGACGAACAAGGTGAATGTATACGCCGTCCTGTTCTGAGCGCGGATATGCGCGCAAAAGAATATCTCAAAAAATGGAACGCGGATGGTACGGCGGCTAAGGTTGGCGAAAAAACAAGGCAATCGATATGGGCGGGGCAGATCGCGCCGCTGATCGCCTGGTTTGCGGATAACGAATCACAAAGTTTGGAACGCGCAAAATACGCGGTTGCATGTAAAGATTATCTGCGTTATTTTCTGACGGGGCGTTTTTGCATGGAACGATCGGAAGCCTCTAGTATCAGCGCGATGGATCTCGTAGCGCGGGAGTTCGATCCGCAGATTTTTGAGTGGATGGGGATCGGGAAGTATTTTGAAAAACTTCCGCCTATTATTGAATCTACAGAAATTGCGGGAACGGTAACCAAGGAAGCGGCTGTGCTCACCGGGCTTGCGGAGGGGACTCCTGTTGTGGGAGGGTTGTTCGATATTGCCGCGTGTACGATAGCGGCAGGCGTAACGGAAAGTGATAAGCTGAGCGTAGTGGTGGGGACATGGGGCATCAACGAGTATATCGACCAAAAGGCGCCGAAGGACGCGAATTTATTTTTGTGCTGTCATTTTTGCCTGCATGATTATTATTTGATGGTGGAATCCAGCTCGACTTCCGCTGTCAATCTGGAATGGTTTATTGACCGTTTTATGCAGGAGGAACGCATGGTTCAAAAAGAGGCGGGGCATTCGGTCTATGAGCTGGTCAACGAACTGGTACAAAGTGTTCCGCCGGAGGAATGTCCGGTCATCTTTTTACCGTTTTTGTTTGGGACGAACGTTCATCCTGACGCAAAAGGGGCGTTTATCGGGTTGAGTGGAATGCATACAAAAGCACATATGCTTCGTGCGATCTATGAGGGCGTGGTTTTTTGCCATAAGCACCATATTGAGAGGTTATCCAACTATAAAAAGGATTTTGAAAAAATATGTATATCAGGCGGCGGGTCGAAATCGCGCGTGTGGGTACAGATGTTTGCGGATGTGATGGGCATGCCGGTTGAGGTGTCGGGAAAAACGGAGCTGGGTACGATGGGTGCAGCAATGTGCGCGGGTGTGGGCATCAGGCAATATCAAGATATGCGTGAAGCGTCGGCAGTTTTTTCAGAAGTTTCGGAAACATTTTATCCCTGTGAAGCAAATAAGGCGGTCTACGAAAAAAAATATCAGCTTTACCGGCGTGTGATTGATGGGTTGGATGGCGTATGGGATGATTTCGAGGGATAAGGAGCCGTAAAAGATGAGCGAATAAGCTTTGGAGAAGCGCGGGGGGGTATGATATAATAAGAAAAAACATCATAAAAAAGGGGTAGGAATGATGAAAAAAGACTGGGATATTATGCAGGTATGCATCGTTGTAAAGGACTTGAAGAAATATTGCAGGAATTATTGGGAGAAGATGGGGATCGGTCCGTGGAAACTGCGTCATTTTTCCAACGAAACACTGCGCGATTTTAAAGTGGACGAAAAACCGGTGGAGGAAGAATTTGATTTTTATATCGGTTTGTGTCAGGTAGGACGTACGGAGATCGAGATCATCCAGCCAATCAAAGGACCGAACTGTTATTGGAGATTTTTGGAAGAAAAAGGCGAAGGTCTGCATCATGTGAAAGCAGCGATCAAAGAAGACGAAATAAACGATGTGGTCGCTATGTTTGAGAGCAATGGGGAACCGATTTTGCAGACCGGCTGGTGCAGCGGGGACTTCCACGCATATCCCGATACGCAATCAGATCTTGCGATGATGTTTGAGGTAGGAGTTCCGGGCGAGATTGATGTGCCTTATGAGCTATATCCGCCCGAAGCGATAGAAAAATAAAAACGGATTGTAAAAGACCCTGTCGGATAGATACCGTCAAGGTCTTTTTTATGGATTTTTATACCATTATGGTGTAAAATATAAGGCAGTATCGGAGGAACGGGTATGCGGGATATCAAGTTTACGACAACAACGGATTTTCAGATATTCAAGGACTATTGGATGTTTTCGTTGTTTGAAAAAAAAGGTCCAAATGGCAAGATGAATGCTTTTGCAAAGTTTGTTACGGTTTTGGGCGTGCTGATCGGGATCGCTGTTGTGCTGATCATATGTAATTATACGGTGCTCGATAATGCGATGGGCGTTGTGCCGGTAATCCTTTTGGGGGCGGTCGCGGCGGCGTTTTTGTCCTGCTATATCACTGTGACGAGAACGCAGCCCAAAAGGCAGTATAAGACGGTGCAGCAGGCGGTAGAAAATCCGCAAACTTATACCTTTACAAACCATCAGATGGAAGTACGCGAATATGACGCGGAGGAAAAGCGCGAAACGCTTGCGGAATTCTCTTATGACGATCTGGTGTATGCCTATGAAACTCCAACAGCTTTTTATTTGTTTATCAACGATATCAATGCGTTTTTGATTCCCAAAAAACAGGTGGAAGGAATTGCGTTACAGGAATTTGCTTCGTTTTTGAAAGAAAAATTGAACGAGCGGTATTTGAAAAGTAAAAAGTGTGGTTAAAAGAGCAGGGTGTTGTTTACGGATAGTTAAATAGACAAGGTTCGTGTTTTTCTTGTATAATAGCAATAACTTATAAGAGATTGGTTTGCAAAGCCTTTCTAAGGAGATGTGACAAAATGTATGATGTAATGATTGCGGGATCGGGTCCGGCGGGATTGACCGCGGCGATCTATGCGTGCAGAAGCGGTCTTAAGACGCTGCTCTTGGAGCGAACGTTTGCGGGTGGGCAGATGGCGATCAGCCATATGATTGATAACTATCCGGGATTTGAGCATGAGGTAACGGGTGCGGCGCTTGCGAACAGCATGAAGTTGCAGGCACAGAAATCCGGTGCGGAGATGGTTACGGAAGAGATCAAGTCTTTTGAGCTCTTAGGTGATGTGAAGAAGGTCGTGACGGCAAAAAATACATATGAAGGTAAGGCTGTCATCCTTGCGATGGGGGCGGAGCCAAAGAAACTTTGCATCCCCGGAGAAGAAGAAATGATCGGTGCGGGCGTGTCATATTGCGCGACGTGCGACGGCGCTTTTTTCCGGGACGGTGAAGTGGCTGTGATTGGTGGCGGGAATACCGCGGTTGAGGACGCATTGTATCTGGCAAAGTTTTGTAAAAAAATATATCTGGTGCACCGTAGGGATCAGTTCAGGGCAAGCCCTTCGCTGGTGGAGGCTGCGCAGCAAATGGAAAACATTGAGTTTGTTCTCGACAGCATTGCGTTGTCGGTCAACGGGGAATATGCTGTGCAAAGTTTGTCTGTGCAAAACAGAAAGACAGGCGAGCAGCGCGATCTTTCCGTGGCAGGCGTTTTTTTTGCCGTTGGGCAAATTCCTAAAACAAAGTTGATCGAAGGACAGATCGAGCTCGATGAGGCAGGGTATGTCAAGTCGGACGAAGGGTGCAGGACAAATGTAACAAATGTTTTTTGCGCGGGAGATATCCGCACAAAGCCGTTGCGGCAGATTGTCACGGCAGTGGCGGATGGCGCGGTCGCAGCGACAGCAGCACTGGGATTTGAAATTTAATTTATTGAGGATAAAGTGAGGATAACAAATGGCGAGGCTTTTTGGTACGGATGGGGTGCGTGGGATTGCCAACGAAAAATTGACGTCAAAGCTGGCATATGATTTGGGACGTGCGGGGGCTTATTGCCTGACCAACGAGATACACAGCGCAAAAATACTGATTGGCAAAGATACGCGCGGTTCGGGGGATATGCTCGAATCGGCTATGGTGGCAGGCATCTGTTCTGTGGGAGCGGAGGCGGTGGTAGCTTGTACGCTGCCTACGTCGGCGATCGCTTATCTGACGCGCCATTCCGGGTATGATGCGGGGGTTGTGATCTCAGCTTCGCATAACACAGTGGAATATAACGGCATCAAGTTTTTCAATTCAAACGGATATAAGTTGGCGGACGAGATTGAAGACCGTATTGAAAATATCATTATGAACGACGCGGAAGCAATTCCGCAGCCGACGGGCAAGAAGATAGGCAGGCGGGTACGCCTGAAAAAAGCAGCGCAAGATTATATTGATTTTGTGGTGGAAACGACGGACGTGAGTCTGGAGGGGTTAAAAGTCGTTTTGGATTGCGCGAACGGCGCGGCAAGCGAGGTGGCGCCGTGGATCTTTAAACTTTTAGGGGCGGAGGTCATTCCGTATTATAATACACCGGATGGAAACAACATCAATGAGAACTGCGGTTCTACGCATCCGGACCAGCTGTCGCGTTTGGTTTTAGAGTTGGGAGCGGACTTGGGTCTTGCGTTTGATGGCGACGCAGATCGCCTGATTGCTGTTGATGAGCACGGCAGTATCGTAGATGGCGATAAAATCATGGCGATTAGCGCGCTGGATATGAAAAGACGCGGGATGCTGAAAAAGGATACGGTTGTCACAACGGTAATGAGTAATATGGGTATGGAAGTGACGCTCAAGGAAAACGGCATCAACATGGTTCGTGCGGATGTCGGCGACCGCTATGTACTGGAAGAGATGTTAAAAGACGGATATAATTTTGGTGGGGAACAATCGGGGCATATCATTTTTCTCGATCATAGTACGACAGGCGACGGGATATTGTCAGGCGTACAGCTTGCGGCAGTGATGAAGCGCGAAGATAAGCCGCTGGCACGTCTGGCGAGACCGGTCAACATTTATCCGCAAGTGCTGGTGAACGCTAAGGTGAGCGACGACAAAAAGCATGATTATGAAACAGATGAGATGATTGCGGACGAGATCAAAAAATTAGAACAGGAATTTCACGGCGAAGGCAGGGTACTGATCCGTACCTCCGGAACAGAGCCGTTGGTGCGTGTGATGATCGAGGGAAAAGACAAGGACGCGATTACGAAGCACGCGGTCTCTATGGCAAAGCTGATCGAACAGCGGTTGAAATAAGAAAGCGAGAATACAGGATATATGTGTGGAATTGTTGGATATGCAGGTGATAAAAATGTGATCCCGGTATTGATCGGCGGGTTGCAAAAGCTAGAATATCGCGGGTATGACAGCGCGGGTGTTGCCTATCTTGATGGCGGGAAGATGAACGTCATTAAGGAAAAGGGCAAGCTGGTCGGCCTTGAAAAACTAGTGGAGGGCAAGTGTGCAGAACATACGATCGGGATCGGACATACGCGTTGGGCAACGCACGGTGAACCGAGTTGTGCAAATGCGCATCCGCACATCAACACGGTGGGCGATCTTGCGATCGTACACAATGGCATTATCGAAAATTATTTGCAGCTCAAAGAGTCATTGATGAGAAAAGGGATACAGTTTGTATCAGAAACGGACACAGAGGTCATTGTACACCTGATCCATTATTATTTGAAAGACGATTTGAAAGAAGCGGTATCAACAGCAATTTCCAAGCTGAAGGGGAGCTATGCGCTGGGGGTCATCAGCGAACGGTTTCCGGATGAGATCATAGCGGTGAGGCACGACAGTCCGCTTGTTGTAGGCTTGGGAAAAGGCGAGAATATGATCGCTTCGGATATTCCGGCGATCCTTGAATATACACGTGATGTGTACTTTCTCAATAATGGCGAGATCGCGGTTATCAAAAAAGATAAGGTGGAGTTATTTGACGAGGTGTTGAACCCGATAGCGTGTGAGCCATACACGGTAGAATGGGATGTTTCGCAGGCGGAAAAAGCCGGCTATCCGCACTTTATGATCAAAGAAATCGAGGAACAGCCGAGGATGTTGGCGGATACGCTCAACCCGCGTGTAAAAGACGGGGAAGTGTGCTTTGGTGAAGTGGGACTTACGGATGAAATCCTGAAAAATATCAAAAAGATAACGATCATCGCGTGCGGTACGGCATATCACGCATCATACGTGGGGAAATATATCATTGAACGTTTTGCGCGTGTGCCGGTGGAAGTGGAGATTGCTTCGGAATTCCGTTACAAAGATCCGATCATGGACAAGAATCACTTTGTGATCGTCGTCAGCCAGTCAGGGGAGACGGCGGACACGATTGCGGCACTGCGCGAAGCGCAAAAGCGCGGCGCATATGTAATGGCGATCGCAAATGTAGTGGGGTCTACCGTTGCGCGTGAGGCGGACAGCGTACTTTATACGCGTGCGGGAATGGAAATCGCGGTCGCGTCTACAAAAGCTTATACGACGCAGCTGATGTCCTTATACCTCTTTTGCTTAAAACTTGCTTATGCAAAAGGAGAGATGACAAGCGAAGAATACCACGCGAATGTGGAAGAGTTGGCGGATGTTCCGGACAAAGTTGCGTCTATTTTGGAACAGAAGGATTTGCTGCAAAAATTCGCCTATGAACATTTCATGGAAAAAAGTGTTTTTTATATCGGAAGAGGGCTGGACTATGCCTTGGCTATGGAAGGGTCACTTAAGCTAAAGGAGATCAGTTATATTCACTCTGAGGCATATGCCGCAGGGGAGCTTAAGCATGGAACGATCGCGCTGATTGAAGAGGGAACGCTTGTGGTCGCTGTGTTGACGCAGGGAGAACTGATCGAAAAGGCGCTGAGTAATGTGAAAGAAGTAACGGCACGCGGAGCGGTTGTGCTGGTAATCACGCAGGAAAAATATAAGGATATGGCAAAGGATGTGGCGGACAAGCTGATCGCGATTCCGGATTCGCAGGACTTTACAGCAACGATGACGGGTATCATTCCAATGCAGATATTTGCTTATTTTATGGCGGTACAGAAGGGATGCGACGTCGACAAGCCGAGGAATCTGGCCAAGAGCGTCACAGTGGAATAAGATAATTAATGGAAGAAAAGAAGAGCAGTACGGGTAGCCGCTTAACACGAAACAAAAAAGAGGCAGACGCCAAAAGAAAAGCGATATGGGGCTGGGTACTGGCGATTGTGGTCGCGGTTGCGGCAGCATTTTTGATTCGAACGTTTTTGTTTGAGATCATTATGGTAGATGGACCGTCCATGCAGCCGACACTGCATACAGATGAACGGCTTGCGGTGGAGAAGGTTACACGGTATGGCGGTTTGCCGCAGCGGGGAGAGATCATTATCGTACACTATCCGGACGGAACAAACCGGAATTATGTGAAGCGCGTGATTGGTCTTCCGGGGGAAACGATAGAGGTTAAGGACAGCACTGTTTACGTGAATGGGCAGGCGCTTAACGAAGAGTACGTCAGCGATGAACCGTATCAGGATATGCCGGCGGTGCTCGTACCCGCAGACAGCGTTTTTGTGATGGGAGACAACAGGGCGAATTCGATGGATAGCAGGATGGTGGGCGCAATTCAGCACGACCGGATTGTTGGACATGCGATGGCGGTTATCTTCCCTTTCAGCGAGTGGCGGGGGTTAAATCAGTAAGAAAGAAAAAACGGGACGGCTTATGGCAGTCCTGTTTTTGTTTAGGCAAAAAACTGTGAAAGAAACCAAGTGATCCAGATAATAAATGACCCTCCCAAGGGAATGCCGAAAAAAATAAGAAAAAGAATTAGCGCCCGGTTACGTAATCGGCGAGAAGATACCGTATCTTCCGTTGGCGTATCTTCTAACAAGTCGCTGTTATCGTTTTCTTCTATTGGTTTGGGCACTAAAAAACTTTCGAGGATTTGCTGAGCCCTTGGGAGATCAGCCTCGTCTACGTAAAGCTTTTTACCATATACGGAATAACCGGAATAGATACTGACATAATTACCGGACAGCGTTTTATCGCGCACGAGAACGGGAACTCCTTCCTGCTCCAAAATATTCGAGATAATCCGGCTTTGCAGACTGTCTGTAGAATATAACAACGCCGGTCGCATCGCGCGCAGCGGTTCTTCAGGAAGCATAGGTTTAGCGGCTAACGCATCTACCAGAGTACATCCACAATCAGCGCATATGGTATATCCTTCGTCATATTCGTCGTGGCACTCAGGACAAAAAGGCATGATTTACAAATCCTTTCCGGTATTGGCATCTTTCTCTTTTTTCTCCAAACGATCCATGATTTTTTTCTGCTGCTTTTTCATCAATACAGAAAGCGCACCTTTTGTGACTAAGTGCTCGATGCCTTTCATGACAAGAGGCATCAGCACAACGCTGATACCGATGACAACGATTTGCGGGATGCTCAGCGGCGCAATATCGAATAGGTTACGCAAGAACATGAGGCATAACACAAATACGCCGATTGAGCTGCCCAATATGATCTTACGCGCGGTGGTAAACGGTCGGCTGACCTTGACAACGACCCACAGTCCCGCGGCAACCGCAAGCATCATACACATGGTGGAAACAGATTCGGGCGAGTATTGGAAAACGCCCCCAAGAAGGTCTACCACAAGGATATTGATAACGACGCACAGCCCGCCGGGCAGCGATTTTTCCAAAATACTGATCAAAAAGTGCTTCTCAATAGGAGCATAATTTGGCTCGAGCGCAAGGAAAAACGCCGGGAAACCGATGTTAACAAAGCTGATAAGCGTTAATTGCAGTGGTGTAAACGGGTAGCTGCTGTCTACCAAAATGAGCGTCATAAGCGCGATCAGTACCGCATAAACGGTTTTGGTGATAAAGAGCGTGGCTACGCGCTGGATGTTATTGATGACCTTGCGCCCCTCGTTGACGATGGAGGGCATTGTCGCAAAATTTGAATCCAGCAACACAAGGTTGGAAATATTTTTGGCGGCATCACTGCCCGAGGCCATGGCGATGCTGCAATCCGATTCCTTTAAGGCCAATACGTCGTTTACACCGTCGCCCGTCATGGCGACCGTATGATCCTGTCGTTTGAGCGCGGCAATCAATTCTTTTTTCTGGTTGGGCGTTACACGACCAAATACGCTATATCGTCTGGCTGCGTCGTCTATTTTTTCTGGGGTATCAAGAGTGGTAGCGTCTATTGCTTCCGGATTTTTAACGCCTGCCCGCCGTGCTATAGCACTTACTGTCACAGGACTGTCGCCGGATATGATTTTAATATCCACTTTTTGTTGCTCAAAAAAGGCAAGTGTTTCCGCCGCGTCTGCGCGTATCCGATCGGCGATCATAATAAAAGCAAGCGGATGCATTCCTTGCGGAACCTCATTGTTTTCGGCGAAATAATCGCTGTGTGCAAGAACAAGCACCCGGTAACCATCTTGCGCATATGCGTCAGGATCAATACCCTCAAACGGTTCCGGAAAGATAAACTCATACGCGCCGAGAAGGTATGTGCCACGGTCTTCAAATGCGACGCCGCTATATTTACGCGCGGATGAAAACGGGATGATGTGCTTAACGGAATAATCAAAACGTTTCCCGAATTTTTCGCGGATGGCATTCATCGTCGCATTGTCGTCTTGCAATGCGCCTGCCATATTAGCGAGAAGATTGGGAATATCCGCTTTGCGGAGCTCCACGACATCCTCGATCTGCATACGTCCTTCTGTGATCGTTCCGGTTTTATCAAGACACAGCACATCAACACGCGCAAGCGTTTCGATACAATAAAGATCTTGTACCAATGTGTGCTTGGTGGCAAGGATGACTGCGCTTGTCGCAAGCGAGATACTTGTCAGCAGGATAAGACCTTCGGGTATCATTCCAATGAGAGCGCCGACGGTTTTGACCGTGTTATCCGCAATGGGAAGCCCCACGGCAAGCCATTGCTTTAAGAACAAAAGGACACCGATCGGAACAATGATGATACTGATAATTTTCAATATCTTGTTAAGGGCGCTCCGCAATTCTGAATGGCGCTTTTTTGTAACCTTTGCGTCTGAGGAGATTTTGTTGGCATAGTTATCGAGACCGACGTGCTCCACACGCGCATAGGCATTCCCCGATACGACAAAGCTGCCGGAATAAAGAAAATCGCCGGGAGATTTGACAATGACGTCTGATTCGCCGGTGATCAGGGATTCGTTTACTTCAAGCGTTCCTTCTAAAAGAATGCTGTCTGCGCTGATTTGGTTTCCTGTTTTGAGGAGCATCACATCGTCAAGTACAAGATCTGTAACATTCAAGATGCTTTCTTTGCAATCACGAACGACGGTTACCTTAGCGGTTACAAGGACGGAAAGCTTATCGAGCGTGTTTTTGGTGGTCAGCTCTTGCACAAGGCCGATGATCAGGTTGCCCACTACGACGAGCAGGAATACAAGTTCTTTGATATAGCCGGTTGCGATAATGAGAACGGTAAAAATCGCGTTTAAAATATTAAAAAACGTAAGGAAGTTATCCTTGAATATTTGCCGGTAAGTTTTTGTTGTATGGGTGTTATATGCGTTTGTAAGTCCCTGTTCGATACGCGCGTTGACCTGCTCTTGGGTCAGACCGGACTTGCACGGCGATTCGTAGCGCTGGATATCTGCCATAACGTTCCTTTCGATAATAATATTAGTAGTGCTATTATACCATATTTCACGGGTTATGTATGAAGAAAGGTGAACGATTTTCTGACGAAATCATAAAAATTTATGATATTTGGATTGAATGGATGTTTCGTCGTTTATATAAGGGAGCAAGAATACCCGAAGATAAGAGGGAAAACAAATGAATGTGCCAAAAAACTTGAAATATACGAAGACCCATGAATGGATATCCTTTGAGCAGGATGGAAAAGCAAAGATAGGCATCACCGATTATGCACAGCAAACGCTGGGAGATGTCGTTTATGTGAGCTTGCCGCATTCGGGAGAAGAATATCAAAAGGGCGATATATTTGCGGATGTGGAATCTGTGAAGACAGAAGCAGAAATTTATATGCCGATGGATGGGAAAATCGTAACGGCGAATCGATCGCTGGCAGAGCAGCCACAGCGAGTCAATGAGGATGCATATGGTTCGTGGCTTGTGGAGGTTCGCGGCTTACAAGATGAGGGATTATTGAGTGCGGCAGAATATGAAAAGTTGGTAAAAACACTTCGCACGAGCGGATGAAGAAAAAAGAGCGGAAATTATCCGCTCTTTTTTGATAAAAACTTTTGCATGACATTAAAAATGTGGTATAATATGTCTCACGGAGGCATAGCTCAGTTGGTCAGAGTACCTGCTTCACATGTAGGGGGTCGCTGGT
>CAZBSH010000029.1:0-29112 GCA_964494645.1 uncultured Christensenella sp. | reverse complement strand
GTTAAGACAAACGCATTTCGAGTGCGCCCCGTTATGACCACTTCGATACCTCTCCATGCGCCGTTATTTATTTTACCAAAGAGCTGATATAATTGCAATATCAATGTCAAATCTGTATAATAAATGTGTCAAACAAGAACGTCACAGGAGTATACTATGAAGCGATTTCACGTTGCCGCCCTGCTGCTTTTCACAACGATCTTTTGTTTTTCCTGCAGCCTTCCGGTAGTGGAACAATATGATAATTTTCTTGCCGATCTGGATATTGAAATGCGTCTTGACATGTGCATGAAGCAAATACAGGAGGAAAACCCGTCCATATATACACGTGCGGATTTAAAAACCATCCTGCAAGATCTCGCAACCCTCAACATTCCCGATCCGCGCATCACGCAGATCAATACCTTATTTGAAGACACCGCCAAAGAACTCCGGCAAAGCATCCGATTTCTGGATGACGGTGACATTGCCGGCGCAAAAAAGAGCTATCAAAACGCATACGATCTGCGTATGCAGGCAAAAGCTCTTCTCCGCAAGCTACACGAAGGAGGACCGCGCAGTGTCTGATGAAGAATATATGCGCATTGCAATCGACGAAGCAAACGCAGCAAGCGCGATGGACGAAGTCCCCATCGGCGCACTGATTGTAAGGGACGATCAAATCATTGCCCGCGCCCACAATATGCGTGAAACCAACCGTTCCCCGCTCTCCCACGCCGAAATCCTTGCCATACAGCAGGCTTCCCAACATTTAGGTGGATGGCGGCTGCTCGATTGCACCTTATATGTGACGCTGGAGCCCTGTCCTATGTGCGCAGGCGCGAGTATCAACGCGCGCATTCCGCGTATCGTCTTTGGCGCATACGATAAAAAAGCCGGAGCATTCGGCACATTATACGATCTTTCAGAGGGGAAGTTGAACCACAAACCGCAAATCACAGGCGGCGTGCTGGAGAAAGAATGCGCCTGCTTGCTCTCCGAATACTTTAAACAAAAACGAAAGTGAGGATCTCTACTATGGAATGCAAAAAAGAAATGAACTTGGAACATTGTACCTGTACCTATAACTGCCCAAGACGCGGTATGTGCTGCGACTGTGTGATGCATCACCGCCGCGCGGGCGAGATCCCCGGCTGCTTTTTCTCCAAGGAGGGCGAAGCCACATATGACCGCAGCATTGCAGCGTTTATTAAGGATCAGGGATAAAGCGTATGACACGGGCTCGCCTAAAAAAAATAAGCAAAGAACGTGAATACCTTCTTGTTTCGGGTCTTGCGCACGAGATATGGCGCGAACACTATTCCGGTATTGTGAGCGCCGACCAGATCGAGTATATGCTCGAAAAATTCCAAAGCGCGTCAGCCATCAAGTCTGCCGTTTCGGGCGAAGGGTATGAATATTACCTCATCCGCAAAACGCTTGTACCCATCGGTTATGTAGGAATCAAACCTTATTATCCGCAGGGCAAGCTGTTTTTGAGCAAGTTTTATATCCTCAAAGAATTCCGCGGACAAGGGTATGCGCGCGACGTTATCGCAGAGCTTGCAGAAATAGCAAAAGACATGCGCCTGCACGCGATCTGGCTCACGGTTTCCAAAAAAAACGCATCCTCCATCGCCGCGTACGAACAACTTGGTTTTCAAAAAACAGGCGATGTATGCAACGAAATCGGCAACGGCTTTGTAATGGACGATTACGTGTTCGAAAAGGAAGCTTAATCCTCCGCATCCTCCCATTTTTCCGCATCCGAAAGCCTCGTCTGTATCTTGGTCGAGCGCTTTTGCACTGCTTCCAAATGGTTTTGCGCCGCGCAAAGCGAGTTTTGTGTTTTTTGCAGCAGCAGCGCAAACTGTTCGAATTCCACCTTGATCGCGGACAACATATCAATAATCAAGGCGGAATGTTCTTTGATGGACAACGTTCGAAAGCCGGTCTGCAAACTTGTCAAAAACGCGCTGAGCGTAGACGGTCCCGCCACCATCACTTTATATTTATGCTGCAATTGTTCGATCAATCCAAGCCTGATCACTTCAGCGTACAAACCCTCCGACGGTAAAAACATGATTGCAAAATCCGTAGTCTTAGGCGGACGGATATATTTGTCATTGATTTTTTTCGCTTCTGTGACCACCGCCGCAACCAGCTCTTTTTGAGCGGCGCGCAGCGCTTCCATCTCTCCCGCTTCCATCAGAGCAAGCACGCGCGCATATCTATCCATCGGAAATTTGGAGTCAACAGGCAACAGCGTTGCCCCGCCCTGCTCGCGCGGCATGCGGATCGCAAATTCGACGGTATTATCCCCCTCGATCTTTGCATTCTCCTCAAACTGCCCGGGCGCCATAAAATCGGCAAGCAACCGATACAGTTGTACCTCTCCCCAGATGCCCCTCGTTTTTACATTGGAGAGAATATTCTTCAAATCGCCGATCCCGCTCGTTAGCGCACGCACCTCGCCCATGCTCTGATACACCTGCCGTAACTGCTCATTCACGCGCGCAAACGATGTGGATAACCCGCTTTTCAGGGTAGTATCAAGCTTCTGATCCACCGACTTCTGTATCTCCGCAAGCTTGTCCTCCACTGTGCGGCGCAAAATCTCCACACTGGTGTTGTTCGCGCCCGATACCTTGTTCATCGTATCGAGCATCATATTCGAAAGCAAGTTGAACTGGTTGGTAAGCTCCAGGCGCAGCCGCGCGCCGTCGTCCGTCTTTTTGCCCTGCCGCACCAATATCAAGATGCACAGCACCGCAATCGCGATCAAAGCGATCCACATTAAGTTTTCCATCATAAAAACACCTTCCTTGATTTTATCATATCATGCCGAGCGTCAAAATATGGTACATTGATCAAATTTTCTTCTGTTTTAAACGGGCTTCTGCTATAATGAGATTTGTAAAAAACAAGGCGGCGAGAGAAATATGAAAAAAAACGATAGTATAGAATGTCTGGTACACGACTTGGGAACGGACGGTCAGGGAATCGGAAAACATGAGGGCATGACCATATTTATAGACGGTGCGCTGCCGGGCGAAACTGTTCGCGCAAAGTTGATCGCTCTTAAGAAAAAGTATGGCGTCGGCAAACTGGAAGAAGTCATCCACCCTTCGCCAATGCGCCTAAAACCGCCCTGTCATGTGTTTGGCAAGTGCGGCGGCTGTACGTTGCAGCATTTTTCCTATGCCGGACAGCTCCAATTCAAGCACGATCATGTCACAAGCTGCATCCGGCGCATCGGAGGGCTCGAAATCCCCGTCAGTTTTCCTCTGCCTGCGCGGCAAGACTACCGCTACCGCAACAAGGCGGCTTTCCCCGCGCAACAAAATGGCGCACAGATAGACATCGGCTTTTATGCAACGCATTCTCATCGCATTGTAGACGTTGACGACTGCAAAATACAGCCTTCCGATTTTCATATCGTGATGTCACAGCTACGTGTATGGATCGTCAAAAACAACATCAGCATTTACGACGAAAAAACACATACCGGACTCCTTCGACACATTGTCCTTCGTGAAAATAAAGAAGGCGATATTATGCTCATCCTCTGTATCAATGGCAAGGACATCCCGCACAAATCGCATCTCATCATGCTGTTTGAATTTGTGTTGCCGCAAGTAAAGTCAATCATGCTCAATATCAACACGCAAAAAACAAACGCGATCCTCGGCAAAAAATCTGTTTGTATCCATGGGCGCGATCATATTTTCGAAACGCTCTCCGGTCTCAGCTTCAAGCTGGGCGCGCAAAGCTTTTTGCAGGTCAATTCCGCACAAACAGAAGTGTTATACCATACATTATTCAAAATGCTTGAACTGAAAGGGAGCGAAACCGTATTTGACCTCTACTGCGGCGTGGGAACCATATCGCTTGCCGCCGCACAGCATTCCAAGAATGTGATCGGTATAGAGATTGTCGAACAAGCAATTGCGGACGCATCATTCAATGCGCGTTTGAATGGTATCGAAAACGCGGAATTTTTTTCCGGCGACGCTTGCGCGTTACTGCCCAAGCTTTTAAAGACCCACGGTCCGGCTGACGCGGTGATCGTCGATCCACCGCGCAAAGGCCTTGACGAAACTTTGATCCGTACGCTTGCATCCGCTAAAATTCCTAAGATCGGGTATGTTTCTTGTAATCCGTCAACACTGGCGCGTGATCTTAAACTGTTCTATGAACTCGGTTATACGGCAGGGCTCATCCAGCCGGTAGATATGTTCCCTCAAACCGCGCATGTAGAGGTCGTGACCGTTTTGACACGTCGCTAGGCAAGTTGTTTCATACAGTCAGGAGGCATTATGGTGCAGGATGCATCCCTTTTACAGACAACGTTTCTCATAGAAGATATCCCTTCTATCATATGGGGAGAACCTTCGAATAAAGTATGGATCGCTGTACACGGAAATCTGTCAAACAAACAAGATACCGTGATCCGCCTGCTCGCCGGTCAAGTATTGCGCGCAGGATGTCAGGTTCTAAGCTTTGATCTTCCGGATCATGGCGAACGTGCAGGCGATGGTTTTTGCAGTATCACGCAGAGCATGTCCGACCTGCATACGGTTTTGGATTACGCAAAGCAGCGTTACCGCGATATCAGCCTATTTGGTTGTAGTATCGGCGCATATTTCAGTTTGCTCGCCTACGCCGGTATCCCTTTTCAAAAAGCACTGTTTCTCTCGCCCGTTATAGATATGCACCACATTCTGCGGAGTATGATGCGTTCTTTTGGAGTAAGCGAACAACGACTTGCGCAAGAGCGGCGTATTTTCTTGCCCGGCGCACCCGCGCTCGACTGGGAATATTACCGTTACGTGCAAGAACATCCCCTTACCTGTTGGGATGTTTCCACCGCTATCCTGTGCGGCGCCAACGATGAGCTGTGCGCGTGTAATACCACCGGAGCATTTGCAAAACGCTTCGGCTGTTCTATCGACATACTACCGGATTGCAAACATTTCTTTCATACCCCAAAGCAGCTCTCATCCTTTGACGAATGGCTTGCTCTTCACATTTGACCGCTCCCTTTCTGTTGTTATTTTTCCGTATCGGCAGTATAATATGCACAAAGAATCTTACGATCTTCACATCATTTTACATATGTAAGTTTTTTCAATGATAAAAGGAGTGTATATTTTTATGGAAAACCCGACGCAAAAATTTTTTGAAGAACTCGACGAACAATATGCTACCGGTGATATGGAAAAGGTAGAACGCTTTTTACAGACAAGCGCTACTTCCTTCCGTCCATGTTGCGGCGGCTTTAACGCAAATTATCTGGCAGTTTTGAGTGAGATGGGCGGATTTTACCGCGGAACCAGCAAATATGCGGCTTCGGTAGAAGCATTTCGCGCCGCCGGCGAGATCATCGCCGAATTTATCGGCAAAGACAGTATGGAATATGCCACTAATCTAAACAACCTTGCGGGGACCTACCGTTTGATGGGCGAATATGACAAATCCTTAAAAGCGTTCGAGGAGGCGATGGAAACCTACCGCAATACAGTAGGAACAGACAATTATCTTTTCGCAAGCGCGCTCAACAATATGGCTCTTTTATATCAGGACGTGAAAAACTATGAGCAGGCGGTAGACTGCCTGTTACAGGCGCTGCGCGTTTTGGAGCCGCTTGGCAATGCAGATAACGACGTAGCCACAACGTATAACAATTTAGCCGCGCTCTACAATCGTCTGGGAGATAACGCCAATGCTAAGGAGGCGCTCGCGCGTTCCATCGCCCTATATGAGAGCCTGCCTGAGGAAAGCCCGCATTATGCGGCTGCCCTCAATCTTCACGCGGCATTTTTATACCGCGACGAAAGCTATGAACAGGCCAAAGAAACCTACCTTAAGGTCTTACCCGCAGTGGAGCGTTTCTTCGGTCGCAATATCGAATACGGCATTGCTTGCGACAATCTTCGCCGTGTATATGAAAAGCTCGGCGATGCTGCTCAGGCAGAAGCATATATAAAGCAAGCTGCGGACATCTATCGCGCTGTCTACGGCGAAGAGCACGAGATCAGCAAACAGGCGATCGCTGTGCTCAAAGAATTGGAGTCGAAAAGGAATTCATGCAGCATATGAACGGACTTTCTTTGGCAAAGCAGTACTTTGAGGATTGCGGGTTGCCGATGATCCGGCAATCCTTTCCCGCTTATGAGGGACGGATCGCCGCAGGTCTTGTTGGCGAAGGGTCCGAATGCTTTGGTTTTGACGACGAAATTTCCCGCGACCACGATTGGGGTCCATCCTTTTGCCTGTGGCTCACAGATCAGGATTTTTCTAAGATCGGTCCTGCGCTTGCGGATAATTATGCAGCGCTGCCCGGCGATTTTCGCGGTTTTCCAAAACGCGAAACGAGTGAATTTGGCGACGGGCGCGTAGGTGTTATGCAAACATCGCATTTCTATTGGAAATACACGGGGCTCAAGACCGCTCCCACTACGCTTTTGGAATGGCGGCGGTTGCCTGAGAATTATCTCGCTGTTGTGACGAACGGCGAAGTCTTTATGGACGATCTTGGTGAATTCAGCTCCATCCGCAAAGCACTTCTCGCGTTTTATCCGGAAGATGTGCGCATCAAAAAAATCGTTGCGCGCGCCGCGATCATGGCACAATCCGGGCAATACAACTATGCCCGCAGCATAAAGCGTAAGGAATATGTGGCGGCACAATGCGCGTTGCATGAGTTTATCAAAACCTCTTTTTCGATGATCTATCTGCTCAACAAAAGATATATGCCTTTTTATAAATGGGCACACCGCGGCTTAAAGCAGCTGTTCGTCCTGCCTGAAGCGTATCCCTTATTTTCCGCGCTGTGCGCCGATCGTTGCGAACCCGATGCATACGCAAACCGCGAGGCAATTGTTGAAAACATCTGTGCCCTTGTGATCGCCGAACTGAAACGGCAGAATCTCACAGAGGCAAACAGCGATTTTCTGCACGATCATTGCCAATCTATCATGCAGAACATCAAGGACGAAGATATCCGCCGTCTTCATATACTGGCGGAGTAAGGAGAAATGATGATCGTACAACAAATTTTGGATATCGAATGGACCATGTTTGATGCGGTAAACAACATCGGCGGACGCGCCTCCTGTCAGGACGATTTGAAAACCTTTACCGTTCAGCGCGGCAGCCAACTCCGCGCGTGGAACGATGATATGCTGCACAGCTACTTAGACGATCTCATGGCAGCTCAAACCGAAGGCAGAAACCTGCTTTCCGAAAAATACGGCTATATGATGGAACACACCTCCCCCACAGAATATGCTGCAATCAAGGCACAGCTCGCCCCTGTTTCGGCAGAAAAAAAAGCGCTGATCGAAGAGATCGCGGCTATTCAGGTCTGCTGGCTTGAAGAACTGTCTCGTCGTTATCCATATGTAACGGGCAATGGTCGCCCAATCCATCAGAGCGAGGACAGCCTTTATGGTACATCGTTTGAAACGTATTTGAAAGGCGAGCTCGCCACTTATTCGCAAAAAACGCTGCAATATTATGCCGCGTATGTAGATGCTTTGCAGCGCGAGCATCGCAATTTAAACGAGATCATCCTGCAAAACACCTGTCTTGCCTATGGATACACTTCCATTGACGATGCAGAGCAAAAAATATCGCAATAGAATAAATCTCATTTAAAGTTTTTGTACTATTACTTGTGATAATATTCTATGCATTTTTTCGACTTTAAAACTTGCTGTCCCCCGTTCCATTGCGCTTGCAGTAGCAACCGCAACCGCCCTCCGCAGCATATCTTCCATTTTATATCCCCGAACCATAGACCATGCAAAACCTGCTATCATACTGTCACCACACCCCACCGTATTCACTATGTCCACCTTTGGCGGACGTGCATAAAACGTCCCTGCATCACATACGGCGATTACTCCTTTTTCCCCCATAGAAACCAATACATAGCCGATCCCTTGTTTTTGCAGCAGTTGCGCCGCCGACACACATTCCTCTTGCGTTGTGATTCTTTTCCCCACCATGCAGCTTATTTCATCCATATTTGGTTTGATCATGGTCGGTCGCGCCTCAACTGACTTTACGAGGGCATCTCCTGACGTATCTACAACAACCGGTATTTGCCGTTCCTTGCAATGCTCGATCATCCATACATACAATCTCGCATCTACGCCCTTTGGCAAGCTGCCGGAAATACATACACAATCGCATTCTTTTACCGCCCGCTCAAAATCCATTTGAAAACAGTCGATTTCTTTTTGATATATCATGTCGCCCGGTTCTAAAAATTCCGTACTTGTATTTTCATTTTCATCCCAAACATTCACGCAGCAACGTGTTTCTGCTTCTACATATGTAAAACATTTCTTGATACACGGCTGTTCGATCAGTGTCTCAAACAGTCGCCCGTTGATCCCTCCCACAAATCCGGTCGCGCATACCTGCTCGCCTGCGATTGCCAGCGCGCGAGAGACATTCATGCCCTTGCCTCCGGCAGTATTTTTTACTTGCCGCATACGCATAACCCGACCTTTTTTCAGTTTATCCACAATATACAGCTTATCAACCGATGGGTTTAGCATTACTGTTACAATCATATCGTCCGCTGCTCCTCATGCCTTTCCCGCACTGCCGCATACGCCGATTTTTTCAATCACTAACTTGCGTACACCCTCCCTGCCTGCCATTCCGGCTGTTTTGGGATCTATGATCGACATGTCTTTTTGCAGTGTATGTCTCACGCCATCCATGAATGCCATGCGTAATTCTGTTGCAAAGTTTACCTTGCAAATCCCCAATTCTATGCACTCTCTTACATCACTATCCGGCAAGCCTGATGCCCCGTGTAATACCAATGGAACACATACGCATGTTTTGATTTCAGCAAGTAATTCTTTGTTCAAAACCGGAATATCTTTATATATACCATGCGCGGTACCAATTGCTACCGCGAGCGAATCTATACCTGTCAGGCATTCCATCCGTACCGCATAGGCCGGATCCGTATACATGATTCGAGCTTGCGTATCATCTTCTTTTCCGCCCACAGTTCCAAGCTCCGCCTCTACCGGTATTTTAAAAGCCGAGCAAAGCTTTACCGTCTTTTGCGTTATGGAAATGTTTTCCTCAAATGGCTTTGTTGATCCATCAATCATAATCGAAGTGTACCCCGCCGACACACATTCCCGCGCCAAACCAACATTGCTCCCATGGTCAAGATGCAGCACTACAGGTACGTTGCATTGCTGCGCGATCCCGCTGATCATTGCTGCGAATATTGCCGGTTTTGCATATCTAAGCGTAGAAGGCGTCGTCTGCATGATTACAGGGCTCTTCATTTCTTCTGCTGCCTCTGCTACCGCTATTGCCATCTCCATATTCTCAACGTTAAACGCACCAACCGCATACCCGCCATCTTGCGCCGCCAGCAAAATTTCCTTTGATGTTGTAATTGCCATGATATCCCTGCCTTTTCATCCTATCATTTGGAAGTATTCCCTCTCGATGTTTCCTTCACTATTTCAATAATTTTTTCGTCACCCATCATTCTCTGCTTCAAAAAATCCGCCCATGCATATACCACAATTCCATCCGTATCCCGCCCGATCTGTTTGATCTCCTCTTTTATCATACCTAAATGAATCGTTTCCGTCCTTCCTTTGCCCGCATGCATGCCATCAAGATAGGAAGGGGAAACCTGTATCGTACAAACCACTTCGCTATGCGGTAACCTTTCTTTCAATTCCCGACCTACATCTGCCACCCAGACTTCCGGTCTGTTAAGGATCTGGTGGTATCCCATGACCTCAAAAACGTCGATAACAGTTGACAACTTCTCTAGATCCTGTCCAAAAATATTTCGCCCCGCATCCCCAAAATGTGCCCTGTCAAATGGAAGCGTATTCAATATGAGCTTAGTATTTTCTTTATATATGCGTATTTCCCGCTTGATTCTTTCCGCAATGTTAAATAACACATCAGACTTCCACTCTACATACTCTTGATACGCATTTTTTCGGATCCACAAGCCTTTTTCCTTTATTTCATCAGGAATTTGCACCCCTTTTTCCCGGCTGAATTTTTTCATACAGGTGTCACAAAAGCAACATTCATTCCATTCCTGCTCCTTTGTACCGGGCAACCATGTTTCCCAGAATCCCGGGAAACGCATAAATCCAAGAAAAATGCCGTCCGGCTTCAGCTCGCGGACGCAATGTATGATCTGCTGTATTTTATGCTCCACATATGCATCAGAACCGGGACATGCCCCGATGTACCAATCTTCTTTTTGTACACGGTTCCCATACATATCAACGGGTACATTTCCAAATCGATACATTTCCTCCGGATTGAAGAACATTAACGCAGAAGCATAATATTCGATCCCTTCTTCCTGCAATGCTTTTACAAACTCTTGATCGCTGTAGTTTTCAAAGGCTTCCCTGCATTCTTCCGGGACTTCCGCGTCAACCGCGGTATTTTTCGAAGGAATATATTCGTTTTGCGCAATAACAAAATTCATTCCTTGTTCCTTTAGAACCTGCGCCGCCTGTCTATAATCCAGCCCGTATTTCCAATACCAATCGTATGAATAAATTTTTACTCCGACCCTGAACTGTACCATTTTTCCCTCACAATTCGATCCAAGGTTTAAGCCCGGCGGGTTTATCCGGATTGACTCCATTACTGAAAGCCTTGATAAGCGTTACATATTGTATTGAGAACAACAAGAATACTGCCGCCACCGAAAGTTCGCGAAATACCGGAAGCTGTAAATGAAGATCTCCACCCAATTCCTCCTCAAACATACCGGCGGTAACACATATTGCGCCTTTCTGCTTGATATCCGCGACCAAATCTCTGTATTCCTTGTCCATACCAGCCGCCAACAAAAATACCAAGGTTGTTTCCCCAATCATCACAATCGGTCCGTGCCGTACGTCAAGAACATTATAAAAGTTAGAAGGATTCTGACAGATTTCTTTAAACGCCAATGCTCCTTCAGCAATAAGCCCTGCACATTCACAATCCGCAAGTGTCACCCCGTTGTCCCATGTTTTGTTTTCACCTATTTTGGCAAGCTCCGATTCATATCTCTCTCTATAAGCTTTTGACAGTTTATTGATGGCGCAAAGATCTGAAATCAGCTCGTCATTGTTCGCCAAACATGCGGATAATGCCAAACATGCCACATATAGATTCGACACAGTGCGCGTTTGGCATACGCTATGATCGAAAGCCCATTCTATTTCCAAATTAAGCCCGCATGTCTTAGAGGTTTCCGCATTTTTCCGTGCACATATTGCCATACATTTGCAATCGATCTCCTTCAAAAGTACCAGACATCGTAATAGTTCTGACGTACTGCCTGAACGCGATAAAAAGACGACCACGCTTCCCGCCATCACATTTTTATATTTTTCAAAGTTAAGCATCATATCGCCCGCTGCTACATAATTTGCACAATAAAGCGGGTTATTCAGGTTGAAAATCATAGATGCGGATTGTGCCAAACAATAGCTGGATCCGCTTCCTACGAACCATACTTTTTTTTGTCCTTCGAAAAAGCACGCGATCTCTTTCTGTTTTCCCAAAATATAATTGACCGTTTTGTCTATACTATCAAATTGGCTTTTCATTTCCTCTTCAATGTAATACATGTTATACTCCTCAGCCTGACGCATTGACTCCCGCTTTCGCGATGCCGCGCCTATGTTGTCAATCCTTTTACTGCAGCGGGGAATACGCTTCCCCGCTGCGCTTCTCATACATACAGTTCTTTACTCTGCGTCTTTGCCCATAATTTCTTCGAAGTTCTCTGCCGTTACCATAATCGCGCTGAACGGATAGACGCCAAAGGCTTTGTCTGTCTTATATTCTTCGAAGATAGGAGTTCCTTCTGTAATATTTGCTACCATTGCTTTTACAGATTCATTCCCTACCGTTGAAGCCTGAATATATGCCGATGCTCGAAAACAAGAGTTTTCTTTTCTAAACTCATCTTTAGCATGATATCCTCCCAAGCCCACTACAACAGAATCTTTATCAAGTCCGGCCTGCTCCAGTGCCCTTGTCGCACCCAGCGCGCCTTCATCATTTCCCGCCATTACGATCCATTTTTTAACTTGTGGATTCGCAGTGATCGTTGCAGCCGCACTGTTAAATCCTTCGTCTGTAGAGCCGTTTCCATAGTCTATACGAATCACCTTGTCCTTTGGAAAATCAGGATGCGCGGCCATAAACGCATCGTATTGACCGTCTGCGCGCGGTACACAGCTTGTTATTTGTTCCAGCGCTAAAATAATAACGCCAACTTCATCCGGATTTTCCATCATCTTATTTTCTTCGATATAATTGTTGACCCACTTACCCATTTCTTCCCCGCATAAATATCCATCCAGTTCGATACCCGGCGCAAGGTAATTTCCATCGTTATCGATCAACGGCACATCAACTGCCATGATGGGAATCCCTGCCTCCGCGCATTTATCAACGACCATTTTGCTAAGTTGCTGATCCGGGATATTTACAATCAGTCCATCAATACCCTGTACAAGGAAGTTATCCACCACATCCGTAAATGTCTGCGGGTCTTCTTTTGCATCTCCCACCAGTAAATCCTGAATTCCCAGTTCTTTTGCCATAGCGGAAGCTGCCGCCGCTTCATCAATGAACCATGACTGTGTCATATCACGATAAATGGCTCCAATCCTGACATCTGCAAGCGCTTTCCCCCCCTGCGCACCGGATTCCTGCGCAGTTTCTTCTGCTTGTACCGTCGCTGTTTCCTGTTCTGCGGACGGCGATCCTTGCTCCGGCACAGCGGGCTGTGCACAGGCTACCAACATAACTGCCACCAATACAAAGATCACTGCAAGATAAAGTTTTTTTACATGTTTCATTTTTTTCCCTCCATCATTTTCCACCGGTTATCCCGATATTTATCTGTTTACAGCGTAAGCAAAACCACCAGACGCTGAAATCAGTCGTCCAAACAATTGATCCTAATAAGTTGTTCCGTTAGATTAATAGTAAATCCGATTAATTCGCGTTTCTCTTCTTCTCGCGATAATAATCAAAAGTAAGCGCCAACACCAGTAAAAGCCCCCTCGCCACATATTGCCAAAAGGACGGTACATTCAGCAATAAAAGCCCATTATTGAATCCTTGCAGAATAAGGACTCCTAAAAATGTACCGCTCATAGATCCAAGACCACCCGTCATGGCAGTCCCTCCAAGTACTGTTGCGGTAATCGCATCAAACTCAAGACCGTTTGCCGCTGTCGGTTGACCTGTGTTCATTCTTGCCGTTAAGATAACGCCCCCCAGCGCCGCGAGCGCTCCACTTATGATATATAGTTTTGTTTTTACCGCATTGGGTCGAATACCCGCTAACCGAGCGGCTGAAGCGTTTCCCCCGGTCGCATAAATATTGCGTCCAAAACAGGTCTTTGCAAGCAGTACCCCAAATACAATAAATGCCGCTATCAATATAAGGACCGGAACCGGCACGCCCAGTATGCGTTCATTCCCAAGTTTCATAAACGCTTCGTCTCCTACATAAATCGGTTTCCCATTGCAAATGATGTATGCAAATCCCCGAAAGATAGACATTGAAGCAAGTGTTGCAATAAACGGTTGTATCTTGATTTTATTTACTTGAAACGCGTTAAACATTCCGATGAGTGTCCCCAGCCCGAGTACAATAGGTATGATGAATAAAATATGCACACCATTGACAGACAGCCATGCCGCTACTACACCCGCAAAGGCGGCAACGGATCCCGGCGAAAGGTCGATCTGTCCTCCAATAATCAGATAGGACTCTCCGATTGCTACCAACCCGACAAGTGATGCCGATACTAATATGTTCATAATATTTTGCGGACTTAAATAATGCGGCGATAAAATCATAAAGATAACGCTCATAGCGATAAAAACACAGATAAGTCCAAAGTTGTTCGATCTGAAAAATGATTTGATTGCAAGTGTCTGCCTGCTCATTTGATTACCCAATTTCCCTCTCCTCCTGTCTGCTGCCCAGCATTGCCATATTCAACGCGCGCTCTTCCGTTGCTTCTGCCCTGTCTAATTCCCCCACAATCTGATAATTTCGCATAATCACCATTCTGTCGCTCAAACCGATAATCTCCGGGAGTTCCGAAGAAATCACGATCACCGAAACACCCTTGGATACGATCTCACGAATCATTTTATATATTTCTTCCTTTGCGCCCACATCAATCCCCTTTGTCGGTTCATCCAATATAATGACCGACGGATCAGACGCAAGCCATCTTGCCAAAAGCGCTTTCTGCTGATTCCCTCCGCTCAATTCTATGATTGGTTTGTTTTGCGAGGATGTTTTGATATTAAATTTTTCAATACTGTTTTCCGCGAAAGCCCTCTCCCTCTCACTATTGATAAAAATTCCCTTTCTCAGCCTTCTAACTACGACAAGACTTATATTCTCTCGCACCGAGCGCAATGGAATAATCCCTTCCTGCTTACGGTCTTCTGAACAATAGGCAATTTTTAATCGAATAGCATCAAGCGGCTCTTTGATTTGAACTTCGTTTCCGTTTAAAAATATTTGTCCCTCCTCGATCGGGTCTGCACCAAAGACCGCGCGCATAAGTTCTGTACGTCCCGCTCCCACCAGACCAAAGAATCCCAGCACTTCCCCCTTTTTCAACTGAAAACTTTCCCCTGCAAATTTTTTATTTTTGATTCTGCAGACATCAAGCACGATTTCATCTTCTGCCTTTGTTTTAGGAAGTTCTGAAAATACACTTTTCATTGGTCTTCCAACCATCAGCTCCACCAGCTGTTCCTCACCGGTATCCCTTGCAATGAGGTCTGACACAAATCCCCCGTCCTTTAACACCACAATGCGGTCAGCGATCCTAAAAATCTCTTTCATACGGTGCGAAACATAAATAATAATGATCCCTTGCTTTTTTAGCCGTTCAATAAGGGCAAACAATACATCTGCCTCTTTATCGCTCAGACTGGCGGTCGGTTCATCAAACGCAAGCACTTTGGGATTTCTCGAATATGCCTTCATAATCTCAACCATCTGCTGCATTGCGACGGATAGATCCTTTGCCTTGTCTGTTGGACAAATCGGCAGTTCCAGCTCGTCAATCAATTCTTGCGTATCACGATATAATTTCCCAAAATCCACAAGCATCCCTTTACGCGGCAGGTTGCCCATAAAAACATTTTCCGCTACATTCATCTCCTCTGCGATTTGCCGTTCCTGATAAATCAATCCGATCCCGTTCTCGATCGCCTGGTGCGGGTTTATGAAATGTTGCTCTTGACCATCAATAAGATATATCCCTGAAGTCTGCTGATAATCCCCATTCAATATCTTTAATAACGTGGATTTTCCTGCGCCGTTTTCTCCCATCAGCGCCAATACTTCGCCGCCTTTCGCAGAAAAACCAATATCATGAAGCACTTCTACCCCTGCAAAGCTCATGCAAATGTCTTTAAATTCCAGCGTATACATCGTCACTCTCCATTTATGAATATTTCCAGATTTTCATCCGGCGAAGTCAGAATATCCCAGGATGCAATCATCCCATCTGCTAAAACCCCACTAAGTTCCCGCTTATTCGTTTTGATACGCTCCGGAGTTATCTCACATTGTCCTTCATACCAGTTTGTTTCCACACCCACCAATACTTCTTTTTCCCCTGCTGCATGTTTTGCCGCAGTATACTCTCTTTGCAGCAAATGTCGAAAATCCGCTTTTCTGTCCGCGCCGATCAGTTCTTCAAAAAATCCCCTCTTCCTGCGGAACTCATTCTCATCCGTTTGGGTACTACAGAGCGCTCTTGTCATCGTATCAATTTCATAGCGTAATCCTGCGGGTGTATTTGTATAGCGGTACAACATGCTTTTCACAAAATCCGCCTCCGAAATGATCATTTGGTAGCTTTGCCCTAAAAAATATGCCGCAAAAGGAGTAAACAAATCCAGCCCAACCAAATATCCCTTTGATTTGAGGTAAGTATAAATTTTGTGTACCTGTGCGGCAATCAATTGATTACGCGCATCCAGATATTTTTGTAAGCCTTGATTTTGAAAGGTATATCCGCCGTCCTTATAGGCGGTAATACCAAGCGGATTCTCATTTGATTTTTCTTCTATATGGAAACCGGTCTCCCGGTAAATATCTGATATGTCTTGTTTTGAAATGCCATGTGCCCGATAAAATTCGCAGCACTTTTCACATGTGCAGGTAAAAAGAGCTTTCCATCCAATGACCATAGAAGGAAATCGCACCCTGTCCAGCAATATCCCGCAACACGAAATCTGTGCAAAATATTCTTCAAACAAACTGATCCATTGCCCAACCGCCGTACTCGGACAATAAAATGCAAAGCTTTCATTATCGTCATAAGAGTTCCAAACAATTTGATCTCCCGCAATATTCTCAAGCGCCCGGAATTTCCTTTGAGACTCAAACTCTGCAAATACCGGAAGCCATAAATAAAATTCTTTTTCATATTGCTTCGCATATCCGGCAATTTCATCGTATCGCTTCTGTTCAGTCTTCCACCCTACAAAAAAACCGTTATTTTGGTCGTTTGATGCCAATATTTCTATTTTACGGCATTCTTTTGCATCCAGTAGATTTGCATGCTTTTCACGCAGAAAAACCTGTCCGTATTTTTTCATACCGCCTCCACTTTCTCAGCTCGCAGAGGCTAAAACCGTTACTTTAATTCCACCGAGTAAACAAACATATCGCCCCGGACACAGCTGATATTATATTCTATTATCACATCTTTGAAATAGGTTGTTCTGTTGATCTCAACATAGGCATCCCCTTCTTTTCCATCCATCTCGCCGGCAAGTTCCTTCGTCATATTTGCGGCTCTCAGCTTTTCAAATGCCCGATCCGGGAAAAGTTCATAATTATTCAGGGATCTATACAGACCGTTTTTCATGACCTCCTCCCTGCAAAGATTTCTGCAAAGAGATTTTGGAATATACGATATTTCGCTTGCATATGGTCTATCGTCAGAAATAAACAGTCGTTCGATCGCAAAGACTTCCTTTCCCTTCTCCATTTCCAGCTTTCTGCTGATATAATCATCCGCATGAATCACCGAAAAGCGTTTCATTTCTACGACTGTTTCAATTCCTTTTCTTCGCAGCTCGTCCCTGAAACTATAGAGATGCGTCAACTTTTGTTCCAGTCCTTTTTCGCTTACAAAAGTACCCTTCCCCTGTACGCGCTCCACATAACCGCTTTGAACCAATTCGTCAATCGCTTTACGTACTGTGATACGACTGATATTGTATTTTTCACAAATTTCACGTTCACTTAAAATCTTGCTGCTCGCGGGCCATTTTCCTTCTCTGATATTGTTTATAAAAATATCCTTTAGCTGCTGATATATTGCCACGGATGATTGTGCGTTAATTGTACTCATTTCTCCAACTCCCTATTTATATGTGATATAAATAAGTTTATATTCATCCCGGCAGATTCGCAAGCAATTATTGCCGCGCCTCCTACCGGTTTTGTAAATGCGTCTACCAATCGATACTCCTTATCCTGCCGATTCAGAAGATCAATAATATAGCTCGATACGATATCCGGTTTACAAAACAGTCCCCCTGTGAGCGAAACAGAGATATCTCCCTCAAACCGCAAATTACGTCTGACCGCCATAATCGAGATTGCCAATTCTTTTGCGGCCTCAGAGTATAATGCAAGCGCACTTTCGTCCCCGGCCAATGCAGCCGTTCTGAGGTATCTTTGCAATGCAGCAGTATTTTTTCGGGATCCCTTGACGTCCCTTTCATAATATTTAATCATGTCAAATGGCGCTTCTAACCCCAGTTCTCGATTAAATATATCGAATAAAGCATCTTTTTTCACTCTTCCGTCAGATTGCTTACAATAAAGCCCAACCGACCGAATCCCCAACCAATAGCACGATCCTTCGTCCGAAAACATCTCACTCCAGCCGTTGCTCCGTGCTTCATTCCCAAGGTCATCCCGTCCATAACCGATTGCGCCTGTCCCCGCGACCATATTAATGCCGGATTTCATCTTCAGCGCGCCCGCCCAAGCCACAACACAATCGTTGACGCAGACGGTGCGGCTATGCGTAAAAAGTTTTGCCATTCCGGTCGCAATCTTTTCATCTGTTTCTTTCACCTCATCAAAACCGGGAACGCCAACACACACTGCCTCAATCATTTTTTTATCAATATTATGTTCCTGCAATTTTTGTTCGGTAAATTCGTTGATCTGTCGTAAAAAATATTCACTCCCAAACGAGAGCGGAGCGATACTTTCAAAGCGATCCAGTACGACGATATTGCCTTGCTCATCACATAGGGCAAAGTCTGTTTTTGTTCCGCCCCCATCGATGCCGATGACATATTTCATATTTCTCACCGCCCAACTGGTATTATAACGTCTTATATCATAATGTCATTATAGCAAGTGTTTTGTTATGTGTCAATCATTTTTCGTAACTTTTCAAATTAAAATTTAAACACATCCTGGATCCCTCGGCTTATGCTTACCGTTCTTCTCTCCTTCCCCATAAAAAAACGCCTGTTTTCTTAAAAAAGAAAACAGGCGTTTTTTGGTTTAATACTTTACAGATACTTTTCGACGATCCCCGCCTGCTTTGCGTACATATCGCGCAGAGCAGGATACAGCTCACGATACGAGCCATAATAATCGTTATACCGCTTGACATTTTCCGCAATCGGCTCAGTAACACTTGCTACCTTAACAAGCTCGCCACACGCTTGCTCGATACTGTCGAAATGACCCGAACCCACAGCCGCCATAATCGCGCCGCCCGCCGCGGGACCTTCTTCCATATTCATAGTAAGCACATTGGCGTTATAAATATCCGCCTGCATCTGCCGCCAAAGCTCGCTCTTCGCGCCGCCGCCATTCGCGCGCACTTCGTTCACGTCAATGCCAAATTCGCGGCATATCTCGATCGTATCGCGCAGCGCAAACGTTACACCTTCCATTACGCTCCTGCACATATCACCAAGACCGTGACGATAGGAAAGTCCAAAGAACGTCGCGCGCGCATTCGGATCAGAAATAGGCGTCTTCTCACCGTTGAAATACGGCAGGAACGTCAATCCCTCGCTCCCCGGCGATGATTGCGCCGCTTGCTCCGTCATATAATCATAAATATCCTTGCCCTGTGCCGCCATCGACGCTTTCTTATCCGCGAACAGCGTATCGCGCACCCACTTGAACGATCCGCCCGCTGTCAGCACAAGACCAAGAAAACACCACTTATCCGGCACAGAATGCGCCATTGTCATCAACGCGCGCTTTTTCGTATCAATCAGCGGCTCGTCCGTGCAGCCGAATACCACGCCGGATGTACCGATCGTCGCACCGATCACGCCAGACTTGACGATACCCGTTCCTACACCGCCCGCCGGCTGATCCCCGCCGCCCGCAACAACAGGGATTCCCGCACAAAGCCCCCACTCCGAAGCGATCTCCGGCAATAGCTGTCCCACGACCTCCTGCGATTCCACCAATCTTTGTGGTACGATATCTTTAGAAATTGATAGCTTAGCAAAAATATTATCAGCCCACTTGCGGTTGGGCACATCCATCAAAAACGACAGTGAAGCATCGCTCACTTCGGTGGCTACCTCACCCGTCATCCGATAACGCAGATAATCCTTTGTAAACAGCACGGTATGTATCTTTTCATACGCCGCAGGATTATTTTTTCTGACCCACAAAAGCTTAGGTGCCCAGAAGCTGTTCAAACAAAAGTTTGCGGTCGTATCCAACATCTCTTGTTCAGAAATCAGCTTTTCAATATCATGTACTTCTTCTTCCGCCCGCTGGTCAAGCCAGATCATGCAATTGCCGATCGGATCCATATTCTTGTCCATCAGCGTACTGCCTTGCATCTGGCCGGAAAAACCGATACTCGCGACTTCTTTGCCGTGACCGCTCTTTTCCACAGCCTGCTTCACGGCGCGACTGCACGCGTCCCACCATACAAGCGGATCTTGTTCTGCCCAGCCCGGATTAGGCGTCACTACATCGCATTCGTGATAGCCAATCCCGCTGATTTTTCCCGTTTCATCAATGATCATTGCCTTGATGCCGCTTGTCCCCGCATCAATACCCAAAAAGTACTTCATTCTACTTTGCTCCTTTGACCGTTTCCTATGTTTTTGTATCGCGATTTTACATTTGTAAAGTTTGTTTACTTAATATTTCACATCCTTACGCTAACATCTTTTTTTTCGTCTGTCAATCCCTTTTCCCCGTGCGATTTCATATCCTCACAAATGTGTTATAATCCGCTTCATAGAATGCCCTCTGACTTGTTGACAAGCCCCTTTGAAAAGCTTATTATAATATTGACAAACATAAAACTTATTTACAGTTGTAAATTCATAATAAAGGGGATCAACAGTATGTCGCTTTCTTCCGAAGAACGTTATTATGTCAAATTAAAAGCATCTTACCTGTACTATAAAGAAAACAAGACACAGGCAGAAATCGCCGAATTGTTTAATATTTCGCGTCCCACGCTCATCAAGCTGTTAAACGACGCCAAAAAGGAAGGCATCGTAACCATCGAGGTCCACGATACTCGGATGGGCAGCCACCACATTGAGCTAGAACAAACATTGCGCAAAAAACTTAGCCTAAAGGACGTAAAGATTGTGAGCGCAAGCGGAACGACCAAAGAAGCCGTCAATCTTAGCGTAGGCGCGGCGGCCGAACAATACCTGACCAATCTTTTGCGTTCGGGAATGAGCGTCGGTCTTGGCTGGGGACGCACACTTGAGATCATGGCGCGTTACATTAAGCCACATCCGAGTATTGTCGATCTGCACATCGTTTCGCTGCTTGGCGGGCTTGGAAGCACAAGCGCAGGCGACTATTCAATGTTTGCAAATTCTCTGTGCGAAATCATGGCCTCCAACTATTCAAGCGCGTCCGTTTCTATGATGTATTCTCCATTGGTCGCGCCAAATGAGATCGTCGCGCAAACGTTCACCGATACCCTCGCCGACACATACGAAAAGCAGCGCTCGCTTGACGTTGCCATCGTCGGTGTGGACAGCGACCCGCAGCATTCCACAACACTGGAGATCGAAAAACCGTTGCAGGCCCTGGCAGACGAAATTCGTGAAAAAGAAATCGTTGGCAACGTATGTTCTCGATTCTACAATAAAAAAGGAGAACTTTGCCCACTTAGCATTGAAAGCAGCATTCTTTCAATATCCGCGGACGATTTGCGTGCCACTCCTGTTGTAATCGGCGCAGCCGGTGGCGAGCATAAGGTCGATTCCATCATCGGCGGCGCGCGCGCGGGTCTGTTTAATATCCTCGTAACGGACGAGCATACCGCGCGATCCATTTCGCTTGATCGGTAAGGAGATACTTTACATATGATTTTTCCGCCAATTGTGGACTTTTCCGCACCGCTTCTTGATTGGTACAAAAAAAACGCACGCATCCTTCCTTGGCGTGATCGACCTACACCCTATCGCGTATGGGTCTCTGAGATCATGCTGCAACAAACGCGTGTGGAGGCAGTCAAACCATATTTTGAGCGTTTTTTGGCGGCGTTGCCTGATGTAGCCTCTCTGTCCACGATTCCTGATGAACAATTGATGAAGTTATGGGAAGGTCTTGGCTATTACAGCCGTGCGCGCAACCTCAAGAAAGCCGCTCAAATAGTGATGCGCGAACACAGCGGCAATATTCCCGCTTCTTTTGAGCTTTTACAGTCGCTGCCCGGAATAGGTCCGTATACAGCGGGCGCAATCGCTTCCATCGCCTTCGGCATTCCTGTTCCCGCAGTAGACGGCAATGTCCTGCGCGTACTTTCCCGCATCGCCGCCAGCTCCGAAAACATCAGTGACACCAAGGTCAAAAAATCCATAGACGCCACGCTTCGCCGCATGATCCCTCCTTCTTACGCGGGAGATTTTAATCAGGCACTGATGGAGCTGGGCGCTACCGTATGCCTGCCAAACGGAATGCCGAAATGTGAAGTTTGCCCTTTAAAAAGGCTGTGCGAGGGTTATGCGCGCGGCATCGCACATACACTCCCCTTAAAGGATTCAAAAAAAGAACGCCGCATTGAGCAGCGAACTGTTTTCCTTATTTTGCACGATCGGCAAGCAGCCTTGTTAAAGCGTCCGGCGCGCGGACTTCTCGCCGGATTGTTCGAGCTGCCCAACACACCGGATGCTCTCGACGAGCGGCAGGCACTTGATTGGCTCTCTGCCCACGACATCCATGCATCTTGCGCCACACAGCTAGGTGCTTCCAAACACATTTTCACACATGTAGAGTGGCATATGACCGGTTATCTTGTTCATTCCCCCTCCCGACCATCGGGGTTTTTATGGCGTTCTATTGCGCAAATTGAAGAGTACTGCGCTCTGCCATCGGCGTTTCGTTTCTATACAAAAATCCTGCATAAAGAACTTGGCGGCGTGGTATAATAGAAAATAAATCCAAAGATACGAGGCATAACATGACTGATCTTAACCATATGGTACTCCAATTACGCTCATTGACCGTTTTTCGCGGCTTGTTGAAAACGGATGTGGTTTGCGCGTTCCTTGACATGGCAGACGTTATCGCAAAAAAAGATGTTGCCCGCAGTGTTTCTCATTATGCTGCATTTGTCGAAAAATTATACCGTCATACCGCAGATTTTGGCAGCTATATCCTGCGCGCGGCGCTTGACGACGAAAATACATATCTGTCACGTTATGTGCATGGTGAAACGCTCGACGCATGTCTCACGCAAAGCTTAAAAAACGAATTAACTATCCTCGAACAACTGAGTATGATCAAAAGCGACGATATCAAAAAGCAAATTGACTACAACGGTTTTTTGGCAGAGTGGACAAATACCCCGCACAATTTTGCTGTTGTTTACGACGCTTATTTGCACAATATCCACACAAACGGTTATGGTATCTTCGCAAAGCATACGATCTTTACCATTGAAAATCATCAGCTTGTTCCTGTGCTGCATCCGGATGAGACAAGCCTTGCACAACTGGACGGATATGAATACGAGCGCAAATGCGTGGTAGAAAATACGCGCGCACTGCTTGATGGCAAGCCTGCCGCAAATGTTCTTTTGTACGGCGACAGCGGCACGGGCAAATCTTCTACGGTCAAAGCTGTTGCCAATGCATTCGCGTCCCGTGGTCTGCGGCTGATCGAGATCAAGAAAAACCAGCTGCGGGATATTCCGGCGCTTATGGACAGCCTTGGCAAAAACCCGCTGAAATTCATTCTGTTTATCGACGACCTGTCCTTCACAAAGGACGATGACGACTTTGGCGCGCTAAAAGCAATTTTGGAAGGCTCTGTTTCCGCCCGTACCAAAAACCTTGCGGTCTACGCAACAAGCAACCGCCGTCACCTTGTGCGCGAAAGTTTTTCCGACCGCGATGGCGATGATGTACACGCCAACGACACTGTGCAGCAATTAACCTCCCTATCCGACCGGTTTGGGCTGACGATCACATTCTGGCGACCAAACCGCGTACAGTATCTTTCGATCGTGGAACATCTCGCGTCTTTTTATGATATTAATGCGGATAAGGAAGAACTCTTCCGCCATGCGGAAATCTATGCGCTCGAACGCGGCGGACGCTCTCCGCGCGTTGCCAAGCAATTCTTGGATCATGTGCAATCTGTGGGCTTGGAATAAACTGCGTTCAAACCCCTGTCAGATCAAAAGGCGGGATAAAACTCTCGCTTGCCGCTTCCCCTTCCTGCAAAAAACCATTCACCACACCCAAATCAAGCGCAAAATCAACCAATTCTTCATAGTCCTCTTTTGCGACCGTTACACGCAATCCTTCCGGCAGCCGCTCTGCTTGCATCGGCGTATATTGGCTCATCAAGCTCAGAAAAACGGTATCTCCGTATGTTTCGTACACATACCGCACGACGTTCTTGGAATCCTTAAGATGTCCGGGCAGCAGCAAATGACGAACGATGACCCCGCGTTGCATCATACCGTCTTTGCCAAATGCCGCCTCTCCTGCCTGTCGAACCATTTCATTAAGCGCCGATTTTGCCACACGCGCATAATCGGGCGCATGAGAATACCTCTCGGCGATCTCACAATCCATATATTTGAAATCCGTTAGATAAATATCCACCAATCCGTCAACCAACCGCAGCGTTTGCATCGCTTCGTACCCGCTGCCATTATATACGACAGGAATGGTCAGTCCCTGCTTTTTGGCGTTTTTGAGTGCGCCTATAATATGCGGCACATAATGCGTGGGCGTAACAAGATTTATATTATGTGCGCCCCGCTCCTGCAATTCCAAAAAAATCTCCGCAAGCCGATACGCCGTCACCTGTATTCCTGCCTGCCCGGTGCTGATTTCTATGTTCTGGCAATAGACGCAGCCCAACGGACAATACGAAAAAAACACCGTCCCCGATCCATTCTTTCCCGAAATACACGGCTCTTCCCAAAAGTGAAGCGCCGCACGCGCAAGTTTGAGCTCCGCCCCCGCGCCGCATATTCCCTTTTTTCCTTCTGTCCTGTCTACCCCGCACGCACGCGGACACATCCGGCAGTTTTTAAGTCCTTCTTCCATAACAACAGTATATCATTTTTTCCGTGGTTTCGTTCTGTTAAAACTATGGTATAATAAATAAGTTATCAATACAAAATGATGTATATTACAGGAGTATTTTTTATGAAACGGGAAACTTGGGGATCTCGCTCTAACTTTATATTTGCCGCAATCGGAAGTGCGGTCGGTCTTGGCAACGCATGGCGATTTGCGGGGCAGGTATACCAAAATGGCGGCGGCGCGTTTTTGCTGCCGTACATCATCGCGATTTTCGCGATCGGCATCCCGATTTTGATGCTGGAGCTTGCCATTGGTAAAAAATACCGGCTGGGCGCGCCCTCTGCTTTCGGGGCAATGAACAAAAAATTCGAATGGATCGGCTGGGCAGGTGTGATCATCGCTTTTGTCGTTGCCGCCTACTATTCTGTGCTGGTCGCGTGGGTGGTCAATTATATCGTCGCTTCGTTCACAATGGCGTGGGGCGGTGATCCTGCCGGTTTCTTCAACAATACCATCCTCAATGTATCGGATAGCCCGGGCATGCTCGGCGGTTTTTCCATTCCTGTGCTCATCGGTTTGATTGTTACATGGATCGTTGTATTTTTGAGTATGCGCAAAGGTGTGGAAAAGATGGCGAAGCTCATCAAATGGATCGTCATCATCCCCGTTGCGCTGCTTGTCGTCATGTGTGTACAAGCTGTCAGTATGCCGGGCGCGATAGACGGAATACGCTATTATATCACGCCGGATTGGTCTGCGCTTGGCAATGCAAACGTATGGCGCGCCGCCTTTGGGCAGGTCGCCTACAGCATGAGCATCTTGTTTGCGCTAATGATCACCTACGGAAGCTTTCTCGACAAGAAAAGTGACATTCCCAAGGACAGCCTTGTTATTGGCTTATCTGACATGGGCATCAGCCTGCTTGCGGGTTTTGTTGTTTTCTCTACCCTCGGATATCTTTCGTTCCAAAGCGGAACCCCGATTGCGGAAATGAATTATCAGGGCGTTATGCTTGCTTTTGTTACTTATCCACAGGCGCTCTCTGTGTTCCCCGGCGGTCAGATCGTCGGCGTCATCTTCTCGCTGATGTTTTTTCTTATGCTGTTTGCGCTTGCGATCGATTCGTTGTTTTCCATCGTACAAGCCGTCTCGACCGCGGTTTCTGATAAATTCAGTATTAAGCCGCGTAAAGCGCTCTACGGCACATGTATCGCTTGCTTTGCGCTTGCGCTTCTGTTTGCGACAAAAGCAGGACTTTACTGGCTGGATATCGTCGATCACTTTGTCAACGAAGGAAACCTTCTGTTCATGGGTATCTTCGAGGCTATCGCCGTCGGCTGGTTGGTGGGGGCTGAACCGCTGCGCGAATTTATCAATTCCACCGCGTCTAAAAAAATCGGCAAGTGGTGGAATTTTATTATCAAATACGCATGCCCTGTCGTATTTTTCTTTTTGGCGGGCAGCTTCTTGTATTCCAATATCGTTTCGCCGTACGGCGGATATGAGCAGCAGTATCTGTTTATCGGTGGCTGGGCACTGATTATCGTGACCTTCGTACTTGCTCTCATGATACCTAAATTCACGCGCAAGAAAAAAGGAACAGAAGTACAATCATGAATATCCTGCAAATCGCTCTGTTTTGCGTGACGATCGCGCTTATCATACAAGTCGTCGTCTACGCGGTAAAGCACGACCACGTAAAGCAGATCGATTGGACAGAATCGTTTATCTTGCGATATCCCAAAATTTTTTTGTGGATTTCCATCGTGTTTTTTGCGGTGATTGGCTTCCTTCTCCTCAATACAATCATCTGGCAAAGTTTTAATGCCTTTGCTTTGATCCTGCTCGTTGTGCTGGCTGTTTGCAGCCTTCCCTCCCTGCTTCTGGCAGTACGCTGGAAGATTGAAGTATGCGAAGAATATTTTGTTTATACGCCTGCCTTGGGCGGTAAAAAACAAATCTATTACCAGGATGTGGAGCGCGTCTTTGTAACGCCTAAGATTGTCGTATTGCGCACCACACTCAAAAAAATCAAATACATCTCGGGCGTTTATTACATGGAGGATTTTTTGTTTCGCCTGCGCGAGAATGGCATAAAAATTGAAAGGCAGCTATAAAAGCTGCCTCAGACTGTCGAAAAACGACCGCGCATTGCGCGGTCGTTTTCCTTTTTCATATTCTATGCTATTTCTTAGGGGTCGTTCCCTTCGCATCACCCGCCGAAGCCGCTGCTCCGGTCGCCTGTGCGACTGTCGCTTTTTGAGGTTCCTGCTCGTCCGTATCAACCACCGGAGGCATTTTCACACCCGGCGGAAGCGGATTTTTCTTACGCATAAAGTGGTAGATGATAAACGGTACAAAGATTACCACCACAAAGCTGACAATCAATATTGTAAGATACTGCGTCGCCGCGCCGGGACTCGTAAGCTGTGACGGCGGTACAAACGAAATCACAAGGGCAAAGATAGAAACGATCAATCCTGCAAATGCCAAGATCAGCTTAGGCGCTTTTTTCTTGGATATCTCAAATGCTCTTGGCAACTCTTGCGTCGTGTGTTTGCGTACAAGCTTGATATACGCAAGGAAGAAGATGATATATCCTACGATATAGATGATAACTGTAAGCGAGATCGCGGTAAAGAACGAAACGTTGTTTCCTCCTCCGCCAAATGTCAATACAGCCGCCCATATCGTTACGATCAATCCCTGCAGGAGCAGGAACTTTGTCGGAACGCCATGCTTGTTCGTTTCAGAAAGCTTCTTGGGAAGAAGACCGTTTTTACCTGCTTCCAGCATTCCCCACGAAGGTCCGACGACCCAGGCGGAAACTTCTGCGATAACACCAACTGAGATCAGTATCGCGATGACACTCACCATCCAGTCCATCCCTGAGCCAAAGTGGCGAACCAGCCCTTCAAACCCTTGGATCACGCCTGTCGAAAGACCAAGCTGGCTTTCGGGTACGACCGCGCCGATGGATACGCCGCCAATCGTATTTAAGAGAATCGCCAATATGACCAGAATAATGATCGCAAGCGGATAATCTTTTTTGACATTCGTCATTTCGTTCGCGTGTGTCGCCGAAGCCTCAATACCGGCATAAGCCAGAATAAAGGATACAAAGACCACCATTGTATTGATCTTGGTAAAGTCCGGAATCAGCGCCTTTGCGTCAAGCGGAATAAGGCTTTTGCCGCCTGTCGCAAAAAAACCGATCGCAAGCGCAAACAGTACGATGGCCGGAATCATAATACCGAATACAAACCCAAACTTAGAAATCTTCGCCGTTAACTTCGTTCCCTTGAACTGCGAGAATGTCAGCGCCCAGAAAATAACCAGAACCCCCACAAACTTGATCACCGGATTGGAATTGAGCGCATCCCAGTGCAACACATAAGAAAGTGCGCCCAAAATAAAGTAGATCATCGTTACAAAACCGACCGTGATCTGAAACCATTGGAAAAATATGTTTGCAAAGCCCCATTTTTCACCCAGCATATTTCCCGACCACGTATAAACGCCGCCGGTATCCCACCCTTTGACTGTCGCCATCTCCGCAGCGGAAAGCGCAACCGGTAAAAACCATAGCACGCCGCCCAGAATCAGGTAAAAGACCAGTGAAAAACCGGAGGATGCAAACGTCGGATATTCGTATACGGTCATGACCATAGAAGCTGTGATCGCAAAGAATCCGAATAGGGACAAATGTTTTCTGCTCTGTGCAGAACCGCCCATTGCTTTCATCTTAGTACCTCCTCTTTGAACCTATCATTCATATATAATTTCATTTGACGCGGCGGAGAACTCCGCTCCCCGTCGCGTCCATACCCTTAGTGTGTGAATCCCTGTGCGCCCGTTTTTGTCTTGCCGGGTGCATCAACCTGTGTATTTTTCTCCAGATACTCGATCGCCATTTTCATATCTTCAATAAGCGAATCCGCCATATTATACGAGAGATCCGCGCGAACAACATAACGCTGGATCGCAACATCCTTCAGGTTTGCGGGCAGTGTATATGCCGGAACCTGCCAGCCCTTCATCGCCAGCCTGTCTGCCAACTCGTAAAGCGTCCATTTGTGCTTTGAAGGATCCTTTAGTTTATAGCACAGTACCGGTATATTGCTGCCATCGTTATAGATTTCAAAGATACCAAACTTTTTGATCGCGTCTATGATATGCAGACCAACGTCACGCGTATGCCCCTGCACCAGCTTCATCCCTTCCATGCCATAACGCAGGAAAATGTAGTATTGTCCAATGATCTGGCTTCCCGAACGGGAGAAATTGATTGCCATCGTGGGCTGTTCGCCGCCAAGGTAGTTGACGTAGAAGATCAGCCTTTCCGGCAGATATTCTTTGCTCTTCCATAATACCCAGCCAATACCCGGATAAACGAGACCGTATTTGTGCCCGGAAGCATTGATGGAATGTACATTCTTCAACTTGAAATCCCATTCCAGCTTCGGATCTACAAACGGCGCGAAAAATCCGCCCGAAGCTGCATCCACATGGATGCCGATC
>CAZBSH010000028.1:0-29396 GCA_964494645.1 uncultured Christensenella sp. | reverse complement strand
AACGGCCTTCTAAGCCGTGTGCCAGGGGTTCGAATCCCTTCAGGCGCGCCATTTGGATAATAAGCGATGTGGTAATTACGTGGTGGGTATAGCTCAGTCGGTTAGAGCGCCAGGTTGTGGCCCTGGAGGCCGTGGGTTCGAATCCCACTACTCACCCCACTTTATTATTCGTAACGGGTATGCGATGGGGTATCGCCAAGCGGTAAGGCACAGGATTTTGATTCCTGCATTCGCTGGTTCAAATCCAGCTACCCCAGCCATTTAAAAATGCACAGCTAATGAAAAAATGCTGTACAATATAATTTGACCATGCTATAATAATGAACGTTCCGAAAAAATGACCCACTAGCTCAGTTGGCAGAGCACTTGACTTTTAATCAAGGTGTCCGGAGTTCGAATCTCCGGTGGGTCACCAAGAAGAAAGCCCTTAACCAATAAGGTTAAGGGCTTTCTTCTTTTTATTACTGCGCATCTGAATTTCTTATTCGCGTTCTTCTGGCATAATTTGTCTTCCATACTTGTCTTTCGCGGCGTTTCCCGTTATCATATAAATGAATAAATTTCCCCAGAGGTAAGATATGGTGAAAAAATTAAGCATACGGCATTGGTTTTTGATTGTCATGACGTTTAGCGTGTTTATGATATACGCATTCTACATTGATTCCTTTGGACCAAACGCTACGGTAATGATGAATTTTTACCAGATTGATTCTTCTCAGCAGGGCTTTATTTTGACGGTACAATCCATTGGCGGACTTGCGGCTTCTGTATTTTTGGCTTTGATGGGCGAGCGCTTCAATAAAATATATGTAGTGGGCGCGGGAACGTGTATTATGGGTGCGGCAAGCATCTGTATCGGGTTTGCGCCATCTTATTTGGTACTGATTTTATTGGTCGCGGCAGCGGGGATCGGCTTTACGTGCATAGATATTATGGTGAACGGTGTGATCGCCGATACGTATCCGGATAAGAAAAATACGCTGTTGCCAATTACGCATGCTTTTTACGGCGTAGGAGCGATGGTCGCGCCGCTGTTTGTGGCAGGGACGGTAGACCCGGAAGTGTATTCTTCGTTCAGCGTACCTTTTTTGTGGATCGGCATTGCTGCCTGCGTGATTTTTTTGCTGTTCATGCTTTCGGGCAGCCTTGTTATGAAGGACACGCCATATGCGCATATGGAAGAGATGAAAAAATGTGCGTCAGAGAATCCGGCGGAAATATTCAAAACCGGCGGGGCATGGGTATTGCTCGTCATCTGCTTTTTTCAATTTGCATTTCAATTCGGCATGTCCACATGGCTGCCAACCTATTGTATTGAGGTGCGCGGTCTGGCGTTCGAGGAGGCCGGTTTGCTGCTGTCGGGATTTTTTGGCGGCGCGCTTGTGATGCGTTTTTTGGGACCCGCTGTTTTGCGTAAGATCAGCGCGGCTAATATGTTTTCATGGTTTATTATTGCGGCGGCTCTCTGTATGGCGCTGGCGCTCAGTGTGCCGAGTGTCTCGGTGATGATCGCCCTTATTATTGCGGCAGGATTTTTTCAAGGGTCCAATGCGGTTGCTTTGGTGATCATGTGTTGTGCGGTATATCCAAACAGGACGGCCTCGGCCTCGGCGATCACGGTGTTTGCGGTCAATATTGCGACGCTTACTATGCCGTTGCTGATCGGAGAAATCGCCAAATATACGGGATTTCAATTGCCTCTCTATCTGGTTTGCGCGTTGATGGTGATTCCGTTTGTCTTGACAAGAGGCATGATGAAGCGGCATGAGAGCCTTCGTGCGGTAGGCTGATCTGACGTTTATGGTTTTGTAAATATGGGTATTTGGTTAGTATATTAAATCGTGTAAGAGGGGAGATCTTAAGATGGATAATGATGTATATTTTAACCCGACCAAGGTTTTTTTTGGGAAGGGCACGGAGCTTTTGGTGGGGGAAGAAGTGGCGAAGCGCAGCCAAAAGGTATTGTTGCACTATGGCGGGGGCAGCGCGGAACGGTCCGGTCTTCTTGACAGGATACGTCAATCCTTGAAGGAAGCGGATGTAGCGGTGTTTGAGCTTGGTGGCGTGCAGCCCAATCCGCGGCTTGGGCTTGTCTACGAGGGAATCAACATATGTCGCCACAACGGAATTGGGTTCGTACTTGCGGTAGGCGGCGGCAGCGTAATTGACTCCGCGAAAGCCATTGCATGCGGCACGCCGAACAGCGACGACGTATGGGATTACTTTTTAGGCAAAAAGAAGGCGAACGGGATACTCCCGCTTGCGACCGTACTGACGATCCCGGGAGCGGGCAGTGAGTCGTCTAACGGCATGGTGATCACGAAAGAAGATACGATGGAAAAAATGGCATATGAAGACGAACGCTCCCGTCCTGTGTTTTCGGTGCTGAATCCGGAGCTGACATATACTGTACCGCCGTACCATACTGCTGCCGGCGTTGTGGACGCTTTTGCGCACATTATGGAACGCTACTTTACCAATACGGAAGATGTGGATGTGACCGACCGTATGTGTGAAGGCGTAATGAAATCCTTACTGCGTTATGGCAGGACAGCGGTCACGGATGCGCAAAACTACAGGGCGCGCGCGGAAACGATGTGGGCATGTAAAATGGCGCATGACGGTACGCTTGGTTTGGGGCGCGAAGAGGACTGGGCTTCACATATGATAGAGCATGAGTTGTCTGCAAAATATGACGTTTCACATGGCGCCGGATTGTCGGTGATTTTTCCGGCATGGATGAAATATGTGTATGCCAACAAGCCGGAGCGCTTTGTGCAATTCGCGATGCGTGTGTTTGATGTGGAGTATTCGTTTGATGATCAGGATTGGACGATCAAGGAAGGGATCAAGCGCATGATGACATTTTTCAAAAGCCTGAATATGCCGACATCATTGCGCGATCTTGGGATCAATGACAAGGATTCTTTAGACGAGATGTCAAAACGCTGCACCGGGCATGGCGGCGGAACAGTCGGGCATTTTGTGAAGCTGAACGAAGCGGATGTGCGTAATATTCTGGAGATTGCTTATTAATGCGTTTCTTACATACATCGGACTGGCATCTGGGGTTTTCCCTGAATAATATGTCCATGATCGCCGAACAAAGGCATTTTACAGAGCAGATTCTTTGTATTGCGCGCGATGAACAGGCGGATGCGGTGATTGTTGCGGGCGATGTATTTGACCACGCGGTTTCGAACCCGGATGCAATCAGTATCTATAATGATATCATGACGCGATTGTGTATCGAAAATAAGATTCCTGTCGTGATATGCGCAGGGAATCATGACGGCGCGGCGCGACTGTCTTCGTGCGCCGACTTGCTGAGCAAAGCGGGTCTTCACATCGCGGGAAGCATCAAAAACGGAATACCATCTGTTTTGATCGGCGATGCGACGATCCATATTCTGCCGTTTTTTTCCATTGAAGAGGTGCGATATTTATATCCTGACGCAGAGATCAAAAGCTATGATATGGCGATGCGCACATTGCTTCAAAGTGTGCCGCGCGGCAAGGGACGCAATATCTTGGCGGCGCATTGCTTTGTAAGCAGCGCAGAGGTCTCAGAAAGCGATCGATCGGCTATGGTTGGCGGAGCGAATATGGTGGGCGTGAAAACCTTTTTGGGGTTTGATTATGTTGCGTTAGGGCATCTGCATAAACCACAGGACATTGGTGATAATATACGTTATAGCGGTTCGCCGATGAAGCTGTCGTTTTCAGAAGCGAAGCACAGAAAAAGTGTGACCATTGTGGATACCGAGGATATGTCACGCAAGGAGGCTGCGCTTTTTATGCTGGACGACCTGCGTGTTTTGAAGGGAAACTATCACGATATCATTCAACAGGCGCAAAGCGATATGCGTCCCACTGATTATATGAAGATTGAACTGAATGATCAATATGCGCATATGGAATTGCGCAATGCGCTTAAGGAATATTACCCAAATTTACTGTTGCTTACGGGAAAAGAGTTCGAAAGCGCAAGGGAGGGGGAGTTGTCCATTGAGCAAGCGACAAACTTAAGTCCCTTAGATATCATGATGCGTTTTTATGAGGAATATGCGGGTGGGCAGCAACCGAGCGAACGACAGGTGGACTGGTTCTTAAAAGCGCTTGCGGCAAAAAAGGGCGGTGAAGCGCAATGAAACCTGAGAAATTGACCTTTGAAGCGTTTGGTCCGTATGTAAAAAAACAGGAGATTGATTTTTCTGTTTTCTATAAAACAGGCTTGTTTTTGATTCATGGAAAGACAGGCGCCGGAAAAACGACAGTGCTTGACGCGATGACGTATGCGTTGTTTGGCGAAAGCAGTGGCGGAGGGAGGGGCGATCTTGCCGCGATGCGCAGTGATTTCGCGCAGGATGAACAAAATACGGCGGTCAGCTTTGGGTTTAGCGTACACCAAAAACGCTACTTATTTACGCGAGAGTTGCGTGTGCGTACCAAACGAAATGGGGAAAAAGAGCTGCAAGCCGCGCAAAACGCGTTTTTTGAGGATGAACATGGTTCCTTCGTACCGTTTTTTGAGAATCCCGGGGTAAAGAATGTCCGGCAAAAGGCAGAGGAGATTTTGGGTCTGAGCTGTGAACAGTTCAGGCAGGTCATCCTGCTCCCGCAGGGAAAATTCGAAGAATTGCTGGTGGCGGATTCCGCCGCCAAGGAAGAAATATTGGTGACGCTTTTCAAAGCGGAGCAATGGCAGGAGATCACAGACTGGTTATGTGACCGCGCAAATGATCTGAAAAAAGACAAAGAAATACACGAACAGAAAATCAGAAATCTTTTCGAGCAATATAACTGTGAGAGTATAGAAGCGTTACAAACACTGACAGATGAAGTGGAAACACAAAAAAGGAAAGCGGAGCGTATGTATGCGGACGCGGAAAATATTCTTGGAAAAACAAGAGTCTCGTTGCTAAACGCACAAACAGTACAGGCGCTGTTTGATGAGCGGGAGACCGCAAATCAGCGATATCAGCAAGTGTTGAAACAGCAGGACGAGATAAAGAAACTGGAACAAAAGATTGTGCGTGCCCTGCAAGCGGAAGAGATATTGCCGCTGCGCAAGGAGGCGGCGAATATCATGCAGCAACAGCAGCAATGGGAGGAAAAGAAAAAACAGGCAGGGCAAGAACTGCAAGAGCAGGAAAAGAGCCTTGCGAATGCATTGCGCGTTTTGCAATCGATTCTTTTTATCGTACAGGAAGAAGAAACTGCGCTTATCAAAGAACAGGAGCGCTTAGCGGAGCAGCAAAAAGAAAAAGAAGAGGAATATAAAAAAGCGTTTGATGCTTATATGCGGGATGCGGCGTTTGCGCTGTCGGAAAATCTTTCCGAAGGTCAGGCGTGTCCGGTATGCGGAAGCGAACATCATCCAAAGATAGCACAAAAGTCGGAAACAAATATTACGCTTGTACAGGTAAATCGGTATAAGGAAGAGATAGAGTGTATTGGGAAGCGGATACAGCATAGCGAAAAAGAGGGAATCAGGCTGCGGCACATATTACAGGACTGCGAGGCGGCGCTCAAAAGATATGGACAGGCGAAAGAAGAAACTCACGGACAACGAAAAGAAGATGTTTCGCGGGTGCAGGAATGTGTGGAATACGCGGACGTCGCACACCGCAACATGCAGACAATAAGAGCAACATACGACTTGGCAAAGCAGCAAAGCGAAACGCTCGGGGGCGCTTTTTCCGCTGCTATGGATGTATTCAAAGAGGCTTGCCGCGAAAAAGGCTTTGAGACGGATGAGCAATTCCGCGCAAGCTGTATGGACGAACAGGAGCGCAGTATGGCGCGGCAAAAGATACAGGACTATCATGTGAACGTGCAGGTTGCGAAACAGTCGTTTGAAGGGTTGGAGGATAAGCTTAAGGGGGTCGAAAAGCCGGAGACGCAAACACTGCAAGCGGAAGTGCGTGAGCAAGAAGCGAAAAAGCAGGAGGCAGAATCAGCTTTCGCGTCTGCCAAAGCAAAATTGGAGCTCATGCGCAATTCGTTAGAAAAGGCGGCGGTTGTACAAAAAGAGATCGAGCAAAAAGCGGCGGACTACGTGGAGCTTGATGTGTTTGCGAAGCTGTTGCGTGGTGATAAGGGCGTCGGGCTTAAACGCTATGTGCTTGGGGTGATGCTCTCGGCGATCACCCGGCAGGCAAACAGGTTGCTGAAAAAAGCACATGATGGGCGTTATCAGCTATTCAGAACGACAGAAGGACAAGGGCGGGCACGCAAGGTGGGACTTGATCTTGAGGTATTCGATGCTTTTTCAGGCGAGCGGCGCAGCGTCAAAAGCCTTTCGGGCGGTGAGAAATTTTTGGTTGCGTTGTCTCTCTCTTTGGGGCTTTCGGCAGTGGTTCAGGCGCAAAGTGGGGGGATACAGATCGACGCGATGTTTGTGGACGAGGGTTTTGGTTCGCTGGATCCGTCTTCCATCGAAAATGCGCTCGATATCCTTGCCGGTATCCGCGGTGGACAGCGGCTGGTGGGAATTATCTCTCACGTACAGCTCTTAAAGGAAAACATTGAAGCTTCCATTGAGGTCAGGAAGGAACGCGAAGGAAGCGAAATTGTCGTAAATATCTAATGAAATGGTATTGCTTGACGCAATAGGCGGGAGTATAATAGCGATAAAACAAATGGGGGAATTGCAAATGGCTTTTGATAAGATGGACTGGCATGCAGTAAATTTTCCGGAAAGTATTGCGTATGAATGTGCGGGAACACATATGGGTATGTATCTTGCATGGCTGATCGAAAACGATTTGATTGATGAAGAGTGGTTTGGTGAATTTGATACGGAAATGGAAAAAGTGAAGAATCGTGAAATGACGGGTCGAGATCTTCTGATCGAGTGTTTTGACGAAAGCTTGATCGAAGATATGATGACGGACGAAGCACTTGAATTCACAGCGGATTATTATGATTCTCATTATATCGACGATTATGCGGATGTTCTGGGGGAAGAGGACGCGGATAGTGAATTTGCCGTTTATTTGCACGATGACACATGGGAAAATTATGAGCGTGTAGAACCGGTTATTAGCGCAAAGTTCGAAAAATGGAAGAATAAACAGTTTGACTGATCATTAGGTCACGCCGCGCAGAAAATGACCGCGCGTAAATTCGCCGGATGGTTTAGTGCTGATGCCTCGCATAGCAAGACGGTACCGGTGGGCGATATCCCGGCATTCTTGTGGTGTTTCTGTCGTAAATTGGAGCCGCAGTACATCCGCATTTACCTGATCGAGCTTGTCTGCCATAAAAAGAGGCAGGGCGTTTAAAATGGATACGCAGCACCCGTCACCGGCTTTCATGATGGGGAAGCGTTTGCCCATACGATCTGTAAGAAATAAGTTGCCGTTTGCGCGGCAGCTTTTTTTATCGCAGCGGATGGGGCAATGGATGGTGGTCATAAGCGGCAACCTGCCATAAACGATTACCTCTGTTGGAATGGGGGAGCAAAGATCCCTGATTTGCGCCAGATTGAGTTCTGCGCTTAGAGTCGCGCGTTCATATCCGAGCGTATGCAACGCATGCAGCGATTCGCTGTTCATGATATTGAATGAAAAATCCGCGATTTTATGCGGTACATTATGAGCAAGCAACGTTGCATACATTTCACCGTCAAAAGAGGAGGGAGCCGTTGTGTCATCATGTTTAATGAGTGGGTGAACCGCGACGCACTGCTTATTGAGACGGTGCGCCTGAACGGTTATATCATGTGCCCATGGTGCGTCAACGGGGAGGTACAGGATATCAACGTCGTCCATTGCGAAAAGCGCCTGCTTTTTTGTTGCTACTTGCGCGGCGAGCGCCTGTGGCTTTCTTTTTTCCCCTTTTGGCAGCGGCACATAATCGCCGAAGGCATCGCTTTTTGTACGTAAAGAATGGGGTTGCGCAACGGGTTTGGGGAAGTCGCTGTAGTTTGATGCCGGCATGCGAGAGCTGAACGGATGGGAGGTAAAACCGCGTCTGCTGAATGCGCGTAAGAGGTCGTTCTTATCTTCTTTTGTGACAGAGCCGCCCTCGAGTGCCTTCCGGTAGACGCGCGTTACTGTACCGACATAATTCGCGGGTTTCATGCGTCCTTCGATTTTTATGCTTGTTATGCCCGCTTTCTTGATTTCTTTGATATATTCGGCAAGGCACATATCCTTAGGACTTAGTAGTCGCCCGGATTTGTTTTCCAGTTTATAATCAAGGCGGCAGGGTTGTGCGCATAACCCTCGATTTGCACTTCGTCCGCCGAACATGCTGCTCATCAGGCACTGACCGGAATAACACACGCACAATGCTCCGTGTACAAAAATTTCAAGCTCCACCTCCGTTTGCTCGCGAATATTACAAATTTCGGCAAAAGAAAGCTCACGGGCAAGGATCACGCGTGAAAAGCCAAGATCGGCGAGCGCCTGTACACTGCGCGCGCTGTGCGCGGTCATTTGCGTACTTGCGTGTAAAGCGACATCAGGACACAAGCGTTGCAGCAGCATAGCGCAACCGATGTCCTGTACGATAAATGCGTCGATGCCTGCCTTAGCCGCTTGTTGGGCGGTATGTATCCAGTCGGGTATTTCGCGGTCGCGCACCAGCGTATTGAGCGCAAGATAAAGCTTTACGCCTGCTGTATGCGCAAAAGAAACGGTTTGCGCGATATCACTGAAGTTTTCCGCCAGATTACGCGCGCTGAAATTTTGCGCGCCGACATATACCGCGTCCGCGCCGTTTTCGATTGCTGCTTTTAAACTGTCAAACCCGCCTGCGGGAGATAATAATTCCATAAGAGTATTATACAACAGTGTGTCAACCGTGGATTCTCTTGATTTCATGCGTATTTTGATATATAATAAATTATTTGTGAAAATAAAGGAGAATGAAAAAAATTGGTTAGAGATGATTTAAGGAATATTGCGATCATTGCGCATGTAGACCACGGCAAGACGACGCTGGTAGATGAAATGCTCAAGCAGGGCGGAAGCTTCCGCGATAATCAGGTAGTTGCGGATCGCGTGATGGATTCGGGAGATTTGGAGCGGGAACGAGGGATTACGATCCTCGCGAAGAACACCGCGACTTATTATAATAATGTAAAGATCAATATTGTGGATACGCCCGGTCATGCTGACTTTGGCGGAGAAGTGGAACGTGTGCTCAAGATGGTGAATGGGGTCGTTCTTCTTGTAGACGCGTTTGAAGGACCGATGCCGCAAACACGATTCGTGTTGCAAAAGGCGCTGGAACTCAATCATCGCGTGATCATTGTTGTAAATAAGATGGATAGACCGGACGCGCGTTTAAACGATGTCGGAGACGAGGTGCTGGAGCTTTTGCTGGAGCTTGACGCGACAGATGAGCAATTGGATAGCCCGATCGTCTATTGTTCGGGCAGGGAAGGCACGGCGACGATGGAGCCCAATGCGCCGGGTGAAGACTTGAAACCGTTGTTCGATACGATCTTGAGTTATATTCCCGCGCCGCAAGGAGACGAAGACGCCCCATTGCAAATGCTTGTTTCGTCGATCGACTATAACGAGTACGTTGGAAGAATCGCTGTCGGGCGCATTGAGCGCGGATCGATCAAGCAGGGGCAGGAAGTTTCGTTGTGTGATTATCATGCGGAGGATTTGTGTACAAACGGCAAGGTGACGGCGATCTACCAGTACGATGGGTTAAAACGTGTGCCTGTGGAAAGCGCGAAGGCAGGAGACATCGTTGCGTTTTCCGGATTGGAGAGCGTTAACATAGGAAACACTGTATGCGCACAGTATGAATTTGAGCCGATTCCCTTTGTAAAGATTTCAGAGCCGACGGTTGAGATGACGTTTTCAGTAAATGACAGTCCGTTTGCGGGACGAGACGGCAAGTTCGTGACATCGCGCCATTTGCGTGAGCGGCTGCTGAGTGAGCTCAGAAAAGATGTATCGCTTGCGGTGCATGAGACGGACAGGGCGGAAACGTTCCGCGTCCTTGGACGCGGAGAAATGCATCTCTCCATCCTGATTGAGACGATGCGCCGTGAAGGATATGAATTTCAGGTAGGTGCGCCAAAAGTGCTTTATAAAACGATCGACGGACACATGTGTGAGCCGATCGAGAGGCTTCTTGTGGATGTTCCCGCGGAGAGCGTGGGCAGCGTCATTGAAAAGCTGGGGTCGAGAAAATCTGAAATGGTTCATATGACGCCACAGGGAGAGCGCATGCGCATCGAGTTTAAAATCCCGGCGCGCGGGTTGTTTGGCTATCGCAGTGAATTTTTGACGGACACGCGCGGCGAGGGGATACTCAATACCGTGTTTGATGGATACGAACCCTATAAAGGGGATATCGACAAGAGATCTCTGGGTTCGCTGGTTGCGTTCGAGACAGGAGAGTCTGTCACATATGGACTTTATAATGCACAAGAGCGCGGTACATTGTTTATTGGCGCGGGGATTCCCGTATATATGGGGATGGTTGTAGGTTGCTCGCCCAAAAACGAAGACCTTGTTGTAAATGTATGCAAGAAAAAGCACGCATCTAATGTACGTGCGTCAGGCAGCGATGACGCGTTGCGCCTTGTTCCGCCGCGTAATATGAGCTTAGAGGAAATGCTCGAGTTTTTGGGGGATGACGAGCTTTTAGAGGTAACGCCAAGCAATCTGAGAATCAGAAAGAGAATATTGGATCATCAACAACGCATGAAGTCCAATAAAAAGTAATAGAGGGATCATAAAAAGTTTGGGGAACAAAAAGCAAAAAAACGGCAGAAATGCCGTTTTTTTCAGTATAGTGACTATTTTGAAAATTGATCCAGCATATACGCCATATTTTCGCCAAGCGTTTTTAAAGTCCCGGCTGCTTCCGTATCCTCTTTCCATTCGTCCTTTTCGCATGCCATTGTAAAGTTCCAATAGGAAGAGCTGACAATGGGCATTTGATTGATGGTAAAGAGGTAATTGATGGCAGCCATCGTAAAATTAGAACCTGCGCGGCGCGCAGCTACGACTGCGGCGGCAGGTTTGTTTTTTAAAGTATAACCGTTTTCGCGCGTGATACGCCCAAGGCGGTCTATAAGCGCCTTGGTTTCAGTCGTCATACTGCCAAAATAGACGGGGGACCCGATCAGGATACCATCGGCTTCGTTTGCTGCTGCAATAAAATCGTTCATCTTATCTTTTTCAATGGCGCATTTGTTGTTATGTACGTGCATGCATACCCTGCAGTCAAGGCAGCCGTACAGCAAATTTCCGCCAACTTGCACAATGTGTGTATCTATGCCGTGTGCATTCAGTTCATCGCATACCATTTTTAGGCTGTGATAGGTATTTCCATCTTTACGCGGGCTTCCGTTAAAAGCGACGACTTTCATAAGCTGTACTCCTTTGAAAAACGTATGATATGTTCAGTATAGCACGAAAAACGGAGCGTGAAAAAGAAAATTTGTCAAAAAAAGCAGAAAAGCGGTTTGAAAAAAAAGCATTCAATGATATACTGTTAACGGTATTTTACTTCATATTTATATTTAATGAACATAAAGGAGAACCTGATGGAATTTCTTATCAATGGAATGATGTCGCTTACATGGCAACAGGTCGTGATGTTCGCTGTAGGTGGTTTGCTGATCTATCTTGCGATTTCCAAAAAGTTGGAGCCGGCGCTTTTGCTGCCGATTGGCTTTGGCGCGATTCTTGTCAATATACCGCTTTCGGGCGCTGTTGATCAGGTGATGGCGGGAATCGGCAATGTAAACGGGATTGTGGACTGGTTGTTCAGCGTAGGGATTGAGGCTTCAGAGGCAATGCCGCTGCTGCTCTTTATTGGGATCGGCGCAATGATCGACTTTGGTCCATTGCTAAAAAATCCAAAGCTGCTGTTTTTCGGCGCAGCGGCGCAGTTTGGTATTTTTGCTACGATTACGGCCGCCGCTGCGCTTGGGTTTTCGTTGCCGGACGCGGCTTCGGTGGGCATCATCGGTGCGGCAGACGGTCCGACGTCCATTCTGGTATCACAGGTACTGGGCAGTAATTTTGTCGGTCCGATCGCTGTTGCGGCCTATTCTTATATGGCGCTTGTGCCTATCATACAACCGATGGCCATCAAATTGGTCACAACTAAAAAAGAGCGCGCCATCAAAATGGAATATCATGGCGAAGATATTCCAAAAATCGCGAAGATACTTTTTCCGGTCGTTGTAACGATGATCGCAGGGTTGGTGGCACCTGCCTCCATCGCGCTGGTTGGATTCCTGATGTTCGGTAATCTGCTGCGTGAATGCGGTGTATTGGATTCGCTTTCTGATACGGCATCTAAGGTGCTCGTAAACTTGATCACATTATTGTTGGGTATCACGATTGCTTCCACGATGAAGGCGGAAAATTTCGTAAATATCCAAACGCTGATGATTATGGGGCTTGGGCTTGTGGCGTTCTTCTTCGATACGATCGCAGGTGTTATGTTTGCAAAGCTGATTAATGTATTCAGCAAAAAGAAGATGAACCCGATGATTGGCGCTGCAGGGATTTCGGCGTTCCCGATGTCTGCGCGTGTGGTTCAAAAAATGGGGCTTGAAGCAAACAATCAAAACCATCTGTTGATGTTCGCGGTAGGCGCAAACGTTTCAGGGCAGATCGCTTCGGTTGTTGCGGGTGGTGTAATCCTCGGTCTTGTACCGATCATGATGTAGGGAAAGGAAGGCAGATATGAACGAAGTGGTAATGGGGTCTCTTGACCTGATGTGGAAGGGAATGCTTTCCATCTTTGTCGTGATCGCCGCGATTTGTATCGTTGTTATGATCATGAACAAAGTGACAAAGAAGAAGCAGAAACAATAAGCGTGAATTACGAACAAATACTGGATGCGCAATTTATCAGCGTATACGGGAGTACATTGCTCCCGGAAGAGTTGCGTGTTGTCGGAGGACTGGGTTACGCGATCTCGTTTGCTGTTCCGTTGCCGGATGCGGTGATCAATGATATTGTAAGCGGACCGACAAAAACATATTTCCATCATTATAGGACATGCAACGCATTCTTAGATCAAACTGCGTTTTTGCTTGTTCAGGCAATCAAACGGGCAGGATATGACGCTTGCTATATTCCGGCATCACAGTCGGTAAGCGACGATGGATACAGGGGGCTGCTGTCACATAAAGCGGTCGCCCGATTATGCGGTCTTGGCGGGATCGGTGATAATGATTTGTTTGTGACGCGTGAATACGGATGCAGGATAAGGCTGTGCACAGTGCTTACCGATCTGCCGCTCAAAGTGTCTTCGCCGGCAGAAAATCCATGTACGCATTGTGGACTGTGCGTCCGCGTATGTCCGTGCGGCGCGCTTTACGGCAGGCAATGGAGCGAAGACGAGCCTCTGCGGAAAATGATGGACGCGCAAAAATGCAGCAAGCATATGAAACAGGCATATCAGGCAATTGGACGTGGCGCGGTATGCGGGATTTGCATGGCAGTTTGCCCAATAGGGGAGAAGGAAAGCCTTAGCTGCGATCCAAAAAAATAAAATTTACACAGTGCTGCACAGGAAATTTATTAAATATTTATTACAAAACTATTTACAAATAAAAAACAAAGTTGTATAATAAACCAAAGTTATAGAATTAGGCATAAACTCATGACGAGTAAAAAACAGAGGAGCGTAATATGAAAAGTATTATATCTAATGTTAAGGATGGTCTTTTAAAGACGGTTGGCACCGTAAAAGGCAAACTGTCGGAAATGACCGGCACGATCTCTAACATGAGAAAAGTTCAGAAAAGAAGAGTATCCAGAACATATCAGAACACGGCGGTCAAGCGTACGGGCAATGTTTCGCCCATGCGTGCTTCGCGCACAAGCGGCATGACGGCCTCGCAGCCTACAGGTCGTGTGATTCGCAGATATGCTTCTAAGAAAGTAAACATGAAGCGTTTTACGGCGGTTATCGCGATTGCGCTTGTAGCGGTCATGGTACCGGTTATGGTTTTGGCGGCGAACGGCGATGCGACACAAACGCCTGAACCGGAGCAAACGCCTGTTGTTGCAGCGGCAGAGCCTGTTGCAACGCCTACACCGGAAGAGGTTGTACTGGAACAGGGGACAACGCAGGTAACAGAAGAAAACACTGCGCTTACAGCACAGTCGGTGGAAGAACCGGCAGCAACACCGGAACCAACACCCACGCCTGAGCCGACACCGCAGTATGTGACACTTACGGCGGGGATGCAGGATCCTTCCGTTCCGGCGTTGCAGGAACGTTTGATGGAACTGCACTATATGTCGCAGGATCAGCCCACTGATTATTTTGGTGATATCACCTTGATGGCGGTGCAGGCATTCCAACGCAAGCATGGGCTTGAGGTTGACGGGGCAGCGGGTCCGGCAACACAGGCGGCTATCTTCTCTGCGGACGCAAAGGAATATACGGCGGCGCTTGGCGCGGACGGTGCGGATGTAGAAAAAATTCAGGAAAGATTATTAGAGCTTGGATATAACGTTAGCGTAACGGGTCATTTCGGTGAAATGACAGAAAAAGCGGTGAAGGAGTTCCAGCGCATGTCCGGTCTGACTGACGACGGTAGCGTTGGCAGTGTGACAAAGGACGTACTCTTCTCAGATAATGCTGAGCCTTCTTTGGCGAAGGTAGAAGCTGATAAAAAAGCGGCGGAAGATAAAAAGAAAGAAGAGAGCAGCTCCAATAAGGGCAACAGCAGTTCTTCCGGCGGTAATAAGGGCAATGGCGGATCTTCCTCTTCCTCCGGTTCCGGTTCTGGTGGCGGATCTTCAAGCAGCAAGCCTTCCAAGCCGTCTTACTCGGCTGATCCGGGCAATGTGGAAGCATTCATCAGCGTAGCGATGGATCAGCTTGGAAAGCCTTACCGTCTTGGCGGCAAGGGACCTGATTCGTTTGACTGTTCAGGGTTCATCTATTATGCATTACAGCAGAGCGGCAACGGTATTGGTTACATGACTTCAAGCGGATGGGCAAACTCCGGCTATACTTCGGTTGGTTGGGATGATCTTGAACGCGGAGACATTGTATGTGTAACAGGTCACGTTGGCATTTACCTCGGCGGCGGACAGATACTTGATGCTTCTTCCGGTTCAGGAGCGATCGTTCAAAGGGGTATGGGTTCTTGGTTCCAAAGCCGGTTTATCTGCGGCAAGAGACCGCTATAAGCTTTAGATCATTATCAAAAGGACGGATGTGACAAGCATCTGTCCTTTTTTTTGATGTTCTTGTATAGTTCACATATATTTGATATAATACTTTGTCAGCAGGAGGTTTTGTATGACAAAATACAGGTTAGGTCTAGACATAGGTTCTACCACGATCAAGATTGTATTGGTGGATGATGAAAACACCATTTTATTCGATAGATACAGAAGACATTTTTCGGACGTACGCGGAGAGCTTTTCAATCTTTTTCAGGAAGTAGCACAGGAATGCGGAGATTATGAGGTCACCTCAGCCATTACGGGTTCAGGTGGTCTTACTGTTGCCAATTTACTCGATTTGCCCTTTGTACAGGAAGTGGTGGCAGGCGCGCGCGCGACGCAAAAATATATTCCGCAGGCGGATGTTGTATTGGAGCTCGGCGGTGAAGATGCGAAGATCACATATATGAAACCTTCGTTGGAACAGCGCATGAACGGTACGTGCGCGGGCGGAACGGGTGCGTTCATTGATCAGATGGCAACGCTTTTGAATACAGACCCCATAGGGCTCAATGATTTTGCGCAAGCGTATAACACATTGTATCCGATTGCCGCACGTTGCGGTGTTTTTGCAAAAACAGATGTGCAGCCTCTTATCAACGAGGGGGCGGCTAAGGAAGATATTGCCGCGTCGATTTTTCAATCGGTCGTGAATCAGACGATTTCCGGTCTTGCCTGTGGCAGACCGATTCGTGGCAATGTTGCATTTTTAGGCGGACCGCTGCATTATCTCACACAGCTTCGTCAGCGCTTTATTGAAACGCTGAACCTAAAGGATGACGCGATCATCCATCCGGAAAACTCACATTTATTTGTGGCGCTTGGTGCTGCGCTTATGGCGGAAGGTAAATCGTTTCTTATCAAGGAACTACCCGATATGCTTACACGGGCGGGAGAAGGCGCGCATGAAACACGCCGCCTACGTCCGCTGTTTGAAACGCAAGCAGAACATGATGCGTTTACGGTGAGACACGCACAAAAAAGTGTTGAGCGTGCGGATATCGCGGCAGCAGACGGCGCATGCTATCTGGGGCTTGACGCGGGAAGTACGACGATCAAAGCGGTATTGATCGACGATCAATATCGTCTGCTTTATTCGCATTACCACTCCAATGAAGGAAATCCTCTGGATTCGGCTGTTGAAATTGTGCGTGATGTATATGGAAAGCTGCCTGAAAAAGCTTATATTGCCGGGGCGTGTGTGACAGGGTACGGAGAAGCGATCATCAAAGAAGCGCTAAAACTCGATTTGGGTGAAATTGAGACGATGGCGCACTATAAGGCGGCGGAGTTTTTCAATAAAGATGTTGATCTGATTATTGATATCGGTGGTCAGGACATGAAATGCTTGCGTATCAAGGATGGAGTTGTTGACGGGATCATGCTCAACGAGGCATGCTCTTCGGGTTGTGGCAGTTTCTTACAAACATTCGCCTATTCTTTAGGGATACCGATACAAGATTTTGCGCAGGAGGCTCTTGCGTCGCGTAATCCTGTGGATTTGGGTACGCGCTGTACCGTGTTTATGAATAGCCGCGTCAAGCAGGCGCAAAAGGAAGGCGCAACGGTAGGAGATATTTCCGCAGGACTTTCATATTCTGTTGTGAAAAATGCGCTTTATAAGGTCATCAAAGTCAAGGATCCGGCGGATCTTGGTAAAAATATTGTTGTGCAGGGTGGTACGTTCAAAAATAATGCGATCCTGCGAACGTTTGAACTGGAGCTTGGAAGAGAAGTCGTACGTCCGGATATCGCAGAGTTGATGGGTGCGTTTGGCGCTGCGTTGCTGGCGAAAAAGGAAATGGCGGGCAAACGTTCCGCTATACTCAGCCGCGATGAGCTATCGGGCTTTACTTACAAGGGGAGCTTTGCGCGGTGCGGGAAATGTGAGAACCGTTGTATGCTGACCATTACGACATTTGAGGATGGCAGGAAATTCGTATCGGGTAACCGCTGTGAAAAGGGAAGCGGTGTCATTAAAAAGAACGATATGCCCGATCTGTACGACTATAAGCTGAAGCGTGTGTTTGATTGTGAGTCGCTGCCGGAGGATCAGGCGCCCAATGGCACGATCGGGATTCCGCGCGCGTTGAATATTTTTGAAAATTATCCGTTCTGGCATGCGATGTTTACGAAGCTTGGATTCCGTGTTGTACTTTCAGATCCTTCCAGCCATGCGATCTTCGAGAAAGGGATGGAGACGATTTCTTCGGATACGGTTTGTTATCCCGCTAAGCTGATTCACGGACATATTGAAAACCTTGCGGAAAAAGGGGTAAAGAGGATCTTTTATCCGTGTATCCCGTTTGAGCGTAAGGAATTCGGTGATTCGAACAATCATTACAATTGTCCGGTCGTGACATCGTATCCGGAAGTGATTAAAAATAATATGGATGTACTTTCGGAAAACGGGATTGAATTTATCAATTTCTTTGTGGCGCTTGACGAACAGGAATTTATGCCGAAGAAGATCGTAAAGGAATTCGGCAAATATGGAATCACAGAGCAACAGGCGCAGGAGGCATCAGATGCCGCGTATGAAGCCCTTGATCAATTCAAGCAGGATATGCGTGAACAAGGCGAGAAAACGATCCAGTGGCTCGAGGAGACAGGAAATACAGGCATTGTACTTGCGGGTCGACCTTACCATGTGGATGCGGAGATCAACCATGGTATTCCTTCGTTAATTACGAGCTATGGTCTTGCGGTGCTGACAGAAGACAGCGTGGCGCATTTGGGACACTTGGAGCGCCCGATTCGCGTTATGGATCAATGGGCTTACCATACGCGCCTTTATGAAGCGGCCGCAGCGGTTGCGCGTTACGATTGCTTGCAAATGGTCCAGTTAAATTCGTTTGGCTGCGGTCTGGATGCGATCACCACTGATCAGGTTCATGAGATCATTTCAGCAGCGGGCAAAATTTATACGGTATTAAAGATCGACGAGATCAGTAATCTGGGTGCGGCGAAAATCAGGCTGCGCTCATTGATTGCCGCTCTCAAAGAAAAGAGCGAAGATATAAAGCAAAGACCTGAACAAAAGGCGAAACCCAAAAATGCGGTATGGCACCGCAGAATTTTCACGCAGGAGATGCGTGAAAAGGGTACGATCGTTTGTCCGCAGATGGCTCCGCTGCAATTTCAGTTTTTAAAACAGGCGTTTGATCCGACAGGGTATAACTTTACGGTGCTTACGGAAGTAACCAAGGAGGATATCGATGTCGGGTTGAAATATGTAAACAATGATGCATGCTATCCAACGATTATTGTTGTTGGGCAGCTTGTGAACGCATTTATTACAGGCAAGCTGGACCCTGATAATACGGTCATCATGCTTACACAGACGGGCGGTGGATGTCGTGCGTCAAACTATTTGGCATTCTTGCGTAAGGCGCTCAAGGAAGCTGGTTTTCCGCAGGTAGTTGTGGTATCCATTAACTTCTCCGGGTTGGAAAAGAATCCGGGTTTTCGATTTACTCCGGGTTTGGCGATGCGTCTGTTGTTGGCAATCCCGCTGGGAGATCTGTTGCAAAAACTTTTGCTTGCGACACGTCCTTATGAGAAAAATAAGGGTGAAACGGATGCGCTGTTCGATCAATGGGTTGCAAAGGTGCAGGACATCGTAAGGAATACGCGCTATTTTGGTTACCGCAAAGCGGCGAAGCAAATGGTCAGAGATTTTGAGGCGATTGAGCGTATAGACGTTATAAAACCCAAGGTAGGCATCGTGGGAGAGATTCTTGTAAAATATCATCCGGATGCCAATAATCATGCGATCGAGGTGATCGAGCGCGAAGGCGGCGAGGCGGTGATGCCCGCGTTGATGGAATTCTTTACCTATAGCCTTTATAGTTGTAAATTTAAATACGAAGAGATGGGGAAATCAAAGGGAGTCTATAAAGCGTCCATGTTTGGTATTTGGCTGGTGAACTGGTTTAGAAACCCAATCCAGCGAGCGCTCAGAAAGAGTAAATATTATACGCCGTATCCTGATATCCGTCATTTGGCGGAGCAATCGGAGGATATGATCTCCTGTGGGAATTGTACGGGCGAAGGATGGTTTTTAACAGCGGAAATGCTTCATCTGATTGAAGAAGGAGCGCCTAATATCATCTGTGTACAGCCGTTCGCATGTTTACCTAACCATGTGGTCGGCAAGGGAATGATACGCGGAATACGCAATACCTATCCGCAGGCGAATATTGTCGCAGTGGATTATGACCCGGGTGCGTCCGAGGTCAATCAGCTAAATCGAATCAAGCTAATGATCTACAGCGCATTTGAGAACTTGAAACTGCAACAAAAATAAAAGCGGAATATCCCTTGGTTGCCCCAAGGGATATTTTGGATCGGGCAGAACCTCTTTATCATCACAATTTTTTGTCAAATCAAAGCAAAAGTGTGATAAAATAGCTAAGGGGGAGAAGGAAAGAATGGGAGCATTGATTGGGATAATTATTGCGGCTGTTGCCGTTTGCTGTATTTATATATTTATGACTTTTTCGAGAGCGGCATCGGGTGCGGCGTGGATGAAAGCATACAAATATGCCCATCGGGGGCTGCACAATGAAAGAATGCCGGAGAACTCGTTGGAGGCGTTCGAAAACGCGATAGAACATGGATATGCAATAGAATTGGACGTACATCTTTCAAAGGACGGACATATCGTTGTTTTCCATGACGATATGCTTGCGCGTATGACGGGTGCAAGCGGAAAAATCAAAGATTATACGCTTGCGGAGCTCAAACAATTGCGCCTTGCGGAGACGTTATGCACGATTCCGACATTAAAGGAGGCGCTCGAACTGGTTGACGGGCGCGTGCCATTGCTGATTGAAACAAAAAATACGGGCAGTGCAGGTCAGTTGGAAGTAAGCTTATATGAGATGGTGAAGGAATATCCTGGAAAGTATGCTTTGCAGTCCTTTTCGCCTTTTTCGATGCGCTGGTTCAAAAAGCATGCGCCGGACGTTGTGCGCGGACAGTTGTCAGCAACATTTTCGTGCGGAGCGGACGAGTTGCCCAAGTGGAAGCGTTCGATGCTCAAGCATCTTTGTACTAATTTTGTATGCCGTCCGCATTTTATCAGCTATGAGATGGAAGGATGCTGTATGCCCGTTGTACAGCGTATGCGCAAAATAGGGCTGCCGCTTTTGGTTTGGACGGTACGCTCAGAAGAGAACAAAAAGCGTATCATGGAAAATGCAGATGCCGTGATATTTGAGCACTTTGAAGCGTGAGGAAGAAGTATGAAGGAAATGGTTCAGAAAAAACAGAATAAAGCGATCCCTGTCTTGTTGATTCTCTGGGGAGCGCTTTCCTATTTGATCTTGGTGCCGCAAATTTGGTGGGTGGGTCTTGTTTTTGCAGCGTTGGCGGTTGTATGGGGCGGTATTACGCTTAGAAAATATAACCTGTTTTCCGTCGTCGCAATGCTTCTTGGTATTATTGCTTGCCTTATTTATGTGTTTAGGGTGTAGCCATAAAAAGTTTTTGGATGTATTGTGTGATGCATGCTTAAAAAAGCGCCTGTGCCGATTGGCATGGGCGAGTTTTTATTTACGTTCATTATTGGCTAATTTTATTAAAAAAAGGTGGAAAATACTATTCGTTTCGGATAAACTAGGTATATCAGAAATAACAGGAGGGTGGTTCCTTGCTAAAGTTATATAAAGGTCTGGGAAAATATACGGGTCAGCTTATTTTACTTGTGCTTTTGCTGTTGGGGCAGGTTTTTTCTCTTTTGATGCTGCCCAATATCATGTCTACAATTATCGATCAAGGGGTGATCTCCGGAGATATTGGATATATCACTACAGCAGGTCTTGTTATGCTGGGCATCTCTCTTGGCGGCTCCGCGTGTGCGATCGGCGTAGGATACTTTGCTTCGAAAGCCGGTGTTGGTTTTTGTACAGACGTCAGAAAAAGATTGTTTCATAAGGTGGGAGAGTTTACCTTAGCCGAATTTGATAAAGTGGGAACAGCTTCCCTTACGACGCGTACCACAAATGATATCATGCAGATACAGGATTTTACGATCATGCTGTTCCGTGTGATTATTTTAGCACCCATCATGTGCGTGGGTGGCGTGGCGATGTCCATGCAGAAAAACGCACAGCTTGCATGGGTCATTGTCGCATGTATGCCATTGATCGTAGCTTTTTTGGTTATTGTCATGCGTAAGGCATTTCCGGTATTCAAATCAGTACAAGCAAAGCTGGATCAGGTAAATCTGGTAATGCGCGAAAACATTACCGGCGTTCGCGTGATCCGCGCGTTCACGGCGGAAGAACGGGAAGAAAAGCGGTTTGAGCAGGCCAATGAGATCATGACACAAACATCTATCAGATCCCAGACCTTGCTTTCCACACTGATGCCGATCCTGATGCTGATCGTCAACTTAGGAACGATCGCTGTCGTATGGTTTGGCGGACAGCAGATCGCGCAGGGATCCCTTGCTGTTGGCGATTTGATGGCGTTTATTCAGTATCTGGTACTGATTATGTATGCGCTGGTGATGATGTCTATGATCTTTGCCATGATGCCGCGTGCCAGTGTATGCGCTGACCGCATCAACGAGGTGATGGATATCAAGCCTGATATTGTAAACAGCAAGAATCCGAAAACGCCGCAGGAAAAGTCGGGCGTGGTGGAATTTAAGAATGTTACCTTTCAGTATGGAGATGCTGAAAAGCCTGCGGTTGCGAACATATCTTTTTGTGCCCAACCGGGGCAGACAACGGCAATCATCGGCGCGACGGGAAGCGGGAAGTCTTCCATTATTATGCTGATCCCGCGCCTTTACGATGCTTCGGAGGGTGAAGTGCTGGTTGATGGGGTTAATGTGCGTGATTATGATGTGCATGAACTGAGAAAGCGCATCGGGTATGTGCCGCAAAAGGCAGTACTGTTTTCGGGAACCATCAAAGAAAACATCGCTTATGAAGATGAAGATATGCCTGCGGAAAAAATGATAAAAGCGGCACACATCGCGCAGGCAGATTTATTTATTGAGCAAAAAAAAGAAAAATATGACGATCCGATCGCGCAAGGCGGTTCGAATGTGTCGGGCGGACAAAAGCAGCGGCTTGCGATTGCGCGCGCGCTGGCGACTGATGCAAGCATTTATGTGTTTGACGATAGCTTTTCCGCGCTGGACTTTAAAACGGACGCGGCTCTTAGAAAAGCGATCAAAGAAAATACGCAGGGCGCTACCGTTATTATTGTTGCGCAGCGCATCAATACGATCATTGACGCGGACAACATTTTGGTGCTTGATAAAGGGCGGATCATCGGGCAGGGTACGCACGACGAATTGGTAAAAACATGTGATGTTTATGCTGAGATCGCTCGTACGCAAATGTCGTAAAGGAGGTGTTTTATTGTGAAAACGACCAAACAAAAACAAGAAAATGCAAATAACAAGGCGAAAAATTTCGGCGGCACGGTAAAGCGCCTGCTTGGTTTTTTTGCGCCATACAAAAAACAACTGATTGCCGTATTGGTTTTTGCGCTTTTGGGAACGATATTTCTCATTATTGGTCCTAAGGTGTTGGGAGAAGCGACAAATACGATCTTTGCCGGCGTGGCAAGCGCGGCGGAGGGGAATGAAGCAAGCGCGGGTATTGATTTTATGCGTTTATCCAAGATACTTGCTTCCCTCGTTGTGATTTACGGGCTGTCCGCATTGTTTACGTATATGCAGCAGCGCGTGACGGCACGTGTTGCGCAGCGTACTGTGTTTGATTTGCGAGAGGCTGTGGATCATAAAATCCAGCGGTTGCCGCTCAACTACTTTGATACGCATACACATGGCGATATCCTGTCGCGTACGACGACGGATATAGAACGAATCAGCGCTACGATCCAGCAATCTATGACGCAGCTTATTACGGCGATATTTACGATCATAGGGATTATAGTAATGATGTTTTCCATCAGCTGGCAGATGACCTTGATTGCGCTTCTTGTATTGCCTGCGGCATTGTTTTTATCTTCACTAGTTGTCAGAAAGTCGCAGAAATATTATATCGGACAGCAAAACAAGCTAGGCGGCGTTAACAGCTACGTGGAGGAGATGTACTCCGGCCACAATATCATCAAGCTATATAACACGGAGAAGCGTACGGAAGAAGAATTTGATAAAATGAATGATGCGCTTTATGAGGATGCGCGCCGTTCACAGTTTGCATCCAGTATATTGATGCCGATCACAAATCTGGTGGGTAATGTCGGTTATGTGGGTATATGCGTTCTGGGCGGTATTATGACCTCCAACGGTACGCTTACGGTAGGCGCGATCCAGGCGTTCATTCAATACATGCAACAATTTACGCAACCCATCGTGCAAACCTCGAATATTGTTAACTTACTGCAATCAACGGTTGCGGCAGCAGAGCGTGTGTTTGAGCTTCTGGACGAGCAGGAACAGGAACCTGAGAACAAAGAGTTGAAAGTGCTCGAGAATATCAAAGGAGAGATCACTTTCGATCATGTCCGTTTTGGTTATACGCCGGACAGGATACTTATTTCTGATATGAATGTGCATGTTGCGCCCGGAAACAAGGTCGCGATCGTTGGACCGACAGGCGCGGGAAAAACAACGCTGGTGAATTTGCTGATGCGTTTTTATGAGCTCAACAGTGGCAGCATACAGGTAGATGGCGTAGATATACGCGATATTTCGCGTAAGAATTTGCGTCAGCAATTTGGCATGGTTTTGCAGGAGACGTGGTTGTATTCAGGAACGATCCGTGACAACATCCGCTACGGAAGACCGGAAGCGACGGATGAAGAGGTATATGAAGCATGCCGCATGGCGAATGTGGATTCGTTTATCCACACACTGCCGGGCGGTTATGATATGATCATCAATGAAGAGGGAAGCAATATCTCGCAAGGACAAAAGCAGTTGCTGACGATCGCGCGTGCGTTCTGCGCGCGTCCGCAGGTATTGATTTTGGACGAGGCAACCAGCTCAGTGGATACCCGTACCGAAAAACTAATACAAGATGCGATGGACAAGCTGACACAAGGTCGTACCAGCTTTATGATCGCGCATAGGCTTTCGACGATCAAGGACGCGGATATCATTCTTGTCATGAAGGATGGAGATATCATCGAGCAGGGAAATCATGACGAGCTGATGGCACAGAATGGTTTTTATACGGGTCTTTATAACAGCCAGTTTGCTTAAAAGCTTAAGAAAAAATACGGAAGGGAGTGCTGAAGCGATGACAGAGGACTTTTATCAGTTTACGAGCGCGCGCCTTGATAGTCTTTCCAATACGGAGCGTCAAATATTCAATTATGTTGTGAAAAACATGCATAAGGTCAAGAAAATGAGTATCCGGGAGCTTGCGACCGCTTGTTTTGTTTCGACTACAACATTGTTCCGGTTTGTAAAAAAGCTTGGATTTTCAGGGTATGCGGAATTTACGGCGATGATACAGCTAACGGAAATGTCATCGCGTGAAATCACCATTCCCAATGTAATGCATAAGGAAAACTATCAGGAAGAATACCTGAAAAATGTGATCGAAGCGGTAAAGGTGATCAGTAACGACAAAATCGAAAAATTCAACAGGATCATGGATCGGTACCCTAAGGTGTATATTCTGGGGTGTGGGTTAAGCGAAGACGTTGCGCGCTATATTCGCCGCATATTGATGGTGCTTGGTTATGACGTAGAAACGCCGGTGGAGGATTATGAGATCGCATCCATCATCAAGAGAATCAAGAGGGAAGACGTATTGCTGGTGCTTTCTTACTCGGGCAACAACAAAATTCTGGCGCGTTATATTGAGCAAATCGTCACGGTAGCAACACCGACAATCATTTCCATCACGCGCGCGGACAACAATATCATCCAGAATATGAGCGATTTAAATTTTTATATCTTTGCGGACGACGTTTCCTATGATGATCTTGATATCACGTCGCGCTGCGGCATGATAGCTGTGATTGAAACGTTGATGTATAAGCGGATCACAGAACAAAAATAGACGGTAATATAAAAAGGCGCATACCTGGGGTATGCGCCTTTTTGACGGTTAGAACAAGCCGACTGTTTCGCCGTTTTCGTCAATATCAATATTCATTGCGGCAGGTTTTTTGGGGAGACCGGGCATGCGCATAATATTTCCGCACATTGCCACGATAAAGCCTGCGCCTGAATTGAGTCGCACGTCGCGCACCTCAAGTCGGAAATTTTCCGGCGCGCCGAGGTTTGTGGCGTCATCGGAAAAGGAATATTGTGTTTTTGCGATGCAGACAGGCAAATTGCCATATCCCTGCTCTTCAAACATTCTCAGTCTTTGGGAAGCCTTGCGGGTAAAATCAACCCCATCGGCGCCATAGATCTTCGTGGCGATCCCGCATATCTTTTCTTCGAGAGGCTGGGCATAATCGTAGGGGTGGCAAGGAGAGGAATGCAGCGGCATCGCTTCCTCGACCATTTGCGCAAGCTCGAGAGCACCTTCGCCGCCCTTTGCCCATACGTCGCATACTGATGCCAAAAGACCAAGCCTTTGGGCATGCTCTTTGATGATCTCGATCTCCGCGTCTGTGTCAGACGTGAAGCGGTTGATCGCGACCACTACGGGTAATTTGTATACATCCTTCAAATTTCGCGCATGACGATCAAGGTTTACCAGCCCCTGTTTTAAAGCTTCCGTATTCTCTTCAGAGACATTATCTTTTTTGATGCCTCCGTGATATTTCATGGCGCGCGCCGTAACGACAAGTACGACTGCGTCCGGCCAGATGTTCGCGTTACGGCACTTGATATCAAGAAACTTTTCCGCGCCAAGATCCGCGCCGAATCCCGCTTCGGTGACCGTGAAGTCAGAAAAGGCGAGCGCCATTTTGGTGGCGAGGATACTATTGCATCCATGCGCGATGTTGGCAAAAGGACCGCCGTGCATGAATACAGGGGTATGTTCCAGAGTCTGTACCAGATTTGGTTTGAGTGCCTCCTTCAATACGACAGTCATCGCGCCGCCGGCATTGAGATCTTTGGCAAAAACAGCTTCGCCGTCTATTGTATAACCGATGGTAATATGATTTAGACGATTTTTCAGATCGACCAAGTCGGTCGCCATACAAAGAATCGCCATGATTTCTGAGGCGGCGGTAATATTAAAACCATCTTCGCGCGGTACGCCGTCCGTACGTTGTCCAAGTCCGCATACGATATTGCGCAGAGCGCGGTCATTCATATCCATACAACGTTTGAATACGATGTTTTTTACATCCAGTCGAAGCTCGTTTCCATGATAGATGTGGTTGTCGATCATGGCGCATAGCAGATTGTTGGCGGTTGTCACAGCAGAGATATCGCCGGTAAAATGGAGGTTGATGTCCTCCATGGGGATAGCCTGTGCATACCCGCCGCCTGTCGCGCCGCCCTTGATTCCGAATATTGGTCCGAGGGAAGGCTCACGAAGCGCAAGGCATGCTTTTTTTCCAAGTCTTGAAAATCCGTCCGCAAGACCGATGGAAACGGTTGTCTTCCCTTCGCCGGCGGGGGTAGGGCTGATCGCCGTTACCAGCACAAGCTTGCCGGACGAAGCGGTATTGACAGGATCAAGCGCATCCAAAGAAACCTTGGCAATACTCTTACCATAATGGATCAAATATTCTTCACCGATCCCCAAATTTTCCGCGATGCGGTCGATGGGTTCGGCTTTTACGGAATTCGCTATTTTTAAATCGTTATTCATTGTGTAGTCTCCTAAAATAATGTGCAAAAAATTTCCAGAACATTTCTATTTTGATATATATATTACGGTTTGTCAACCAAAAGGAATGTGGTATAATGGCTATATGAAAAGAGAAATCGACTTTTTGAGGATAGACGGAAAATATTATGGCGGGGATCAAAACTGGCATACACACCCAATGATGAAGCTTGGCGGGTGTTCTGCGGTATGCGCATGTGAGGCGTGTATCTATCTGGCAAAGGAATTTCCGCAATACAGTGGACTTTATCCGTATGATCCCGCCAACGTGACAAAAGAAGACTTTTTGCGTTTTTTTGAGATGGTCTATCGATATATTTATCCGGGAATTGGCGGACTGACAAGTATTGATAAGTTTGAAAAAATGTTCATGAGATACATCGCGACGACAGGGGTGGATATCAAGCTTAAGAAGATGCCGGGATGCGAGCCCGTCGAGGATGCGCGCGCGTTTGTGACGCGTTCAATTGACGCGGGTATGCCGGTTATGTATCTGATGCTTAAGCATGCGGATCCTGCCTTTGACGAATATGAGTGGCATTGGTTCAATCTTACGGGATACGAGGCGTCGGGAGAGAAGCTGTGCGTTGATTTTGCGACATGGGGCAGCAGGCACGCGTTCGATTTTGTACGCGCGTGGGATACGCAAAAGTGTTGGCGAGGCGGGATGCTGAGCATAGAAATATAACGCCCGTTTTCAGGAAAAAACTTTACATCTGATGACGTTTTTACTATACTATTATAAGGTGTTTTTTGCGAAAGGGGCAAACAGGGCAAATATGAAGAAAAAGCTTGTACTATTATTGATGGTCACAATTGCCGCAGCGCTTATTTTTACGGGCTGTAACGGCGCACAGGAGATCAAACGTCCGGCGGCGGACGGAACGACAACAGAAGCTACAGGGTCGTGCAAGGCGGTTCTTAACGGAGATACGCTTACGGTTTCGGGTGAGACGAACCTGATGGACGGTACAAACGGTATTATTTCTGTTCTTAATGCAAACGGTATTATGATAGAACAGCAAAAAATCACCAAAAACGGCGATAATCTGACATGGGATTTTAAAAAGACGGATGAATGGCCGGAAGTTGTTTACGGGTTTATCACCTTTGATACGCAAAAATCCGACGGACAGCCGGATGCGGTTAAAAATGCATATGGAAACAAATTCCAAAACCTGACGGGAGAGCATACGATTTGGGATCAGAAGGGCGTAATCGTTGTATTCCAAAGCGATGAAGTCAAGGTGAAATAGATTTTGAGGCTCTGTGCTGTGGCATGGGGCTTTTCTGTGTGGAAGGTTGGTGTCAGAATGGATCAGATCAAAGAAATCGCGCAGCGATTGCGCGCGCTTCGGGAAATCGAAGAGGTACAAGCAGACGAAATGGCCGCCCTGACGGGAAAAACGGAGGCGGAATATCTTGAATATGAATCCGGAAACAGAGATTTTCCGTTTAGTTTTTTGTATACGGTGGCAAATCGGCTGGGCGTGGATATCACGGAATTGTTGACGGGCGAAAATGCGAAGCTTAAAACATATTCGCTGGTAAGAAAAGGCGAAGGACTCAAAATGGAGCGCCGCAAAGCATATAAATACCAGCATTTGGCATATATATTCAAAGACCGGCATATGGAGCCGTTTTTGGTTACGGTAGAACCTAAAGACACAGAGGCTGTACAAAAGAACGCGCACGAAGGACAGGAGCTTAACTATGTTGTGGAAGGCAGTATGACGCTGTTTATTCAGGACTCGGAGGTATTGCTCCGTGAAGGCGATGTCGTATACTTTGATGCCGCGACTCCGCATGCAATGCGCGCGGAGAACGGACAGCCGTGCAAATTTTTAGCGATCATTTCCAAGTGAGGGACAGGTAAGACGCATGAGGATATTTGAAAAATACAGTACAACAGGTTTTTCCAGTTATGAAGAATTTGCGCAGCAGTTTGAAACGATCGTACCGGAGAATTTCAACTTTGCGTTTGACGTTTTGGATGTTTTGGCAAAAGAGCAGCCGGATAAGCGCGCGCTTTTGTGGACAAACGACGAAGGGCAAGATCGTACATTCACTTTTGCGGATATGAGCAAGCTTTCTTCGCAGGCTGCAAACTTTTTGAAGGCGGAAGGAATCAAAAAAGGCGATAAGGTCATGCTGATTTTAAAGCGTCATTATGAATTTTGGATCGCGATCATGGCGCTGCACAAGCTGGGGGCAATCGCCATACCGGCAACACATTTGCTTACAAAAAAAGATATTGTGTATCGCAATAACGCCGCTGATGTTAAGATGATCATCAGCACCAAAGACGGCGAATTAAAGAAGCATGTAGAAGACGCGATAGAAGGTTCGCCGACGCTGAAAAAGAAAGTGATCGTTGGCGAGCAGCGTAACGGATGGCTGGAATTTTGGACGGAAATGGCGAAATACAGCGATGAATTTGAGCGTCCGCAGGGTAGCGAAGCT
>CAZBSH010000027.1:0-29947 GCA_964494645.1 uncultured Christensenella sp. | reverse complement strand
TTTTGACGAGGGATATATTTTTGGCAAAGCAGGCGAGGGATTTGAACGCTTAAATCTTGCGTGCCCCAAAAGCGTGTTAGAGGATGCGCTCCGTAGGTTGCTGACTGTCATGGGACCGCTTCAAAAATAGATTTGCCTATACGACAATAAGCCCCAGTAGCTTTGCAAGCTCGGCGGCTTGTAAGACAGTCACGGTCATGCCAAAAAGATCGTCAGGTGTGACGGCGATGCCCGTCAATTCACATGTTGTCATATCGATTCCCTTCAAGGATGTTTTGAAAAAATGTGTGCGCACAAAAACACAGCGGTCAAACGCAATCGATTTCCATGTGCACTCAGAAAACTCCGCCTCGGAACATTCGCATTCCGCAAAGGATACGTCCCGGAAGTTTGCCGTTGTAAAATTGGTATAGCCAAAATGGCATCCGGCGGCGGAAACATTTTTGAAAAGCGTGTGATGGCAGCTAAGTCCTACTCCCTTTGAAGAATGCATTTCACAACGATTGAAATAGACATTTTCCATATTGCTGTTTGAAAAATCGCATAGGGAAAAACGCGCGTCGATGAATTCTGTTTTGGTGAAATCACAATTGATAAATTTGCAATTTTCAAAAACAGTGCTGCGGAAGGTGAGGCGCGAAAGATCAATCCCGTCGAAGGAAACGTCCCTGATATCGTTGTTTTCAATGTCGTATTCCTGCGCGCGCGCGTTGTCAATAAAGGCTTCCGATAGTTCCACTTCCTGTAAGGGTTCGGTCAGCTCCGGCTTTAAAATCTTCATAAGCATGTCCTTTTGTAGTTTTTTTTATTATAACATGAGAAAAGTTCATTTAATGTTTACATGCATGCCTTTTCAATAAATTTTCCGTGTGCTACAATAAAAAAATCAGGGAAGTGTTCCGGAAAAGAGGTTTTATGAAAAAGGTATCGATCATTATACCGGTTTATTTCAATGAACAGAATTTATATCCGCTTTATCAGGATTTGAAAGAAAAGGCGCTTGAAAAGCTGCCGTGCGATTATGAGATCATATTTGTGGACGACGGTTCGAAGGATGGTTCGTACCGCGTGATGCAGGAGCTCAAGCAGCAGGATGCAAAGATCAGGACGGTCAGGCTTTCGCGTAATTTTGGCGAGCACGCGGCGTTGCTCGCCGGTCTTTCCGTGTGCAGCGGAGATTGCGCGCTCAGAAAGGCGGCGGACCTGCAAGAGCCGTCGGAAATGATTTTAGAAATGCTTGAAAAATATGAGCAGGGCAATAAAGTCGTTCTTGCAGTACGTGAAGGCAGGGAGGAATCGGCTGCGCAGAAAGCGCTTTCCTCTCTTTATACGAACACAATACGCAAATATGCGCTCAAGAATATGCCAAAAGGCGGGTTGGATTCGTTTTTGATCGACCGCCAGATCATAGATTTGATTGTTAACATGAACGAAAACAATGCGCCCATCACAGAACTAATTTTGTGGAGCGGGTTTTCGTCTGCCAATGTTTATTATATGCGCAAAAAGCGTGAAGTCGGAACATCGGGCTGGACGTTTTCCAAAAAAATCAAGATGACAATGGATTCATTGCTCGGGTTTTCTTATATCCCCATCCGCTGTATTCTTGCCGTGGGCGTCGTAAGCTTTGCTGCGGCGGTTGTCTGGGGGATCGTGCTTCTGTTGTTTGCTCTGTTTGGAAACGTAATAGAACCATATATCGTGCTTGCGTTCCTGCTTGTGCTGGTTCTTGGGATTGTGATGCTTTCGATGGGCATTCTGGGAGAATATTTATGGCGCACATTTGACGCGGCGCGCAAACGTCCGGTATTTATTATTGATGAGGCAGACGGGTCAAAAGACGACTGATACGAGGGAATTGCTTTGCATATTGAATTTGGAAGCGATATCGATACACAAGCCAATGAGGAGTTTATGAGACAGACAGGCGAAAACCATTTTTGGGACAAAGCCTGTTTGTTTCGTTCGGGCAGAGACGCGCTGCGCATGCTTGCAAAGCGCTATTCCTCTGCGTGCAAGCGAATGTTTGCTCCGGTGTTGAGTTGTCGTTCCATGACAGAACCGTTTTTGCAGAGCGGGTTTCAAGTTATCTATTATCCGATGAACGAAGCATTTTTTGCTGAGGAATCTTTTTTGGACGAATATCTCGCGGACGGGGATATCCTACTTTACGCAAACTATTTCGGGATCGCGCCAAAGCGTGGAAACAGGGAAGGGCAACAGCGAAATATCGTTACGATCGACGATCAGACACACAGCTTAATGCAGGCGATACGAGCAGATGTATGCGCAGATTATATGCTTTTCAGTGTGCGGAAATGGCTTTCTCTTCCGGACGGCGGGTTGTTGTTGCCCGGCAAGCCTCTCCGGCCGGATTATGACGTATACGACAGTACCTATCGGGATATTAAAAAACGCGCGATGGAGCAAAAAAGTGCGTATCTTAAAAGCGGCGGACCACACATCAAGGAAGCGTGTCTGCGCTTATTTGCGCAGGCAGAACAGTTGCTTGAAAATGACAATAGAGTTATAGAAATGAGCAAAGAGTCCGCGCGGATATTAAAGAGAATGGATTTTTGCAAAGTGGAGGCGCGGCGCAGGGAAAACGCGGTGTTATTATTACAGATGCTGCGCGAGTATTCGTTGCTTTCAGAAATCAAAGAAGGTCCTTTGTTCTTTCCGGTGATGGTCAAAAATCAAAAAAAAGCGCAAGCATACCTTGCGCAAAGTAATATATATTGTCCGGTCATCTGGCCGTTACAAGAAAAAGCGCGAGGAATATGTGCTTTCAGCGAAAATATTGCGGCGCACATGCTTGCCATTCCTTGTGATCAGCGTTATTCGAAGAAAGAGATAGAATACATCGGAAACAAGGTGCTGAACGCGGCGCGCCTTTAAACATGCAGATCGTACGACCAGCCCATGATGCCGTCCTTTAGATCGGTCAGGTTTGAATAACCCATAGCGGCAAGCTTTTTCAGCGCTTTTTTACTGCGCATGCCGCTGTGGCAATAAAGCACGATTTCTGCCGTCTTGTCAGGCAGAAGGGCGGTACCTGCGTCGCTTATTGTATCGACAGGCAACAGTATCGCGCCGGGGATATGACCTTGCGAATACTCGTCGGGCGTGCGGACATCAACAAGCAAAAAATCTGTATGACCGGTCATTTTTTGATTCAATTCCTCAGCAGTAATCATCATAAGGCTCCTCCGTTTCATTTTTTATTATAAACAATATAACGTTCCTTACAACAGGAATCTGTTTAAAATGGTAAAAAATGGTTTATAATTATTTAGATATAAAATTAAAGGAGTGTGATGAACATGAAAGAGAAAAAAATCTCGAAGATCATCACAGACAAGGAGTTTAATTGGCTGGTTGCCAGCAAGAATATCCAAAAAGCTGTGATGGTAAAAGACAACAAAGTTTTCAAATACGGATATGACCGCTGATGAAAGCGATAGAACTTCCCCGCGAAGAGCGGGGATTTTTTATTGCGTCCAATTACCGAAACGCGCCAATAAACAGCCCGGCAATATTTCCGGCAAGCGAAAACAAGGAGACAATACGAATAACGCAAATCGCAAGAACGATAATGCTTATGATGAGCGCAGCATTGATTACCTTGGATTTTTGCTTTTTGCGCGAAAGGATCGCAAGGACAAGCCCGACTCCGCCAATACCCAGTCCCACATATGGTCCAAAGATCATGCTCAGGGGGAAGCCAAGGATAAAGCTTGCGATCAGCCCGAGTATGCTTACAATGATCGATACGACAGCCATAAAAATCCTTTCTATTTAGCGATCGAAATATCCACATCTATTACAATGGCAATTGCAACCCCGTTGATTTGTGCTGTTTCAATGTACATAACAGTAGTCATTATAAACAAAAGCCAACCATTTTGCAAATGAACGCATAATTCTGTCGCATTGACCGAAATATTATTGACTTTTGGCTGTTCAGTGCATAGAATATTAAAATATAGAACCAATGTATACTATGTTGAGAAGATATATTATATTTGATAGCCATAAAAAGTAACCGCTGCATACAGAACGGTTATTTTTATGCTGCGGTATGGGGGTAACATGAAACTGAAAGATATGGAAAAATGGCAGGTCAAAAAGCTGTTCTTCAGCTTTTTTGTGATCGTAGCGATTGCCGCGACGTATTTGGGGATTGCGTGCAGTTCGGTGTATAACGATAAAAGAGCGGAAGACAATTACTGGGTTTCTTCGCTTACCACACCGGCGGATATTGAAGCGGATGTGCAAAAATTCAGTGCCAATGCAACAAAAGTATCCACAGGTACGTATATCGAAAACTTGAAGGAAATCAACCTAAAGACGTGCAATTTCCGTGTTGAATTTTTAGCGTGGTTCCGTTGGGAGGGTGATGAAGAGCTTGATATGGCCAAAAACTTTACCGTGTACAAGGGTTACATGAACAAGATGGAGGTCATCAAAGACTACCACGAAGGCGGAGTAAACTATCAGCTTGTTCGCTGTGATGTCACGATCACCAAAAATTACTGGACGATTCGCTTCCCGTTGGAGTCCCATCAGCTGCGAATCTATCTTGCTTCCTCCTACATGGTGGATGATGTTCTTTTAGTGCCGGACGACCAGAGCGGTATGAATACCAACTTAAGTATCGCCGGTTTTGATGTGGATAAATACGCGACAGGCAGCTATGCCGTTCGTTATGCAAATGCGCACGGCGATCCGGAAATTCCCGAGGGGGGAGGGTTTATTCAGTCCGAGCATGTTACGGCACTGCAAATAAACCGTGATGGACCGGGATTGTATATCAAATGTTTTATCGCGCTTGTAGGAACGATCACATGGGTGTTGATCACGTTGTTTATCTGTACCTATCATCATGTTGATCCTCTTTCCATGATTCCTGCCGCGCTCTTTGGTACAGTGGCAAATATCATGGTGGGCGCAAATCTGTTGCCGGACGCGCTGCAGGCGGGCTTGCTGGAATACGTCAATATTTGGGGTGTGATGATGATCCTCATGTGTGCGGTCGCCATCATCAATATCAACCGGATACGCAAAAAATATGAGGATCGTGACTTCTCCAAGCATTATGGGCGGGTGCTCTTCTATACAATTTTGATTTTTGTATTATTAGGAAACGCTTTGCTGCCAATATGCGCATACCTTTTCTAGGAGAACGGATATGTTGCGTGAACAGATATACAATCTTATAAAAAAAGCGGGACACGGGCAGCGTGCCAGCAGGGTATATGATGTTTTTATCATGGCGGCGGCGCTTTTGAGCCTGAGTCCGCTGATGTTCAAGGAGTCAAATAAGATCCTTGAGACGATTGATGTCATTACGGTATATATTCTGTTTTTTGACTATATCTTCCGTTGGATGACGTATGATTATGCCAGCAAACGCAAGGCGCCGGGAGCGTTTGTTCTTTATCCGTTTACGCCAATGGCAATTGTGGACCTTGTATCGCTGCTACCCTCGCTTGGCGTCCTCGGGCAGGGTTTCCGTATTTTGCGCCTATTGCGTATCTTCAAACTGTTTCGCTATTCCAAAAGCTTTTCTTATATCGCCAATGCCTTCAAAAAAGAGGGCAAAACACTGTGGTCGGTCGTGTTAATCGCAGTGTTTTATATCTTTGTATCCGCTCTGCTTATGTTCTCCAACGAGCCGCAGACGTTCAATTCCTTTTTTGACGCGCTCTATTGGGCAACAACGGCGCTCACAACCGTCGGCTATGGGGATATTTATCCGGTGACCGAACTTGGTAAATTTATCAGCATGGTTTCATCGCTGTTTGGCATTGCCGTCATTGCGCTTCCGGCAGGTATCATAACTGCCAGCTTTGTAGAAGAGATCAATTTAGATAAAGCGCGCAGGGCAAAGGAGCTTGAAGCGGAAGGAAAAGATCCGAACGAAGCAGACAACACCTCCTCCCTCGAACGTATTTTAGGAGACGAAGAAAAGGAGGAGGACGCATGAAACGCTTTGATTTCAGTAATCTTGATATAAAATGGCGTTACGTTATTGTAATGGTGATCTGCGTAGCCTTAAACGAGGTACTGTATTTGCTTGCGCAGACGTTTGAGCTGCCGCTGTGGCTCGATCTTCCGGGAACCGCCTTGGCGGCGCTGGCGTTAGAGCCGGCGGCAGGTCTTTTGGTGGGATTGATGAACGATTTCTTTATTGCGGTCACATCGCTGGATGCAAGCTCTATCCTTTATTATGCAGCCAGCGCGGCGGTGGCGCTCATCGTGGGCATCAATATGCGTCGGGACAATAAAACGATGCGCCGACGTGTGTTAAGCACGATCGGATATGTGATCGTCGCGACAACGGTCATCGCATCCCTTCTTACGATATTGCGCAGCGGAGGCGTACCAAACGATAATGTATGGGAACTGCGCTTTTATAATAGCGCACTCGCGTGGAATTGGCCGGGCGTCGCGGCTTGCTTTTTTGCTACCTTTCTGGTCAAGGTATTTGATGCGTTTGCTACAGCGGGGATCGTTGCTTTGTTTTATCACTTCATGCCAAAAACGCTCAAAAACCCCTTGGAATTGCATAAGACATGAATCAGTACGGGATGGTAATCGTGACGGTAGTTCCTTTGCCGGGGGTGCTTGCGATGTCGATTACACCGCCGCATTGCCGGTAAAGGCGGGTACCGACATTTTTAATGCCGATATGCGCATGACCGTCGGTTATGGCGCGCTTGCTGTCAAAACCGATCCCGTCATCTGAAACAGTAATGATAAAGGCATTGTCCTTTTTTTTGGTTTGCAATACAATCGTGCCGCCCTGCTCGCGCTTTGTGACGCCGTGGCGGACGGCATTTTCTACAATAGGCTGCAGCGTTAATGCGGGCACTAAAAAGTCTGAAAAATGAATTTCATATAGTACATTCAGCCGATCTCCAAACCGGCGTTTTTCCAGAGCGAGATAATTTTTCACATGGGATAGTTCTTCCTTAAAAGGGATAGGACGAGGACTTGTCAAGGAATCCATATTAGCGCGCAGAAAACGTGAAAACTCATAAATTGCGTCCTTGGCCTGCGCAACATCTACATCGCATAGCTGCCGGATCGCGGTAAGCGTATTATAAAGAAAGTGTGGTTGTATCTGCGAGAGCATGATGGATATCTTAGAATCCATAAGCTCCAACTCCTGTTCTTTGAATTTTTTTCCCAACTGTACCTGAATACTGACATAGATGATCAGCAAAGAAAGAGTGGCTTCCGCATATAAGAGCGACAGACCGTAAAAATTGATTTGGATAAGCATAGCGATGACAGGCAACACGCCGTAAGAGAGTAACACGACTGTATCCGCCCGACCCAGACTTTTACGATACCGGATGGTGACCCCCATACCGATCAAGATCATAGCAATACCCCATACCTGTGAAAGCCAGTAACTGTCACTTCTATAATATTGACCGTTATCATCAAGAGAATAGTATAGATCGTTGAACTGGGAAATGATTACAAGAGAGATGGCAACAATGCAGATGATATCCACAATATACACGATTTTCCTAGAAATCTTGGCATGCTCAGAAATATAAGTAACAAGGTAATCGGTGAATACGGCAAGTATAATGTATGCAAGCGCATACACGCAAAAATTTCCGGCAAGAATGATCATTTGATTATAAGGGCCTAAGAACCCGGTAAAATACCATGTGGCTGCGTCGCTCAGTAAAATCAGGATATTGAGGGAAATCATGCACACAAAAAGCCTGTTGAGCCGGGTCTTTCGATCAACGCTCAGCAGAAGGCAGATAAGTAATATCACGGAAATCATGATACTGAATAATTCCAAAATAATATTGACAATAGCCATATTCAAAATTTGTTTTTCCTTCCGCACAATTTCTGATTATTGCCATTATATAACAGAAAAGCAGCGCGGGATAGCCGTATGTGGGGACTGCAATGTATGATATGAGGGTTTTTCGCTGGTACATCCCAAAAAATTTTAAAAATGGATCTCAATATCGTTCAATTTTCGGATAAACAAATGAACAGAAAGAAAAGGGTCCCTGCATCCAAGCAGACGCTAAGCGTTTTTGACCAAATAGAAGGATGTTTCTAGCGGGACGGAATTCGATATCAGAATAATTTTTGAGAAATAAGCCAAAAACAAGATAAAAAGGGTGCTTTTTGTCGCACTTTTGTTGCGCATCCACTTCTATAATAGAAATAAAAGTACGGATAAGATCCGTCGTTTGTTTTGTAAATGAGGTGAGAAGGTATGAATAAAAAACAGTTGATCGAAAAAACGGCAAAGCAAACAGGAGTCGGAAAAGAGGAAACAAGAACGGTCATAGAAAAAATGCTTGAAAATATTGCCGAAGCATTGGAACAACAGGAGATTGTCCGGCTGGTTGGCTTTGGGATGTTTACCACGAGGATCTGTGAGCCGAGGATAGGTGTTGATCCGCGGACAAAGGAAAAGATCAATATCCCCGAAACCGTCGTCCCGACCTTTCATGCGGGGAAGGCGTTAAAAGATACTGTCAACCATAGGTAAGTCGTTATGAATTTTTTGGATAGGAATCATAGGAAAACAGCAGAGAATACTATGCTGTTTTTTTCTTGGGTTGATAAACTGAAGAAATTCCGATTATAAATGGAGTTGCGAAAGCCGGATAAAAGACAATTTTCTTAACACAATTTGGTATGCACAGATGATATAATAAAAGAAAAACGATCCGGAGATTGATTTGGCAGAAATACTTGGGCAATTGAATGAAAAACAACGGGAGGCCGTACAGGCGACCGAAGGGTATATACGTGTTATCGCGGGTGCCGGAAGCGGCAAGACACGTACGCTTACTTCGCGTTATGTTTATCTGGTGGAAGAGCTGGGCGTGTCACCCGGCAAAATCATGTCTGTCACCTTTACCAATAAAGCCGCGGGAGAGATGAAAAGTCGTATCCGAAAAATGCTCGGGGATGTGGATACGGGTTTTATCAGCACGTTTCATGGGTTTTGTCTGCAAGTGTTAAAAGAAGATATCCATCGTTTGAATTATCCGCAATCCTTTTCGATCATGGACGAGTCGGATCAAAAAAGTCTGCTGGAAGAGATTTACCATGAGCTGGGTCTTAATTTGCGCGATTATACCTTCCGCGATATGCTGAAGGTGATCGACGTGTTCAAAGCGCCTTACGGATATGTTGGACAGGTAACAGAGCCGGACGAAAAGAAGGCGATCGAATATTTTTCCGGCTTCACGCAGGATATGAAAGATCGTATTCTGGGGAAATACGTTCAAAAGCAGCGCCGTAATTTTATGTTGGATTTTGACGATATCATCAACTATACATTATATTTGTTCACGCACTATGAGGATGTCTTGCAAAAATGGCAACAGCGATTGCAATACATTCAAGTGGACGAATTTCAGGATGTGGATGGGAAACAGGCAAGCCTTGTATATATGCTTTCCAAAGGATATCAAAACCTTTTCGTGGTAGGCGACCCGGATCAGACGATTTATTCTTGGCGCGGTGCGGATGTACGCATCATTTTAGATTTTGATCAGGAATTTCCGCAGGCAAAAACAATATACCTCAGCACAAACTATCGTTCCACGCCACAGATATTGGAGGTAAGCAATGATCTGATCTCCAAAAATACGATGCGCCTCAACAATAAATTACTTGCTGCGCGTGCGGACGGAGCGAAAGTATATTACAGGCATACGAATTCTACAGCAGAGGAAGCGGCTTATGTTGCGCGCACAATACGCTTTTTGATGGAAAGCGGCATCAAGCCGTATCATATTGCGGTGCTTTACCGCGCGCATTATGTTTCCCGCAGCATAGAAGAAGCATTCGTCAAGGAAGATATTCCCTATTCTCTTTTTAACGGAGTGGAATTTTATAACCGTAAAGAAATCAAAGACGTTCTCTGTTATTTGCGCATGTCGCTTGCGTTTGACGATATTTCTTTTTTGCGCACGATCAATACGCCGCGCCGCGAAATCGGTCGCACACGCCTCAACTTTCTGAATGAATACGCGGAAAATAATAATGTCAAGCTTTATGACGCGCTCAAGGAAAATCTTGCGCATGAAAAAATCAGGAGTACAAAGGCTCGGCGCTATGTGGAAGTGATCGAGCGATACGCAGGACTTGTGGACAGCCTGAGTGTTTCGGATTTTGCGGACGGTATCCTTCGAGAGTCAGGATACGAAGAAATGCTAATGAAAAATGCGGATCAAAACCGTATCGACAATGTGAGTGAATTGAAAAATGCAATTCAGCAATACGAATCTTCCGCAGGCGAGAAGGTGTCGCTAGGCGAATATTTAAACAAAATATCCCTGTTCACAAATCTGGATGTAATAGAAAAACGTGAAAGCGTCAAGCTAATGACAGTACATACCGCAAAAGGGCTGGAATACCCTTATGTCTTTGTGGTGAGCCTCAATGAAGGGATATTCCCGTCGAGCAGGGTGCGCAGCAAACAAGAGATGGAAGAGGAACGCAGACTTTGTTATGTAGCGTTTACCCGTGCGAAAGACAGCCTTTTTATTGTGGATGCCGAAGGACGCAACAACGATAGCAGCTACCGTTACCCATCGCGATTTATCTTTAATGTTGACCTTGATAAATTAGAGGTAGAAGGGATCCCGAGCGAACAATTTCTTGCCCGGGCAAAGGCTTATATCGGAAGTACGGAGAAGCGGCTTAATGCGCCGGCGATACAATTGCATATTGGCGACAGGGTAACGCATCCCGTTTTTGGAAACGGAACCGTCATGCGCGAAACGCAAAAAAGCTATGAAATCGAGTTCGATACGATCACAGGGATTCGAGATATTGACAAGCAATTTGCAAAGCTGCAAAAGCTGTAAGCATCCGTTCTCGGCAGGATAAAAAAAGAAAAACGTTAAAATACTTGGGAAGAATAGTATTTGCATTGCAAAAAACAGTAAAGTATGCTAACTTTTAAGCAAGAAAGCCATTTTATGTTGTTGTTCGCTATAATGGCATGGGGAAGACAATGTGTTTCCTGAAAGAATAGTCATAGAAAACATTTTGCGAAAAGGCAGGTATATTATGTTACGAAAAAAAATAGCAGCAATCCTACTGGCGGCAGTCATGGCAATTAGCATTACGGCATGCGCGCCCAATAAGCAACAAAACGATCAGACACAGCAAGGACAACAAGCAGCGGCAGATTCAAAGGTGCCTGCAGGCGCTTTTCCGGGCACGCCCGAAAGCGATACGGTTGTTCTTGATATTACCGCAGAGCCGATGAGCCTTAACTCGATGTCGGTGAATGACCAAATATCCATGGGCGTTTTACAGCATGTGATGTCCGGACTTGTGCGGTTGGATGAGAACGACAATCCGGTGGCGGATGTGGCTGAAAGTTGGGAGATGAGTGAGGACAAGACCGTTTATACCTTTAAGTTGCGTGAAGATGCCAAGTGGTCAAACGGCGACCCGGTCACGGCGAACGACTTTTATTATGCGATGATGTGGCAGATGAAGCCGGAGAATGGCGCGGTGAGTGCATATTTCATCTATGAAAATATTAAAGGGGCGCTGGATTATTACGACGGTAAGGCTGACGCGTCGCAGGTCGGGATCAAGGTCATTGACGACTATACGCTTGAGATCGAATGGAACCGCCCGATGACGGACGGGTTGCTTTATGCCGTGTTGCCTGCCTATTTGCCGATGAACCAAAAGGCGTTTGAAGAGATCGGTGCGGATCAATACGCGATGGATGCGGACAAACTCATTACAAACGGACCATACCGTATCGCGGAATGGGTGCATGACGATCACCTCACGCTTGAGAAGTCGGAAGATCATTATAACGCGGGGAATATAAATATACCTAAGGTTAAGCTGGTAATGATCGGTGACGCCAATGCCCGAGTCAATGTGTTTACGGCAGGCGAGCTCGACATGACGAACCTTTACAGCGAGCAGATCGAACAGATCAAGAGTCAGTCCGAAAGCGCGATCCACCAATATCTGGATGGAGGCTCTTATTTCCTGAGCTTTAATATGCAAAACGAATATTTGTCCAATGCCAATCTTCGTAAAGCGCTTAGCTATGCAGTAGATGTGCAAAGCTTGCTCGATAATGTGATTGCCGACGGGTCCCAGGCAGCGGACGGGCTTGTGCCCGGAGTGATCGGCGGCGTGGATGGCAAGCCTTATTCTGAAGCGCGTGGCAGTCTTTTTGCATACGACCCGGACGCCGCAAAGGAGTATTTTGACAAAGCGCTCAGCGAACTCAATATGACGGCGGCAGATCTGAAGCTGGCGTTATCGGTATACGATACGACATACAGTCAGGATCAGGCGGCGTATTTGCAGCAGCAGTGGAAAGAAAAACTTGGTTTGGATGTAGAAATCATTGTGTTGCCGCTCAAGGCTCTCTACGAAGCAAAAGCAGTGGGAGATTTCGAAATCGGTGTGGAGGCGTTTGGCGCGGATGTGAATGACGCGCTTGCATTCTTGCAAATCATGACGACAGGCAATGCCAATAACTTTTCAAAATACTCTGATCCGCAATTTGATAAACTGGTCAGTGACGCAACACTTTCGAGTGATCCCGCGCAAAAACAGGAGCTTATGATACAGGCGGAAAAGATGCTGATCGACAATGCGGTCATAGGACCGATGTATTTCACCTGCACAACATATGCTCTGTCTGATAAGCTCACGGGCGTGGTCCGTTCGCCGTTCCAGATGTTCAATCTGACCAACGGAGCGAAGATATCTTAGGATAGCGGAAAAAAGGGGGCGTGCGGGTGTCGGATAAGCTGAAGTATATAGGGCGACGTGTTCTTTACGCCGCCCTTACCGTTTTTATATTGGTTACGATTACGTTTGTGTTGATGCATTTGCTGCCGGGCGATCCGTTTGTTGGGAAAAAGAATCTACGCCCGGAGGTATATGCCGCGGTTACGGAAAAGTATGGTCTGGATAAACCGATCATGGAGCAATATGGCATCTACCTTTCGAATGTAGCGCAGGGAGATCTGGGTAATTCCATCGTTTCGGGACGCGCCGTCACAGATATTATTGACCAAGCGTTTCCCGTGTCGTTGGAGCTTGGGATACGTGCGCTTATTTTTGCACTCCTTATCGGGTTTGGATTGGGCATTTTGGCAGCTGTCAAGCAAGGAACCGCGTGGGATACGGGGTCCATGATATTGGCGCTTATCGGTGTGTCCATTCCATCTTTTATTTTAGGGGCGCTTTTGCAATATTTTCTTGGAACGGCACTCTATCAGGCGACCGGCGTGCATGTTTTTGCTGTAATTGGCTGGAACGGCGAAAACAGTAAGATATTGCCGGCGTTCGCGCTTGCGTTCAGCGTAGTAGCGATCATCAGCCGTCTGATGCGTTCCAGCCTGATAGACGTTATGAATCAAGATTATATACGCACTGCGCGCGTGAAGGGTCTCAGCCGCGCGCAAATTGTGCTCCATCACGGTGTGAGAAATGCTGTTATGCCTGTGATAACCGTACTGGGACCGCTTGTGGCAACGCTGTTTACAGGTACTTTTGCAATAGAAAATGTCTTTTCCATCCCGGGCTTGGGAAAATATTTTGTGGATTCCATACGGTCAAATGATTATCCGGTGATCATCGGCACAACGCTTTTCTTCGGCGTGTTTCTTGTGCTGTGCAATTTGGCGGTCGATATCATAAACAGCGCGGTGGATCCGCGTATACGGTTGGGGAGGTAGCGCGGTGAAAGACGGCAAAGTATCGTCGGAGCTTTTTGAGCCCGAGCGTAACCAAGACCAATTAGACAAACCATTGGCGCGTCCGGCAATGGGCTTTTGGCAGGAAGTTTTCCTGAAATTTAAAAGCAGCCGTTCTGCCATGGTGTTTTTCTGGATATTGGTGGCAATTGTGCTGGGCGCCATCATCATTCCTTTTTTCTGGCCGTTTGATTATGCGACCCAAAATGTGGCGTTTGCAAACAAGCCGTTTATGAGTCCCGATCCGGTGACGGGCTTTCCGCACGTGTTTGGCACGGATTATTTGGGACGGGATACCTTCGTAAGAATATGGTATGGCGCACGCGTGTCTTTGTTGATAGCGGCTGTGGTAGCGGTGATTGACTGCGTTGTGGGAGCTTTATATGGCGGGATATCCGGCTATATCGGTGGCGGCGTAGATAATGTCATGATGCGTACTGTGGAGGTGATCAGCGGAATCCCTTACCTTATCGTGGTATTGCTCCTGATGGCGGTATTGCCGCAAGGGGTGGGAACAATGATCCTTGCGTATTCGATCGTTGGGTGGACGAGCACGGCAAGACTTGTGAGAGGGCAGGTGCTGTCGCTTCGGGAACGGGAATTTGTGCTGGCGGCGCGAGCCATGGGCGCGAATACCGGGCGGATCATTTCCCGGCATCTGATGCCGAACATGATGGGTATCATTGTTGTCAATATAACGTTGGATATACCAAATGTAATATTCACCGAAGCGTTTTTGTCCATGCTGGGCATGGGCGTTCCGCCGCCGTATCCGTCTTTGGGTACAATGGTGAATGAGGGATTGGCCAAGTTTCAGACATATCCGCTCCAGCTTATTGTACCGGCGTTGTTCATCTGTCTTTTGATTTTGGCGTTTAATATACTGGGAGACAGATTGCAGGACGCGTTGGATCCCAAACTTAGGAGAACTGTGATCTATGGGCGACGTATTAAACATAAAAAACCTGAACGTGACCTTTGATGCGTACGCCGGACAGGTGTATGCGGTGCGTGGTGTGTCGCTGTCGGTGCGTAGTGGGGAAATCGTGGCGTTGGTAGGCGAAAGCGGATGCGGCAAAAGTGTTACGGCGCAATCTGTTTTGGCGCTCAATCCGCCTGAATATACGCATGTGAGTGGCGATCTCCTTACGCTTGCGGGGGAGGATATTCTTAACGCGTCTGAAAAACAAATACAAAATATACGCGGTAACCTTGCCGGAATGGTGTTTCAAGATCCTCTGAATTGTCTGAACCCTACGATGAAGGTGGGAAAGCAAATTACCGAAGCGCTGTTAAGGAGCAAAGCGTTTTCGCGCGCGGAATGTGAGGCGGAGGCAGTACGGCTGCTTGAACTGGTGCAAATACCGGAGGCAGACAAGCGGGCAAAGCAGTATCCGCATCAGTTTTCCGGCGGAATGCGGCAGCGCGCTATGCTCGCGATGGCGATTGCGAGAAAACCCCGCCTTATCATTGCGGATGAACCTACAACAGCTCTGGATGTGACAACACAGCTTCAAATATTATTGCTGCTCAAAAAATTGAGCCGGGAAACAAGCGCCGCGGTGCTTCTGATTACGCACGATCTTGGCGTTGTAGCGGCGCTGGCATCACGTGTCGCCGTTATGTATGCGGGCAAAATTGTAGAGGAAGGAAGCGTTGACACGATTTTTAAAAATCCGGTGCATCCTTATACGCAGGGTCTCATAAAGAGTTTGCCTGTGGCCGGTGATAAGGGTAGGCTGTATTCCATACCCGGTACGCCGCCGGACTTATATTCCCCACCGGCGGGTTGCGCTTTTGCGCCCCGTTGTCCCCTGACGATGCGCATATGCGCAGAGCAACCTGACGAATATTCTGTCGGCGATGGACATATGATATGCTGTTGGCGGTCACATCCCGATTTTGAGAGAAGGGGGTAGAAAAGTGGAGCCGCTGCTTGAAATAAAAGATGTATCAAAAACATTTTCATTGGGTAAAAAACGTAAGTTACATGCGCTTGATGGCGTCAGTCTTGAGGTATATCCGGGGGAAACGCTGGGGATCGTGGGCGAATCGGGCTGCGGAAAATCGACCCTCGCGCGTGTGATTATGGGAATATATGATCCGTCTTCGGGGGAGGTGAAATACCGCGGTCAAAAAGTGGACTTAAAAAATCATCGCGCGCGGATGGAATACGCGCAAAAGGTGCAGATGATCTTTCAGGATACCTATTCCTCACTTGATCCGCGTATGACCGTGGAGGCGATCATCGCCGAAAACATGGAGATCCAAGGGGGATTTGATGTTGACGGCAGGCGCGGCAGAATACATGAACTGCTGGAAATGGTGGGACTGCCGGGGGAAGCGGCAAACCGTTACCCGCATGAGTTTTCCGGAGGACAGCGGCAAAGGGTTGGTATTGCGCGCGCGCTGGTGCTGCATCCTGAATTAATAATATGCGATGAACCCATATCCGCGCTCGATATGTCGATCCAGAGTCAAGTTATGAATTTGTTGATCGAATTAAAGGAACGTCTCAAGCTTACCTATGTATTCATTGCGCACGATTTGAATATGGTGCGGTATATCTCGAATCGCATAGCAGTGTTATACGATGGTTGTTTGGTGGAATTGGCAGACACGGAGGAATTGTATTCATCGCCGCTGCATCCTTACACAAAGCTGCTGCTGAGTACGGCGCTGACCCCCGACTCGAAGCAGAATAAACTTTCTGCAAACGATTTGAGCGGGGCAGAGAGAGTGGTTAATACGCAAGGAGGATGTCCGTTTTATGGGAGATGCCGTTATTGCATGGATCAATGCGAGACATGCGCGCCTGCATTACGGCAAGAAAAACCGGGACATTTTGTTGCATGCCATATAAATAAGGTGTAATATTCATAATAAAACGAACTTTAGAAACAATATTTGAAAACGATGTGATATAATAGATACAGGAATGTTTTAGTATGGATATAAAAAGGATTTTGCAAGAGGCGACTTATGGGCAAACAGGAATGTTGTGAATTAAATCACCTGATGTCGCGCATCCTTGAGGTAAGGTATACTGACCTTGAGGAAGAAAAAAGATTATGCGACGAACTGCTCGCGCGTGCGGAAAAAGATGAAGATTCGTACGGGCAAGTTTTTGCGTATACTTTTTTGGGTGATTATTATATTGCAATGAACGAAGTGGACGCTGCCGGTAAGCGCCTGTTAAAAGCGCTTGCAATGTGCGAGAATGGAACGGTAGACGAATATGACAGTGTCCGGCTTAGAATATACAGTTTGCTGGGGATTTACTACGAACACAAGGGAGACGGACAAAGCTCTATACAATATTATTTGTATGCCCAGGCGGTAGCCAAGCATGTGGGAGACACCATGACAGAATGCATGGTGCTCAATAATATCGCGTTTTCTTTTCAGCGGCATAATGGCGCGCAAAAAGCTCTGGAGTATTATCTGGAGGCATATGAGCGACAGGAAAAGCTTGAGTATTCACCCATGAGAGCTGTGCTGATCAGTAATCTGGTCGAAATATTGATTTATTTAGGCAGGATGGATGAGGCTCGGAAATATTTAGGTGAGTACGATAAAGTGGATGCAGATCCGCATGATAAGGAGAGATTGCGCCGGAGCAATATGTGTCTTTATTATGCCAAGCTGGGAGACCGGGAGGAGTGCGTAAAATGGGTAGAAGAGATACTGTCTAATCTGGAAATCGTAGATGCCGACCGCATGATGGCTTTTGAAAATTATACTTCTTTCTTTGAAGCCATGATGGAGATAGAGCACAAAGAATATGCCAAAAAGTTTCTTGGGTTTATGGAGCGTTCCAGTGATACGGGAGGAATAGACCAAAAGCGTATACTGGAAAAAAAGCGGATACAATACTGTTTGGAATTTGAAAACGAAAGTCAGCATTATGCCGCCTATGAAAGATTTTATATCAAGATGCAGGAATTTAAAAGTGAAACGAATAAAACGATCACCGACGCTGTAAAAGCGATGATCTATTTACGGAAACTTAAAAAATCTACGGAAAAAGTCCGGGATGAGCACGATGATTTGACGCGCACTTCGACGATGGATGAGTTGACCGGTGTTTTTAATCGTGGATACTTCGATAAGATTATACTTCAATGTTCGCAGTCGCCAGAAAGCGGAAGTTTTGCCGTCATTATGCTGGATGTAGACTATTTCAAGGAATACAACGATTTTTATAAACATTATGAGGGAGATAAAGTCCTGATGCAGGTAGCAGCCTGTCTGCGCGACAACCAAACGGAGGGGATACAGCCTTGCCGATATGGTGGAGATGAGTTTGTATGTGTTTGCAAGGACGTGGGCAGGGATGAAATCATAAATTACATTAATTCTGTGAAAGCATGCCTTGAGCAAAAGGCGATCAAGCATGAGAAATCTTTATGCAGTGATAAGATCACATTGTCAATAGGCTTTACGATAGGAAATCGGCAGGAAGACGCTGTGATTGCTATGGAAATGGCGGATCGTGCCCTTTATGAGAGCAAAAAGGCGGGACGTAACACGGTGACCGAAAAGCAGGTGAGCGTGGATGTATAAGATGAGGAAAAAAAGAGGGCAACAACAAAAGATCGAGTTAAGGGAGCGCATTCTCGAAGTCAGATATACTGACATCGAAGAAGAAAACAGGTTATGTAAAGAATTGCTTGATATTGCTGAGCCCAATCGGGACATTTATAATTGTGCGTTTGCGCATGTATATTTGCTGGATAGTTTTTTGGCGCTGGGCGATTATGGAAGCTGCGCGTATCATTTGATACGGGCGGAGGAATTATGCCGTGACAACGGGTATGACGATCTCATGGTATCGCTTTGTAATTTTGCGGGCCTATATTATTGTAAAATGAATAATGACCGGGCGGCCGTACGCTATCATATCGACGGGATAGAGATAGCAGAAAAATTGGGCGATGATGAAATGAAGGGTACGCATTACAATAATTTGGGGCTGGTTTTTGCTGTTAGGGAAGACTGGTCAACCGCGCGGGATTATTTTAAATTGGCCGCCGATATTGTAGAATCCGATGTAGTGCCTGATAACATTAGTTATCTGATAAGCTGTCTGTGCAATCAGGCGGAGATGTCCGTTGAAATGGGCGACTACAAGGAAGCATGCAGCGTTTTGGAAAAATGTGATGCGCTGAATAGTACCGCCGCATATGATAAAATACGTGTTGCGACAGGATGGATGTTATATTATAGCAATATCGGCGATAGGGAAAATTGCTTGCGTAAGTTGAAGTTGATTATCGCGGACGGTTTTTTGGAATATCCGGACAAGCTTTTCATAAGCTTTATGCTGGAGAGTGTAGTAGAAAACTTACTTACAGTAGGAGAGCGCCAAGAAGCAAAACGATATATGGATATGCTTGATTCTATGGGAAATGAAAGTTCGATAGCAAACCGTTATCATATCCAGAGTATGAAAATACAATATTGGAAAGAAGAACGTAATCAGGAAGAATATGGGAAAGCGCTCAAAGAATATTATGAAATTATGAAGCAGCTTTCTTTGCTGGACGATGAAACCCGCATCCAGAGCATGGTATCTCAAATAGAGATTGTGCGCATAAAGTGGGAAAGACAGGAAATGCACAGTGAAAATGTCGAACTGGAGCGGCTTACCCAATTGGATAGCCTGACAGGGCTTTATAATCGAAGATATCTGAATAAGCTTACCTTAAAAACGATGCAAAAAGAGGATTTTACTTCCCTTGGCTATGTAATGCTGGATGTTGACTACTTCAAGCAATACAATGACTTTTACGGACATTTTAACGGAGACCGGGTGCTGATGGATGTGGCGCATGTATTAAAAGAAGCTGCAAGCGAAAATATCCATGCGGGAAGATATGGTGGGGATGAATTCGTCTGTTTGTGTGTTAATGTTACGGACGACGAAATGGATGCATTTGTTGATAAAGTATTAAAGGGCATCGCCAGAAAAAATATAGTGCATGAAAAATCGCTTTGCAGCGATAGGATTACGCTTTCTATTGGATATCATAATGAAAAAGCGGATACCGGTATCATTCCGGAAGAGATATTGAATGCTGCGGATCACGCGCTTTACAAGGTAAAGCAGTCGGGGCGCAATGGAGCGGCAAAGCTGTGATGAGAACAGCGTGCGCGTAACCCCTGCAAAAGAGGGAAGACTTTGACATATCTTACAGCGGCACATACTCTCTTAATTTTATTTTATTAAAAACAGAAAATGAAAAAGGAATAGAGGGAACTTTATAGAATATATTAAATACGGGCAACTTTTTAGAACAACATATGTACAGATAAATATGTGCATACTTTGTTTCAATGATTTACAAAATATAGGAAGGCGAGGTTTTTTATTATGAGTATTGATTTGAGTCAATATGGAATTACAGGGGTAAAAGAGATTGTTCACAATCCTTCTTACGAGACTTTGTTCGAGGAAGAAACAAAATCAACCCTCGAAGGTTTTGAGAGAGGGCAGGAAAGTGAACTTGGCGCGGTAAACGTTATGACCGGTATTTATACGGGACGTTCACCCAAAGATAAGTTTATTGTTATGGATGATACTTCGCGAGACACTGTTTGGTGGACTTCTGATGAACAGGTGAACGACAACCGACCATTGAGCGAGGAAGCGTGGAAAACAGCAAGAAAAATTGCTATGGAAGAGCTTTCCGGCAAGAGGTTGTTTGTTGTAGACGCATTCTGCGGCGCTAATGAGGATACGCGTATGTCCATTCGCTTCATCATGGAGGTGGCATGGCAGGCGCATTTTGTTACGAATATGTTCATCACGCCTACGGCGGAAGAATTGAAAGACTTCAAGCCGGATTTCGTTGTGTATAACGCATCTAGGGCAAAAGTAGATAACTATAAAGAGTTAGGCTTGAATTCCGAAACGGGGATCCTGTTTAACCTCACCAGCAAAGAGCAGGTCATTCTGAATTCGTGGTATGGCGGCGAGATGAAAAAAGGTATGTTTTCGATGATGAATTACTATTTGCCGCTTAAGGGCATTGCATCAATGCATTGTTCGGCAAATACTGATTTGAACGGTGAAAACACCGCGATCTTCTTTGGTCTCTCCGGCACAGGAAAAACGACGCTGTCCACAGACCCGAAGCGTCTTCTTATCGGAGATGACGAACATGGTTGGGACGACAAGGGCATTTTCAATTTTGAAGGTGGCTGCTATGCGAAAGTAATTGATCTCGACAAAGAATCCGAGCCGGATATCTACAATGCAATCAAGCGCGATGCTCTTCTGGAGAATGTTACGCTTGACGCAAACGGTAAGATTGATTTCACTGATAAGAGCGTGACGGAAAATACGCGCGTATCTTATCCGATCGATCACATTGTCAATATTGTTAAGCCGGTTTCGGCAGCTCCGGCCGCGAAGGATATTATCTTCTTGTCCGCAGATGCTTTCGGTGTGCTTCCCCCGGTATCGATCTTAACGCCGGAACAAATGCAGTATTACTTCCTGTCCGGCTTCACAGCAAAATTGGCAGGAACGGAAAGAGGGATCACAGAGCCGACGCCGACTTTCTCGGCATGCTTTGGTAAAGCGTTCTTGGAGCTGCATCCGACCAAATATGCAGAAGAGCTTGTTAAGAGAGCAAAACAGAACAATTCAAAAGCATATCTTGTGAACACGGGCTGGAACGGTTCCGGAAAGCGTATCTCCATTCGCGATACTCGTGGTATTATTGATGCGATCCTTGATGGTTCCATCGAAAAAGCTTCGACTAAAATGCTGCCGTATTTCAACGTTGCGATTCCGACAGAGTTGCCGGGTGTAGATACAAAGATTCTTGATCCGCGCGATACTTACGCAGATGCTTCCGAGTGGGATGCAAAAGCCAAGGATCTGGCACAGCGTTTTGTGAAGAACTTCGCAAAATATGAAGGGAATGAAGCAGGAAAGGCACTGGTTTCTGCGGGTCCCCAGCTATAGGCGATCGTTAAATAAGGGCGGTCTTGTAAAGACATAGCCAAAAGCAAAAAACAGGCAAGCACAGGCTCGACGTGCTTGCCTGTTTTTTTAGGTGGAATAAAGTTGCGTAATATATGCGAGAATATAGTTGACTATACAAGCAAATTAAAAAATATTACGAACAATTTGTATTATCTTACAAACAATGAACATATCGACCAAAGGCTTATTATTTCATGCTATAATCTCCTTGCATACCAATTGCAATAATAAATATAGGAGGAGTGCATGAGATATTCATGCCAAAGGAAAGATTATGTTTTGTACAAAATGCGGAACCGAGATGCCAAATGGTTCAAATCATTGTCCGGTATGCGGACAACCGACCAATCCTCAGCAGCAAGGGCAAAATCCACAACAGCAAAACCAGCAGCAATATAGACAGCCGGCGCAGCAGCAATATTATGGTCAGCATCCACAGGCAAGATCATATGTGAGTCCCGTATCCAACATGTTTGGACTGATCGGTTTTATTATTGCGCTCGTGTCCATTTTTCTGGTGGCTATTCCGGTGCTTAATTTTATTCTTATTTGTATCGGTCTCGGGCTTTCTATCTTTGGGCTCGTGCTTGCAAACAGGAACGGGTTAAGCAAAGGGCTTTCCATCGCAGGAATGGTCATTGCGATCATCATGCTCGTGATCGCAATCATTTATACATCGGTCATGAGTATGTTCTCAGGCATTGGTTCACTTATGGGCGGAATGATGAGCTTTTTCTGATGCGATAGCGGGGTGTTGTTCTCATGTCGGTGAACGATAAAATGTCGGAGTTTTTTCAGAAAGCGAAAGCAGAGACCGAGGTTTTGGGGATTGAGTCAAAAAGAAAGGCTGCGCTGAATTATTCAATTAGTCAAATCAGGTCAGCAGAGCAAATGCTTTTCTCTGTCTATAAAGAAATTGGTAAAAAAGTGTTTCTCAACAGAGATGATCTGACTAATGCGCCGATCCAAAATGATCTGTTGGAAGCGGAGAGGCTATATGACAGCATAAAAGCATTGAATGAAGAAATTGCACAAACGAACAGGGCGTTCGATTTGCAGGTAGAAGCTGTTCGTTCGCAAGCATATCCGATCTTCGAACAAACGGTCATGCAGTGCTGTAAATGTGGATTCGTGAATAAGGAACAGGCGGCGTTTTGCGCGAATTGTGGGAAGCCGATCCATTGTGTCTCCTCTGATGCTTTGGATGAGCAGGAAATCAAAGTTTGTACAAATTGCAACGAAAAGAATGATTCCGCAAATGTTTTCTGCCGCAACTGCGGCGCAAAACTGGAACGGATATGATGCGGGATATACGCCGTGTATTGTCAATCTGAGCCTATAGTTATGTATGAAGAAATCATTTCATTGCTATAGGCGAAGATGATTGACTGGAAATATGCAGGTATGCTATCATGACATTATAACTGGACATCTCTAAAACATACCTGAGGCAAAAAATGATAAGACGCGTTATTTCTGTTTTTCTTTTTATCATCATTTTTTTTGTGATCGTTGCTTGTGATGTATCCGCTCAAAAAGAAAGCGATCGCAAGGTTGTTACACTTTGTGCACCTCAAAATTCATTTATCGAAGATTTTGATACAAACGCTTATAAATTGTGGTTGGAGGAACAGACAGGATTAATCATCAAGATGGTTTGGCTGCCTGAAAAAAATGCGGAAGACATTATTCGTACTGCGCTGTTGACCGGGAATGAGTTGCCCGACGCATATGTGGGAATCAGTAATTATTCGATTTTTAATGGTGCCGGTTTGGAAAATTTAGGGAAAAGCGGCGTCATTGTTCCCCTCAATGAAATGATTGAGGAGCATGGCGCAAATCTGAAGTCCGTTTGGAGTGAGCTATCGGATTACAATATTAAGGAATATATGACCTCGCCCGACGGAAACATTTACTTTATGCCGGGGTTTTCCTCCTCTATTATAACGAGGTATCGCCAAATCATGTGGCTAAACAAAGGATGGCTTGATTCGTTAGGGCTGCAAATTCCCACAACAACAGAAGAATTTAGAAGTGTCCTATATGCTTTCTTGACGCAAGATCCGAATAAAAATGGCATCAACGATGAAATTCCCCTTGCAGGTACGGAGAAATACATGGGGAAGCAGATGTACGATTATATTTTTAACGCGTTTATTTATAACAATGAAAAAAATATGCGCCTGCTTTTAGAAAATGGGAACATAAGTTTTGCGCCGATTCGGGATGAATGGCGAGAGGCTTTAAAGTATATGAACGGACTTTATAAAGATGGTCTGATTTATGAAAACAGTTTTACGCAGGACGATACGCAAATGAAACAAATGGCTACGGACAGGCGTGACATTTTAGGCGGCTTTACCTCGCCCGGTATCACGTATACCGTTCAACAAAATTCTCCGGAGGTGCTATCTCGTTATGTTGGGATCGCGCCGATCAAAGGACCGAACGGCGCCCAATTTGCAACAGTCAGCATTCCGTTGCCAAAGGTAAACGGCGTGATTACTTCCGCTTGCGAATATCCAGAGGAAGTTTTTGCGTTGTTTGATTTTATGTTGAGTGAAGAAGCGTGCCTGCGCGGGCGTTATGGCGAGCAGGGAATGGATTGGGATATTCCAAAAGACGGTCAGGTGAGCATTTATGGTACGCCTGCGACAATAGAAATCAAAAATCAGTTATGGAATAACCCTCAAAATAAACATTTGAAACAGATCGTTCCCTATGTTTCGAGGCCTGAGTATTCGGGAGGGGTAACATGGGATGGCAATGCCACGGATGGAGAGTATATGAATGCGCAGGCGGCGATGAAATATGTTCCTTTTGAGCCACAAGAGTTGATTGGCGCGCTTGTTTACTCATCGGCGGAAGATGAAATTATACAAGAATTACAGCCGAAAATAGAGGGATATACCAAAAATGCAATCATAGACTTCATTACAGGCGAAAAAGATGTTTATGATGATGCGGAATGGGGAGCGTATGTCGACGGGTATGCGCAAACCGGTCTCTATGAGTTTTTAAAAACGGTGCAGTCTGCGTATGACCGAGAAATAAAAAGAGATGAATCATAAATCTTTTCAAAAAAAATTTACTGTCGTGTTGTTTGTATACACCTGCGCGCTCTTGTGTATTTGGATTGTATATAATGGATTTGTTTATGTGCACAATCAAAATGCCATATATGACAATATGGAAGTGAAGTCCCAACGTTTGCTCGAAACAATAGATGCAGATATCTCCGAAATAAAGGTTGGCGCCGCTTTGATTGGCGGAAGCTCCTATGTGAAGGAGTTTTTGACAGAGAAAGATGTAGCGGCATATTATGAAAAATCGGAAGGGATCAGTGAGATCGTTGCTAAGGTCATGGGGATCGATAATCCGTTCGATCATGTTGTAATCGTAAATGAAAGCGGAGATTTTTATCGTTTTGTGGGCAGCTTGAGCAATCATTCTATCACCAAGGTATTTAACGAATTTAAAAATGAGGATGCCGCTTTCCATACGCTGATGCTGGATGGAATCGGTTGTTTTTTTTATATTAGCCCGGTTTTTTCGACAACGAGCACTTACGCGGAGCGTATAGGCAGTGTTATTATTGTGAACTCTCTTTCCAGGACGAGGAGGGTGCTTGAGCAAGAGCGGATTTCAGGTCTGGAAACTTCCGTTGTTTCAGAGGACAAGGTGCTGCTCTCAACCCAAACGTCACTGGAAGGGAAGCAAAAATCTGAGCTGTACCAGTCCTACGCTTTCTTTGCCGAAAAGCAGATGGAGGGAAGCGACCTTTCGGTCGTAGTGAGCGCTACCGGCGAAATATATGCGCCTATGCATACCGCATTTATAAGTATCAGCCTGTTTATTGTGCTGTTGTTTCTGCTTTTGATTTTCATTTTGCACAGATACCTATCAAAAACAATGATCAATCCGTTGCTTTCTACAAAGGAACAAATGCAGATGGGGTTGTTGGGCAGGCAGATGGATGCGCATTTTGTTGTGAATACGTTGAAAAACATAGAACTATTGATCGGAAAGAAAGAGACGGAAAATGCCCAAACAATTATGCGGGATCTCTGCGAAATATTAAGGCATCAGCAAAGAGGTCTATGTAATGTCTTTTTAGAAATCAACGTTCTTGAACGATATATAGCAATCATGAATATACGGCACAATAAACGCTATTCGGTTACAATGGATATTAACGAAGAGTTGGTCAATTACGTTATGCCGGCGTTCGTTTTGCAGCCGATACTTGAAAATGCTTTTTTACACGGATTCAGTAAAGAAAACGAGGGATTTGCCGTAGAAGTGAGCGCTTCTATCATGGAAGACGAAATGGTATTTAAAATTTCGGACAATGGGGCAGGTATTCCAAAATCTAAGCTCGAAGCGCTTCAGAATGCGCTGAAAAATGCACACAAAAACGAGTATCCCAAAGAAGGTCTCAGCGGTGTTGCGCTTGTGAATATTCAAAAGCGGATTGTGTCGCAGTATGGTGTGAAATATGGTGTTTCGGTTGAAAGTGCAGAGGGTGTCGGTACAACCACAATCGTGACGTTGCCGCTTTTGCCGGACACCACAATTTAATCGAACAAAAGGAGAAATTGGATGTTTCACGTTTATGTGGTGGACGATGAAGAGCTGATCCTTTCAGAAATTGTGACAACAGTTCCCTGGATGGATAACGGTTTTACGGTATGCGGATTTTCAACGTCCGCATCGCAGGCAAAAGAGGAGATTCTTGCGTTAAAGCCGGATGTGGTTTTCACGGATTTAAAGATGCCATCTATGGACGGAATTGAATTGATGACGTGCCTGAAAGGAGAGCTGGAATGTGAATTTGTGCTCCTATCAGCCTATGGGACGTTTGAGGATTCCCGTTCGTTTTTTTTAAACAAAGGATTCGATTATATTTTAAAGCCTTTGGAGCAAAACGATATGTCATTTTTACTCCAAAAATTATACAAGAAGCTGGTACGGATAAAGGGTGGAGAACCTAAAACCGAAGATGCGGGAATCAATCCGGAGTTTTTAAAATTGATCATCTACGTAAAAGAGAATTACAGAGAATCGATCAGTTTAAAGATGCTCTCAAAGCAATTTAATTTGAGCGCGAATTATATATGCAATCTTTTTGCCAAGCATCAAGAGCAGACATTGACGCGCTTTATTTCTGAATTACGTATGCAAGAGGCTGCAAGGCTGATTAAAGAAGGCAAGGAGCCTTTTAAAGTGATTGGACTTGAGGTCGGCTATGCGGACTATTATTATTTTTGCAAGGTGTTTCGAGATTATTATGGGATGTCTCCCAGCGAATATCGCAAATCAAGCGGTTTGCGCGTGAAAGAAGAACCTAAGGAAAGATCTGTTTTCCTTTTACATGAAGAAATTTAAAATGAATATTCTACAAATCGATATGTATTTTTTCCATTTTTGTATTCTTTGCGAAAGGCTATACTGAAAGCAATGAGCAAAGGAGTGATAGGTATGAAAAAAATCGGGATCGTTTTTTTGATTGCGGCGCTTATTTTTGTGAGCGGATGTTCGCTGATGTTTGGTCGGCAAAATAAAGAGCAAGACAGGAGTAATTTTTTAGAAAAGTTTGGTAGAGGGACCCAAGAACCTTCCTTTGCACCAACGCAGCCCTCTGCGAGCAATGATGCATATACCGGTTTAGAGGACATCCCTTTTTCCGTCATCGATCAATATGATTATTTGAACGATCAACACTCTGTATTTGAGAAGTTGGATTATGATACAGAGTATTTCGTGAAATATCCGGACACCAATATACTGGAAAAATACAAAGGCACCGGTAGAACCGCATTTCCATTTGTAAATTCCGTTACCGAGTTTTCCGCCTCTGTCTACTCTGACCACAGTGTGGTTTGCAAATACTATGTCTTTACTGATGATGCCACTTTGGACGACAAATTGATGTTGTACAATGCCCTTTGTCAAACGGTAGCCGATCAATACGGCGAACACAACGAAGGTTTTTATTATTACTATTACTCGGACGGAAAGGATCGCATAGAAGATTTAAATTTCGATGATGAAACCATTAAAACGATTTTGGCAGCTGCTTCTGATGACCAATATGAATTTTCCCGCGCATGGGATCCGTTAGCCAATGATATGCGGCTGGTGATGTGCTTTGCCCCAATGTCAAGTGCCGCCTTGGGACATCTCAATGGTGATATTGCCATTTTCATTTATTCCTATGGCGAAACCGCTTTGCCTACACCAACCCCTAAACCGGCATCCGTGCCAACCCCCAAACCGGTATCTACCCCCACGCCGGCACCGCAAACACTAATCAGCGGAACCTATTATCCGTTGGAAGGCGGGAATCCATTTCTTACGATTAATGGCACAAATTTAACAATAGACTTTGGTGATGATAACGTTTGGAATGAAACAATATCCATTTCAGGTAACAGGGCAAGCTTTAGCGGTCACGGTAAATTTGGCGATGCGACCTTCGAACAGATTGATTCGGAACATATTGTTGTGCAAAACAATTATTTTGGAGGCACCTATACACTTAATTAGACCGGATGAGGAGCATTCGCAGATTATTTTTAAGGAATTTCTGCTGGAAGAAAACCGGTTCTTTGCAATAGGAAAAGGAGTTATGGTTATGAAAAAAATCGGAGTGATTTTTCTGATCGCGGCGCTTGTTTTTACAAGTGGATGTTCGCTATTGTTCCAAAAGCAAGGTGATGCGCAGGGCATCGACAGTCTGCTGGAGCAGTTTGGAAAAAAGCGAACATGGGAGCAAGCGGACGAGGGAATCCCTCTTGACGGAATCGATCCGTATGGATTTTACAAACAAGAAATCACTTCTGTAAAAAGTATTCCATCCGGATTTGAAGAAAGTGCAGAGACTGCAGGAGAAATTTATACCGGAAATATTCCGCCGACAAAAGAACTGAGGGATATACTGACAGAAGCGGGGGTGAAAAGCGGGACTGCTTTTTGCTGTTTTTATGAGGGAAGGTCGACCAAGCAAGGATACGCATATGAGTTGGAAGGGAATCTACGGTTTTCCGCAGAGGAAGCATTCGCGGATATTTTAGAAGAGCGATACGGTCCCTCGCGTTATTTGGAAGAGCGTGAGGATATCTCCTCTGCCGAATTTTCGGAATATTTGAAAGCCAGTATTTATTGCTTTTGGATGGATGGTGGCACGCGCATTGAACTAATTGTTTATCCACCCGAAGAGGTGACAACATTTTATCTCGTATTCACAGATACGAAAAGTTTGAATGAGCAGATAAAATCAGAACAAAGCATAGAGTCAAGCGTACCCGAGCCTGTATCGCCGCCCAACCCGTATAATTTTAAAGAGGGTGATCTTCGTGATGAAAATCTTTTCATCACGCCAGAAGAGATCCTTGCCCTGCCGAACGCTCAAAAAACAGAGTTGGATGGCGCTACTCAATATTCTGCGCCGGTTACTTTCCTAAATAGAAACGGTACTTTGAACGTTTATGCGGCAGAAAGTATTTTTTGTACAGAGTATATTTTGGAATATACCAAAGAAAATCGCAACTATACGGACAATGTGTTGCTTTTGCAGGCACTAATTCGGGAGATAAAACGTTATCTGGGAAGGGACTATGATGCGGTGTTGAAGAATTATGAAAACCAAGCACAATATACGGATATGCTTAGCGCATTAAACCACGAGAAAACAGGCGATATATATGAGATGGTGTGGTATGTGGACGAGATGGCTGATATTTCGGTCGGCGTTCGTGCGGAAGAAGATGGCAGCGGAAGTATATGGGTAGCGTATAACTCATATTTTTAATCAATGATGAAGAGAGGAACAATCTTTTTCATATTGTTGATTATCTGCGCCGTATATGTTTTTGCGACGTTGGTTTGCGGTATCAAAAGTATATGCGAATACTTTTTGGGAAGCGCAAATAAATACCCAAAGAGATAATTGATTGCAATAGCGTACATCTTGTGAAAAGCTTTCAAGAGACCCCGCGCAAGTATAACAAAGTGGACCGGGCGGTGAAGAGTAGGCGTAACCCTCGCAAATGCAAAACCCTCGCATTTGCGAGGGTTTGGAGCGCAGCATAGTTTGCTCCGACGTGGTACCCCCGACCGGAATCGAACCGATAACTAGCCCTTAGGAGAAGTCCAAACCAATTTTTACGATGTATCACCTAATATC
>CAZBSH010000026.1:0-32324 GCA_964494645.1 uncultured Christensenella sp. | reverse complement strand
TATGGTCATTTCCGGCGCGCCTGCCATGTTCACCATTGGTCTGAAAGACTTTTTGTTTGGGACGCAGTGGGCGCCCACTGCAGCGGATCCTAAGTTTGGGATATTGCCAATGATCCTTACGTCGCTGGTAGGAACGGGCATTACAATTCTGATCGGCGTACCTATTGCGCTGATGGCGGCGGTCTTTGTTTCCGAAGTGGCGCATAAAAAACTGGCCGGGATCGTAAAACCGGCGATCGAATTACTGGCGGGCATACCGTCGGTGGTTTATGGACTGCTCGGTATGATTTTGTTGGTACCGCAGATTGGTAAGCTGGAGATGCTTTTGTACGCGAACGATCCAACGCACACGTTTACGGGCGGCGCGAATATGCTTTCCGGTATCATCGTACTGACCATCATGATTCTGCCCACTGTGGTCAATATCAGCGTCACTTCCCTAAAGGCGGTACCGCGCGAATATATGGAGGCATCGCTTGCTACAGGGGCGACGAAGATGCAAACAATTTTTAAGGTGCAGATCCCTGCGGCGAAGTCCGGCATTATTACAGGTGTAGTGCTCGGTATCGGGCGCGCTTTGGGAGAAGCAATGGCGATCATTCTGGTATCCGGCAATGTTGTAAATATGCCCGGGCTTTTTAACAGCGTACGCTTTCTTACCACGGGTATCGTGTCTGAAATGAGTTATGCTTCCGGGCTTCACAGGGAAGCGCTTTTCTCCATCGGGCTTGTATTGTTTATCTTTATCATGGTTATCAATGTTTTGCTGAATACGATCCTAAAGAAGGAGGCGGCAAGCAATGAGAAGTAGTGTAGACAAGCTTTCCAATGATATCAGCCTGATGAAGAGAAAGCGCCGCCCCAAGGATGGAGCGCAAATTTTTGCGATTTATGCCTGTGCGATTCTTACTGTTGTGATATTATTTTACTTGCTGGTTTATATTATGGTGCGCGGACTACCGCAGGTAAACTGGGAATTTTTATCGACGGCACCCAGCGCGCTTAACAAGACGGTGGGAATATTGCCGAGTATTATCAATACGCTGTATATGATCGGTATTACATTGCTTATCGCGACGCCTATTGGTGTGGGCGCGGCGATCTATCTAAACGAATACGCGAAACGTGGAAAAGTAGTTCGTATGATTGAGTTTACAACGGAAACGCTGGCAGGGATTCCGTCTGTGCTGTATGGCTTGTTTGGCGCGGTATTCTTTGGTGTAACACTCAAAATGGGGTATTCGATTTTGGCAGGTTCGCTGACGCTGGTGTTGATGATTCTGCCCATTATTGTACGTACGACACAAGAAGCGCTTAAGACAGTGCCCAATGAATACCGTGAAGGAGCGCTTGGGATCGGCACGACAAAATGGCATATGATCCGCACGATCATCCTGCCCGGCGCGGTTCCGGGAATCATTACCGCGATCATTCTAGCCATTGGCAGGATTGTGGGAGAATCGGCTGCGCTATTATTTACGTCGGGGATCGGTACAAACATGCCCGGCAACTTCTTTGGTCATATGATGGAATCGGGCGCGACGCTCACCGTACAGCTATACACCTACGCAGCGAAGGGGCAAAATGACGCGGCGTTTGGCATTGCGGCGGTGCTGGTCGTGATCGTGTTGGCGATCAACTTACTGACAAATTACTTAAGTAAGCGCTTTTCCAGCAAGAATAAGTGACGGGGGGAATTGAAATTTGAGTATCAAAATCGAAACCAGAAATCTGGATTTATACTATGGGCAAAATCACGCCCTTAAAAATATCAACATGGATATTGAGGAGGGAAAGATCACAGCATTGATCGGTCCGTCCGGCTGTGGGAAATCAACTTATTTAAAGACGCTTAACCGCATGAATGATCTGATTGAGGGAGTCAAGATCACAGGAGGTGTGATCTTAGATGGCGAAAACATTTACGATCCGAAAGTAGATGTGACGATTCTCAGAAAAAAAGTAGGCATGGTGTTTCAAAAGCCGAATCCGTTTCCGATGAGCATTTATGACAATATTGCCTATGGACCGCGCATCCACGGGATCAAGAGCCGCTCGGAGCTTGACGGCATTGTGGAGAGCAGCTTAAAGGGTGCGGCGCTGTGGGACGAGGTGCGTGATCGACTCAAAAAAAGCGCGCTCGGTTTGTCGGGAGGACAGCAACAGCGGCTGTGTATTGCGCGCGCCATTGCGGTTTCGCCGGAGATCATTTTGATGGACGAGCCAACATCGGCGCTTGACCCAATCTCTACTACGAAGATCGAGGATTTGATGAGCGAGTTGAAAAAGAAATACACGGTCGTTATTGTTACGCACAACATGCAGCAAGCGGTACGTATTTCTGACCGTACGGCGTTTTTCCTGCTTGGAGAAATGATAGAATACGCAAAGACCGAGGACTTGTTCAGTATGCCAAAGGACAAGCGGACGGAAGACTATATCACCGGACGTTTTGGATAATAAAAGGGGAGCGATACAATGAGAAATAAATTTGATGTGGAATTGGAAAATTTGAATTTGGATTTGATACGCATGGCGGCAATGGCGGAAGAGACCATTACAAAGGTATTGCGTGTTATTGAGGACTGTGACACAGTGGGCGCGAGAGAGATTATTGAGGACGATGACAGGGTAGACGCTTTGGCACGGCAGATCGAGAGCCGTTCGATGAAATTGATTATGAAGCAGCAACCGGTTGCTAAGGATTTGCGCATGATATCGACTGCGCTTAAGATGATTACGGACATCGAACGTATTTGTGACCAAGCGGCGGACATATCAGAAATCACGTTGACCATTTGTAAAAACCTTACAATCGAACGGCCGCAGCATATTCAGAAGATGGGGAAAACGACAGCGAAAATGGTGCATATGGCGGTGGATTCTTATGTACATCGCGATATGGAGATGGCAGAACAGGTCATTGCGCTGGATAACGAAGTAGACCGTTTGTATGACGTGGTCAAAAACGAATTGCTGCAAATGGCGATCGAAGATCAGGATAAAATCGACCAGATTGTCGATTACCTGATGATCGCAAAATATTTGGAGCGCATCGGTGACCATGCGGAAAATATTGCGGAATGGGCAATGTTCTCAGAAACGGGTGTCCATAAGGACAGGCGCATCCTGTAGGGGTATGATATAATAAAACCGAGGTGAGAGAGTTATGGCTTTTGTATCCGTAGTGGAAGATGACGCGGCAGTAAGGGAATTGATAACGTGTACCCTGCAATCAGCAGGGTTTGAAGTGCGGGCATACGCATGCGGCGAGGATATGCTGCGTGACGATACGAAGAGTGAAGAGCCGCAGGCTATTTTGCTGGACATCACACTGCCGGGCATTGACGGGTTTGAGACATTTCGCAGACTGCGTGACAAAGAAGGGTTTTTAGTACCGGTGATTTTTTTGACGGCGCGGACAATGGAAGTGGATAAGGTGTCAGGGCTCAATTTGGGCGCGGATGATTATATTACCAAACCATTTGGTGTATTGGAGCTGATCGCGCGTGTGAACGCTGTAATACGTCGTGCGCAAAAGCAGACGGGAAAGCCTGAAATCCAAAGTATGGAACTTGGCGGCATTGTGATGGATACGACAGGTCATATCCTGTATGTTGACGGGCAAAAGACAGAGCTTACCTATAAAGAATTTGAAATGCTACGGTGTTTTATGCAAAACGCAGGTATTGTTTTGACGCGCGAAATGCTGCTCAACAAGATTTGGGGGATAGAGACCGACATTGAGACGCGAACCGTGGATATGCACATTAAAACATTAAGAAAGAAACTGGGTCGCTGTGGTGAGTATATAAAGACTGTCCGCGGCGTTGGATATCGTTTTGAGGTATAAGACGTGAAAAAGAAGATTGTATTGTTTACAACGTGTATGCTGGTGGTCACGCTGGTGGTGACAGTGCTTATATCAACGTTCAGCTTTCGAGGGACATATACGAATGATATGGTAGAGGTGCTGAAGGGAAATGTAAATGCGGTTGCGATTGCGGTCGCGGAGGAACAAGATCCGGATTATCAAAAGATCGCAGAGCAATACCAGCAGGCTTACGGACAGAATAACCGCCTGACTTTTATTGCGCAGGACGGGGTGGTTTTGGCGGACGCACCCGTTGGTGACGGGATTCTTGGTAATCATCTTGACAGACCGGAGATAAAAGAAGCAATAAGTGGTTCCTATGGCTATGAGGTGCGGCACTCAGATACAAAGGGATATGAGATGATCTATGTGGCGAAGCAACTGCCTGACGGTGTTATCGTACGCAATGCAATGCCCCTTACGAATGTAGGACATATTATTAATCAGACATTGCCTGTCATCATTATGATGTTTATCGTATTGATCGTTATTGCTGTGATTTTTTCAGGGAGGTTTGCAAAGAGTATCCTGCGTCCGTTTGAGCGGTTGTGTGATTCTGTTCAGGCGTACGCCGGCGGCGAAAGCAACAAGATCGAGGTACAAAGCAATTACTCTGAGTTTGAGGACATTACGCAAGCATTTACGCGTCTTGCCGGACGGTTGAATCGCTATATTGAACGGGTCAAAACGGAAAACAAGAAGACGGCGCTTATTATTGACAGCTTGAGCGAAGGGCTGTTGATCGTTGATGAGAAGATGGATGTACTGCTCATCAATTCGGCGGCAAAAGAGATTTTGGGCGCGCGTGAAGATGTGGAAAAAGAAAATATTTTGCACTTTATCCGCAGGCAGGATGTGGTCAAAAAACTGGAAAAGTCGATGGCGCAGAAAAAGAACGCACGTTTTGAAGCGCGCGATGATATGAGCGGCAGGGTATACCGTTTTTATACGAGTATCGTAGCGGACAGCTCGTTTGTGGGCAGCGATGGGTATGGTATGCTGGTACTGATCAGCGACGTGACGGACATTGAGAAATCAGAGCGCATCCGCAGGGATTTCGCGGCGAATGTATCGCATGAATTGAAGACACCGCTTACCTCCATCAACGGATTTGCGCAGTTGATCGAAAACGGAATGGTGAACGATCCACAAAAAATGACGGAGTATGCGAAACGTATTACGGAGGAATCGGATCGACTGATGGGGTTGATCAATGATACGCTTCAATTGTCCGAGCTGGAACACATCAGCATTGATGAAAGTGTGGAAAGTGTAGAGCTTGCGGAGGTGGCGCATGATGTGCTGCACCTTTTGGAGAATAGAATCGAAGAGGGAGGAATCAGCACTGAAATTGATGGACACGCGCTCATTAAAGCAAACAAAGCGCGCATGAAAGAGCTGATTTTGAACTTATGCGATAATGCGGTGAAATACAGTAATCAGGGAGGACATATCGCGATACGTCTGGAAGAAGATGCGGAAAATGTATTCATCCACATCAAGGACAACGGGATTGGCATTCCCGAGGAAGAAACAGACCGTATTTTTGAACGGTTTTATCGGGCGAAGAACTCCGGTGCCGGTGCAGTCAGTGGGACGGGGCTGGGGCTTGCAATCGTAAAACATATCGTATCGCTGTATGATGGTGAGCTTACGGTAAACAGCGAACTCGGTGAGGGCAGCGAGTTCACGGTACGGATGAAAAAAGACTGATCAAACAAAAAAACATGCAAGGCAAAGGCATTCCATTTTAAAAAGGGATGCCTTTTTTGTCGTTAAAATATTAAAAAACTAAAAAAACAGTTGACAGTATTACAATAGTATTTTATAATGGCAACATAAAAGCTGTACTACAACTCAACAGCACTACAATATTACATTTGCCACATTTTTACAATTAAATTATTGGAGGTTCGTATGAGGGACGATATCACCTTAAAGGAACGCATTATGACTGATATCAAGTCAACCGGTGTTCTGCCATGTATCAAATTGCACGAAAAAGCAGACTGGATCGCCTATGCGCAAGCAATGTATGATGGCGGTGCGCGAGCATTGGAAGTGACGATGACAACGCCCGGCGCGCTGGAAGCCATTGAAGCGATATCATCGCATTTTAAAGGAGAGATGCATGTGGCCGCAGGAACGGTGCTGGATGCGGCAACTGCAAGAGAAGTTATTTTGCATGGTGGAGACATCATTGTAAACCCATGCGTGATCGATGAGGTGATCAATCTGACGACACGCTATCAGGTGGCGGTGTTCTCGGGCGCGTTTACCGCTACGGAATGTTTCCGCGCGATGCAACTCGGCGCGACGGCGATCAAGATATTCCCGGGCGCGCTGGGCGGGGCAAAATACATGACAAACTTGCGCATGGTGTTTCCGGAGCTGAATATCGTTCCTTCCGGAGGGATCACGGAAGAAAATGCCGCAGAGTTTATCAAGTGCGGCGCTTGCGCTGTTTCCGGGGCACGTACTTTTATGAACTTCGACATGATAGAAACAGAAGGACTTTCGTGGATCACAAAACAGGTTGCGAAATTTATATCTATCATTCAACAAGCAAAACAGGACTTACCGGATATTCCCTAAACAGGAGAAAAAAGTATGGGTTTGATATGGCTTTCTTATCCGCTGGAAATGAACGCGCCACGTCCGCCGGCAATTCCTGCGCCGTCTCTTTCGGAATTTATGTCCATCAAAAATGATGGCGCAAATGTTCAATTTTTGCAGTGTTACAATCACACAGGCACACATCTTGACACGGCGGCGCATGTAATAGAAGGCGGAACAGGGCTTGCGTCGTTTTTGCCGGAGGATCTGGTTTTTGCGGATATACGCATGATCGAGATATGTGTTGCGGATGATACGGTAATAAGAAAAGAACACATCCGACCATTTGAAGAAGAAATCAGGGATGCGCAGGCGCTGCTTGTGAAATTTGGTGTAGCAGAGATGCGTGAAAAAGACGGTATACGGTTTTCCAATCACTGTCCGGGCTTTGCTGATTCCGCGGCACGTGAGATATTCCGGCTTGCGCCCGGGCTGCGTATGATCGGAACGGATGTGCCGTCTATCGCGTGTATCAGTCATCTTGATGAGACCATGGCGGTACATAATACATTTTTTGAAAATGCACAGACGGAAAAGTTCATTATTGTAGAAGAAATGAAGCTGGACGAAAACTGTGATGATATCAGCCGCATGACGGTATCCCCTTGGATGGTAGAAGGGATGAACAGTGGTCCGTGCGTGATATGGGCAGAGAAAGAGGCATAACCGGCGACGATGAGGATCGGCGGAAACAAATAAAAGGAGTAAAGGGAAAAGGGAGGAAAAATTCATGAGCGTAAGAAAGACTTGGACTACGGTGGTTGTTATTGTTTTGGCGGCATTGATGCTGTTTGGCTGCGGAACACCACAAACTGCGGCATCGGAAGCGCCCGTATCGGAAGCGCCCGCAGCCGTAACGTCCGAAGCGCCGTCACCCGAGGCGCAGGCATCCGAAGATACGGCAGGCGCGGATACGGGCAAGGTAATCGGTCTGGTACAGATCGACTTGACACACCCATTCCATTTGGGCGAGGTTGAGGGCGCAAAGGAAGCGGCACGCAGAAACGGGTTTACACTCGAAATCACCTCCGGCGACGGAGACGTGACAAAACAGGTCAAGGCGTTTGATAATTTAGTGGAAAAGGGTGTGGACGCGATCTCTGTGAATTGTATCGACGTTACCGCATTTGCAAATTCGTTTGCGAAAGCAAAGGAAAAGGGCATTCCTGTTGTTGTGCTGCATTCCAAAGCGGACAATACCGTATGCACGGTTGGATTTGACGAATATACGCTTTCAAAAGAAGTAGGCGAATACGCTGTGAAGCTTCTGGAAGAAAAGAACGGCGAAGCCAAGGGCGAGGTGGCGTTGCTGGCAGGAATGCTTGGACAAGGGCTCAATACGGGACGTACGGGCGGCTTCCTCGACGTGATGGCAGAACATGAGGGGATCAAGGTCGTAGCAACAGAACCGACAGACTGGGATGGTACAAAGGCAACGACGATCATGGAAAATTATCTGACAACGTATCCGGAGCTTGATCTTATCTTCGGATTATCGGACGGCGTGACATATCCTGCGGCAAATGTGATCATGAACGCGGGTAAACGCGATCAGATATTGATTACATCGGTTGATGGCAGCGATTATGCACTGGAAGCGGTTAAAAATGATGAGATGGATTGTACCTATCTGCTGGCGGCGGAATATGCGGGGTATGTAAAAGCATTTGTTCCGTTCCAGGCCGCGATGGGAGAAAAGCTTCCTGAAGAATATATTATCAATGGCGTAATCGTAACGCAAGATAATGTGGATTCCATCATTAAACTGGCGAATGACATGAAGAATAATATTACACAGTTCCCGTTTGAAAAAGAACTGCCGGACATCATCGCGGAATACAAATAAACGATCTTGAAGATAGACAGGTGCTGCCGCCGGGGAAATCACATTCCCCGGCGGTAAAAAAGTACAGGAGGAAAACAATATGGAGCCTGTTCTGGAAATGAAAGGAATATCGAAACGCTTTACCGGCGTGCAAGCCTTAAAGAACGTAGATTTGCAATTATATCCGGGCGAGATCCATTCGTTGATTGGACAAAATGGAGCTGGAAAATCCACGCTGATGAAAATATTGAGCGGCAATTATAAGCACGACGACGGCAAAATATTGATCCATGGCAAAGAAGTTGAAATCGGCAGCACGTCAGAAGCGGCAAAGCTTGGTATTGGGATCGTATACCAGGAATTGAGCCTTCTTAACAATCTGACAGTGGCGGAAAACATTTTTTTGGGAAGAGAGATCGTAAATGGGATCAAGCTTGATAACACGCATATGCGTGAACAGGCAAAAAAGCATTTGGCGGAATTAGGGATAGAGAACATTGATGTAGACCAGAAGGTCTCGATGTTTCCATTGGCAAAAAAACAACTGATCGAGATTGCGAAGGCAATATCGATGAAGCCGTCTATTTTGATATTGGATGAACCGACAGCCGCGCTGACAAACGAAGACACAACGCGCCTGTTTGATATATTGTTTAAACTGAAAAAGCAAAATATTGCGTTGGTATTCATTTCCCACAGGTTGGGCGAAATCAAAAAATATTGCGACAGGGGTACGATTCTGATGAACGGCATGGTCACCGCAAACGTGATGATGCGCGATGTGACGGAAGAGCAGATCATTGAAAAAATGCTGGGGGATGCATATGCGAGCTTTACGCATGTGGAGCAGAAACGCCGGATCGAACGGAAGAATCCTGTCATTGAAGGAAAGAATATCTGTCTGAAGAATATCCTTGACGATGTGAGCTTTGAGATCTATCCGGGTGAAATTACCGGGTTTACCGGTCTTTTGGGGGCGGGGCAGGATATTTTGTGGAGGGTTATTTACGGCGCGTTACAAGCGACAAGCGGCGAAATTTATCTGCATGGAAAGAAACAGAAGATCGACAGTCCCAACAAGGCGGTATCGCTCGGCATTGGTATGCTTACTGAAAACCGCAAGGAAGAAGGTATTTTTGATCAGTTGAGTGTCATTGATAACATTGCTATCCCATCACTTAAAAAGTATAAGGCGGCCCCGTTCTTCCCGTTGCTTAAGATGAAACGAGTAAAAAAAGAGGGGGAAGCTATCGCGGATTCTTTGAATATCGTGATGCGCAACATCACAACCCCCATCAAGTATCTTTCGGGCGGTAACCAGCAAAAAGCGATTCTTTCACGCTGGCTGCTCAAGAATCTTGATATCCTCATTTTTTTAGAACCTACGCGCGGGGTAGACGTGGGAGCAAAATCAGAGATATACAAAATCTTAGAAGATCTTGCGATACAAGGGAAAACAATCATTGTCGTATCGACAGATACAACGGAGATCTTAAAAATATCGGATAGGATATTTGTGATGAAAGACGGACGAATCAACGGGATCATGGATTCGGAAAAAGAGGAAGAAGAGCTTTTGAAGCTTGTCCAGGGCAAGGGAGGCGGCGCGGCATGAATCAAATCAGTCTGAGCAGGGAAAAAACCGGAAAATATACGGCATCGGATTTTTTGGGGCAGTTTGGCATCGTCATTGTCGCTTGTATCTTGTTTGTGATCTTTTCGATAGCATCGGACAAGTTTATGACAATAGATAATATCTTTAATATCGTCAAACAGATCTCCATTGTGGCGGTATTGTCCATTGGAATGACAATGGTGTTTTTGATCGGCGGCATGGATCTGTCGGCGGGATCAAATGTTTTTTTATCGGCGGTCATCACAGGCGCGTTTATTACTTCAGGGATACTGCCTATCGGTCCGGCAATGGGCGTTGCGATTGCGTGCTGTGCTCTGACAGGGCTTTTCAATGGGATCGTTACCGAAAAACTGCGCATTAATTCGGTTATCGTCACGTTAGGGTCACAGCTTGTGATACGTGGGATCGCTCTTGTGATCATCGGTAATTATAACCAATGGATATGGATGAACAGGGATGCAACGCTGAAATTTATTAACGTGGGAACGCTGGGACCGATCCCCGTGATTTTTATTATCGTGTTGGCGCTTTACGCGATCGCTTATTTGATGCTGACGCGAACAAGCTTTGGACGGCAGGTATACGCAGTGGGCGGGAACGAGACGACGGCAAGGCTGTGCGGGCTCAAAACAAAGCGTGTCAAAATATGGTGTTTTGTGATATGCGGGATTACAGCCGGAATCGCAGGCATTGTCGCGGCAAGCAGGCTTGGCATGGTCAATACGACGGTGGGTATCGGCATGGAATTTGAAGCCGTTACGGCAGTAGTACTTGGTGGCGCAAGCCTAAAAGGCGGCGAAGCGAATGTCTTGAAAACCTTGGTAGGAGCTGTTATCGTGGGGCTCATCATGAACTTCCTCACCCTGTACGGGATCGAGGCAAACTATCAAAAGGTCGTGACGGGCGGTTTTATCCTTCTGGCGGCGGTCTTCAACAGGCTGGCGCTCTATAAGAAAACAGCATAGGAGGGGAAAGAATGGAACTGCAGAAAAAAGTGCTTCCAAACAAATTTATCAAGCATCTGGATACCTACAGCATATTGATCATGACAGTGATCCTTGTTGTTTTCTTCCTGGTGCAAAATCCGATGTTCTTGTCGACAGGAAATCTATTTAATTTGATCCAGCAGAACGCCGCGCTTATCGTGGTCGCTGTCGGCGTGACTTTTGTCATCATATCGGGCAACATAGACCTTTCCTCCGGCAGTGTGATCGTATTTACCAGTTGCCTGACAGGGATCGTATATGTGGCAACGGGAAATATCTGGCTGGCGATTGCGGCATGCCTTGGCATGGCGACACTCATTGGCGCGTTCAACGGTTTTTTGATCGCAAAGCTCGACATCAATCCGGTCATTGTGACGCTGTCGTGTATGATATGGGCGCGCGGTCTTGCATTGGCAATTACGGGAGCTTCGTCCATACCGATGGGGTCACCTGTGCTTCAGGCAATTTATACGCCGTTTCTATTTGATTTTATCAATGTTTCTTTGCTGGTAGTAATCGGTGTGTTCGTACTGGGCTGGTTTTTACTGACAAAAACTAAATTCGGTCGTTATACCTATGCAATCGGCGGCAACGAGCATGCGGCGGAGCAGGCGGGAATTAAAACCAAACGCATTAAATGGCTGATTTTTGTATTCGCTGCCTTTTTGATGGGGATTGCCAGTGTGCTCGATTTAAGCAGGCTGGGAAGCGCTGTCCCGACGATCGGCGCGAATATGGAACTTGACGCGATTGTTGCGGTTGTCATCGGCGGTAATGAATTGAGCGGAGGGGAAGGTTCGTTTTTAAAGACATTTACGGGATTATTGTTTATGTGTATCCTTTCAAACGGGATCAGTACGCTGGGTGTAACGGATGATATTTTCTATCTTATAAAGGGAGGTATCATATTGGGAGTACTTGCCATACAGGTATTTTGTAACGGATTCCGCGTTCGTTATCTGAAAGAACTGAACGCATATTAAAGAAGGAGGCAGCATATGCCGGAAAATACATACGGACACAGCCCGCTCAAAAAAATGTTTGAAAATGCGGACGTCTATGGCATCGGATATGACGAACAGCGCGCTTCCAAGAAGGAGATCAGACTCGCGATCATCGGAACGGGAGGCGTAGCGCAAAGTAAACACATCCCTGCGATCATGAGGTTAAAGACCATATGGGAACCGATACAGCTTGCGGCGTTTTCTGTACGCAATCCACAGCAAGGAAAAAAGGTACAGGAGATGTACGGTGCACCCTGGTATCCTGATTATATTAGGATGCTGGAATGCGAAAAGCCGGACGGTGTGCTGGTATTGTCGCCGGATGCGTCGCATTTTGAACATGCGATGGAATGCATGAAGCGCGGGATTCACGTGTTGGTGGAAAAACCACTGACCCGTTCTATCGAACAGAATCGCAAGATGTGTGAATATGCGGACGAGCATAACCTCCTGTTGCTGACGGTTTCAAATAAGCGTTATGCGCCGCCGTATTTGCTGGCAAAACAGCATATGCCCAAAAATCCCGCGATGATTTCCGCCAAGTTTAATCTGGGATATGATTACGTGGATATTCTGGAAGGCGGCACGATCCATATCTTTGACCTTGTTAGATATTTTATGGGCGATGTGGCAACGGTATCCGCTGTCGCGACGCGGCAATATAATTTTAACAAAACAGGGTATCCGTTTGACAATGCGTGCGTCAATCTGGAGTTTGTATCAGGCGCGGTCGGCAATGTATACACCTCCTCGACCGCGCTTAGCCTCAAACCATGGGAGCGCGTGGAGATATATGGCGAAAAAGAATGGCTGGAGGTGGATGACCAGTGCGCGCTGACCCTCAACAAAGGGGAAGAACAAGGAGCACAGGTATGGAAACCGGTGTTTCCAAACACGCTGCTGTTCGACGAAGAATTTGGAGGGTTTATGGGTTTGTTGGAAAATTTCGCGGAATGCATCAGGGGCGACGCACAGCCGCTTGTGAGCGGATGGGACGGTGCCAAGGCCTATGAACTTGTAGAGGCGACACATCGCTCTCTGCGGGAAAAAAAGCGAATATCCCTGCCGCTGCCGGAATGATGGGGACAAAATATCCGAATAACGTTTGTATGTGATATACTTAATGAATAAAAGTATGCAGATATTACATAAAAACGAAAATTTGTAAAGGGATAGAAAAAATGACAAAATTTATGCAAATGAACAAGAGCAGTCTTTCCAAGCAGATTGCGGAGCAAATAGAGGGACTGATCCTGTCGCAGGAATTAAAGGTGGGGGAACGTCTGCCGGGTGAGATCGAAATGGCAGAGCAGTTCGGTTCAAGCAGGAATGTGTTGAGGGAAGCGATGACGACGCTGAAGGAACGGGGACTGATCGAAGTGAAACCGGGGAGTGGCGCTTATGTGGCGCAACCTGATCCGTTGGCACTGGGAGAAATGATGAACCGTTTTGTGGCGCTTGGTTCGCTTTCTGTGTATGAGGTATATGAAGTTCGTATGGCGCTTGAGGTGCGTTCCTGCGGTCTGGCGGCACAATATGGTGACCAAGAGGGGATAATGGCGTTAAACGACCTGATCTCTCAGTCTGAAAAGGAATATAGGGACAATGAACTGTGGGCAAAATATGAATATAAATTTCATATGCAGATTGCCAAGATGACAGGAACAACGCTTTTTCCGGTGTTTTTACGCCCGCTTCTGGGTATTGTATTTGACCTCACCAACGAAAAGCCCAGACCTTTGATCGCGCGAAAAGGCGGAATGGAAGCACATAAGCGTATCGTTGAGGCGATCGCTTCGAAAGACAAGGATGCTGCGGAACAGGCAATGGTTCGTCACTTACAAGGGTTTTTAACAGATTTGATCAGGGAGAAAGAGCACCGCGAAGAAGTGGAGGATACCCGATGAAAATTACAGATATCAGAAGCTATATTGTCACAGCGCATAATGATAATTGGGTGTATGTGAAAGTGATCACGGATGAAGGAATCACCGGCGTGGGCGAATGCTCGCTGGAAACGCGTGAGCTTACCGTGGTGCAAGCGGTCGAAGAACTCAAGCGGCATGTGCTGGGGCTTGATCCGCTGGAAATCGAGAAAATATTTTACCTATGCTATAGGGATGCCTACTGGGGCGCGGGACCGGTACTGACAAGCGCTTTATCCGCCATAGACTGTGCATTGTGGGATATCAAGGGAAAAGCGCTCAATACGCCGGTATATCAGCTGTTGGGGGGCAAGTTCCGCGATAAGATCCGCGTTTATGCAAATCGTTGGTTTTTTGGGGCGGATACGCCCGAGAAGTTAGCTAAAAAAGCGGAAGAGACTGTAAAAAAGGGATATACCGCCATGAAATGGGATCCGTTTTATCGCGCGGAACATGTAATTTCGCCGCAGGATATGCGCGGTGTGATCGAGCAAGTCAAAGCAATCAGGGATGCTGTGGGAGACGACGTGGATCTGCTGGTTGAGGGACATGGTAGGTTTAATGTGTATACAGCACTTCGTATCGCAAACGAGCTGGCACCTTATAAACCGATGTTTTTTGAGGAGCCGGTGATCCCTGAAAATTTGGACGAGCTTGCGGAAATACGCGAACGCTCCCCCATACCGATCGCTGCCGGTGAACGATTCTATACAAAGTTTGACTTTAGGGCGGCGTTTGCCAAAAAATGCGTGGATATTGCGCAGCCTGATCTGCGTGTGACGGGCGGCATCACGGAAGGGAAAAAAATTGCGGCGCTGGCAGAAGCGAACTTAATACCCGTCGCACCTCATAATATACATGGGCAGGTGGGAACGGCGGCGTCAATGCATCTGGCGGCAAGCATTCCAAACGCGTTGATTCTTGAATACAGTGTGGAAGAGATCGAGTGGAAGGAACGCTTGTTTGATCATCAGTATAAACCGGTGGACGGTTATATCCATATCAGCGACAGACCGGGATTGGGTATTGATTTCGATGAAAAGGTCGCGGAAAAATATCCCTATCAATCCATCTCTATGGTACAGACACTGTACCCGACAGAATTCTAAAATGAAATAAGGAGCAAATGATGATTATTGATTGCATAGAGCGTGCGGAAACGTACGCCTACTTAAGTGATGCCTTTGCAGAGGCAATGAAGTTTCTAAAAGAACATCAGGACGGCGGACTGAAAGAAGACCGCTATGAGATCAGCGAGCGGGTGTATGCGCTTGTCAAGCGGTATGATTCGCGTTCGATAGAAAGTTGCAAGTACGAGGCGCATAAACAATATATTGACGTACAATATATTGTGAGTGGCGACGAATGTATGGGGTGGGCGCCTAAGGGAAAAATGCGTGAGGACGTCTATCTGGAGGAAAAAGACCAGATACGTATGTCGGGCGAAGGGGAACTTTATCCGCTTCATGCCGGGGAGTTTATGATATTGTTTCCGTGGGACGCACACATGCCTTGCGTGATTCACAGAAAAAGTGTACCGGTGGAAAAAATCATATTGAAAATACGTGTGGAGGACTGAGAAATGAAAGTAGTGACAATGGGGGAGATCATGCTGCGCCTTATGACGCCCGGTTTTTTGAGAATCGAGCAGGCGGACAGTTTTCATGCAATTTATGACGGAGACGAGGCGATCGTTGCGACATCGCTTGCGCGATTTGGGTTTGATGTGAGCTATGTGACCAAATTGCCGGAAAATGCGCTGGGGCACACGTGCTTAAAGCATCTGCGCGCGCAGAATGTCAGCACCTCGCATATCGCGATGGGGAAAGGACGTTTGGGCATCAATTTTTATGAAACGGGTGTAGCGATGCGTCCGCCGCGCGTAATCTATGATCGGGCAGGATCGGCATTTGCAACGGCACAACCGGAAGACTTCGATTTTGACAGTATTTTTGAAGGGGTTGACTGGTTTCATTTCGCGGGCATTACTCCCGCGGTAAGCGCTGCTACGGCACAGCTTACCAAATGCGCCGTAGCAGCGGCAAAGCGCCACGGTGTCACCGTCAGTTGCGATCTTAATTATCGACGGAAGCTGTGGTCTCCTGAAGAAGCACAGGCATTCATGAAGGAGATCATGAAAGAGGTGGATGTGTGTATCGGCAACGAAGAAGATGCCGAGCTGATGCTGGGGCTAAAGCCCAAGGGGACGGATGTTTTCAAAAGTAAACTTGACGTAGAGGGGTATAAGGAAGTATTTGAAGAAATGAAACACACCTACGGATTTCGTTATATTGGATGCACGTTGCGCGAAAGCTATTCTGCGTCCGATAATGGATGGTCGGTGCTGTGTTATGATGGACAGGAATTTTGCCAGTCGGCGCATTATGATATTCGGCTGGTGGACAGAGGGGGCGGCGGCGCATCGTTTGCGGCAGGATTTATTTATGGCTTGCTTCATAATCTGCCGTTACAGCAAACGGCAAATTTTGCGGGGGCAGCGTCTGCACTTAAGCACACCGTTTATGGGGGATTTAACCTTGTAACGGTAGAAGAAGTAATGGAGCTTGCGGGAGGCGACGCTTCCGGCAGAGTACAAAGGTAAGGAAACCGCCATGGAATATGAAGGGATGGGAAGAGAGATTCTTTCCGCTTGCAAATGGCTTGCAAAATGTGGTTTTATCATTGGTACGTGGGGAAATGTGTCGATACGCTGCGGTGAGCATTTTCTTCTTACGCCAAGCCGTGTATCATATGATGTCATGACGCCGCGGGATATGGTGTTAATTGATATGGAAGGAAACAAGGTGGCGGGCAGGCACAATCCGTCGTCTGAAAAAGAGGTACACAGAATGTTGTATTTGGCGCGACCGGATATCGGCGCGGTGGTGCATTGTCATTCTGTGTGCGCAACCGCCGTTTCAGCGGCAGGGGTGGATATCCCGCCGTTTGTGGAGGAGATATCACAGCTTGTGGGGGAGGAGATCCGTACCACGGGAAGATATGTACGGGCGGGAGAACATCATGAATTGGGCATGGAGGCGGCGCGCTATATCGGAAACAGTAACGCGGTGCTGCTTAAAAACCATGGACCTGTGTGCTGCGGCAAAGATATTGATGAGGCATTGCTGTGCTGCCAGGTGGTAGAAAAAGCGGCGCATATGTTTTTGATGCTGGAAGGCGCGTTGTACGCAAAAAGTATTCCAAAAGAAGCGGTACAAGCAGAAAACTACAGATATCACAATACTTATGGGAAAGAAGCATAAAAAAGAGCCGCCTGATGAGGGCGGCTCTTTTCTTACATTTCCTGTAAATCAATTTCTAAAAAATTGGCGACGTCTCTGTTCCAGCACTCCTCAATAAACGCTAGGTGCTCGGGGATCCGGTTGTATGCATCGTAATCCGACTGTGTCAGAAAATCAAAAGAGAGACCGTAGTCAAATCCGTTTTTAGGGCTGATCTCGCGACATATCATAAAATTTTTCACGACAGGGAGATGCGGGAATATGCGCTCTACCGTTTGAAAAAAATCAGAGGTGCGGGGATCATCTTTGGGATATTTCAAGTTAAAAACAACCATATGCCTTACTTCTGCTTCCATAATATTTCTCCTTAATTTGTCAGTTTTTCAATGAGAGAGGCGGCGTCCGTTTTCAATTTATCAATCAGGTATTCTGCTTCCTTCCTGTCGGAAGCAGAGGCGGACAGATAGGACTTCAATTTTGGTTCCGTACCGGACGGACGAATGATGAACCGCGCACCATCGAGCTCAAAATATAATACATTAGATGTTTCCATCGCAATAGGCGTTTTTTGACCGGTTCGCATATCAGTGCGCTCCTGCTTCAAGTAGTCACGTACCGCGATCACATCAAAATCACCGATTTTTGATGGATATTTTGCCCGGAGCATTTTTACGGCATTCTGAATTTTTTCGATGCCCTCCTTGCCATAAAGCGTCTTGGATATGACAAGCTCTTTAAACCAGCCGTATTTTTCATACATCGCAACGACAGCCTGATATAACGTCATGCCTTTGGAGGCATACCAGCAAGCGGCCTCCGCTACCATCATTGCAGCTTGTACCGCGTCCTTATCACGCACGAACGCGCCTTGCAAGAAACCATAGCTTTCTTCATATCCGAATACAAATTTCCCTTTGCCTGTTTGTTCGGAACGTTTGATCTGCTCAGCGATAAACTTAAAGCCGGTGAATACGCTGCGTAGCTGCACACCGTAATGCGCGGCGATTACGTCCGCTAAGTCTGTGGATACGATGGACTTTACAACAAATTCGTCCCCGGTAAAGGAGGGTTGCTTTTGAGAAAGAACATAATCCATCAGAAGACAGCCGATTTCGTTGCCGGAGATGATGGCAAAGTCGCCCGCGGCATCGCGCACAGCTACACCGAGACGATCGCTGTCCGGGTCGGTTGCCAAGATCAAGTCGGCATGTTTTTGATTGGCCAGCGCGATCGCGAGATCAAAACATTGCCGTTCTTCCGGATTCGGCGCCTTCACTGTAGAAAAGGCGGAATCAGGATGTTCCTGTTCAGGCACGACATGGATGTTTTTATAGCCGAGGTCTTTTAAGACACGGCGTACAGGGATATTGCCCGTACCGTGCAGAGGGGTATAAACGATATTTAAGGTGTCGGCCTGCTGCTTCACGATGCTTGGGATCAGGCAGAGATCTTCTACCTTTTTGAAATAGATTTCGTCAAGCTCCTGCCCGATGTACGTTAACAGACCTGCGCGCTCCGCTTCGTCTAAGGGCATGGAATCAATGTGAAACATATCGTCGATCTGTCCGATATATTCCGTGATGCGGTCGGAATCCGCGACGGGGCATTGTCCACCGTCCTCGCCGTACACTTTATAACCGTTGTATTCCGGCGGGTTATGACTGGCTGTAATCACAACGCCTGCTGTTGTTTTCAACTCCAGAATCGTGAAGGAGAGCTGCGGAACACTGTGCGGCGTATCGTACATAAATACGTTGATGCCGTTTTTACATAGTACGCCTGCTGTTTCGCGCGCGAAAACATCGCTGTTTTTTCGTGTGTCATACGCAATGGCAACCCCCGCCACAGGGTCGCCGTTTTTAAGGATATTGTTGGCAAGCGCCTGTGTAGCACGTTTGACTGTAAAAATATTCATGCGGTTACGACCCATGCCGATGATGCCGCGCATACCCGCTGTCCCGAATTCCATTTCTTTATAGAAGCTGTCCTGCAGATTATTGTCGTCTGACGCTATATCCAAAAGTTCAGCTTCGTATTCACTGCCCATAAGGGCATCCTTCCATTGTTCATAGCTTTGTTGATATGTCATGACCCGTTTCCTCCCGCGTTGTATTTTGTCAGGTATCAGTACCCCAAATTTTCATTGATCAAAAGAATATGGATATCTTTGTCCATGGGCGGATATTGCATACGCACTGTAACGTTGCACATACGCTGCGGACTACTGCATTCTTCACACTTGTCCGTGACTGCGCACGGGGTATCAAGATTCAAGCGCCGTGCGTTTTTGGGACACGCGACTTTTTTGATACGCGCAATCGCGTCGTGCGGTCCTTTGGTGATTTTGTTGATGCCGCATACGACAATTACCTGGTCAGGTCCGAAAAACATAGCAGCCACACGATTGCCGTTTCCATCAATATTGATGAGGTCTCCTTGCTGTGTTAACGCGTTGGTAGACGTCAAATATACGTCCGCAGCCATTGCGTTTTTCCATACTGTTTTGATATCAGGATTTTCCTTTTGGCGCTCCAGAACCTGTGAGTATACATTTTTTCCACTATTCACAACAGCTTCAAAAATACCTGTCTCATTGAGCGTCATACTGCCGCCGATACCGACAGACTGCGCGCCTGAAAGTAACTTTAACACTTCCTCTTTGGCAGAGAGAATGTCTTCAAAAAATGCGGCATGAAACCCTTTTTGGTTTAGAAGGTCGATCAGTTCGTTATATTGATCCATAACAAAACCCCTCGCTTTGCTAGATTCTTTTTTTCATTATAGCATATTTCTACAGGCGTATGCGTAGGAATTTTATTGCATTTTAAGCTGTATTTTCGTATGATATGTATTGAAATACTTTTGAGGTGAATAAATGAGCAACGATTATCAAAAAAATATACGGAATTTTTGCATCATAGCACATATAGATCATGGAAAATCAACGTTGTCGGATCGGTTGATCGAGATGACGGGAACCGTTGCGAGCCGCGACTTAAAGGAACAGTTGCTTGATACGATGGATTTAGAGCGCGAGCGTGGCATCACGATCAAATCTCAGGCGGTGCGTATGCTCTATGAAAAGGATGGGCAGGAGTATGAGCTAAACCTCATTGACACGCCCGGACATGTGGACTTTACGTATGAGGTTTCGCGTTCCTTGGCGGCGTGCGAGGGCGCGGTACTTGTGGTGGATGCGAGCCAGGGCATTGAGGCGCAAACGCTTGCAAATGTCTATCTTGCGATGGACAACGATCTTGAGATTATCCCTGTTATCAACAAGGTTGATTTGCCGAGCGCGCGACCGGACGAGATCGCGGCGGAGATCGAGGATGTGCTTGGGATAGACGCATCAGACGCGCCGCGCGTGAGCGCGAAAAGCGGTGAGAACATGGAGCAAGTGCTGGAGGCGATCGTGGACAAGCTTCCGCCGCCGTCGGGGGATGAAAACGCGCCGTTAAAGGCGTTGGTTTTTGATTCCTTTTACGATAATTACAAGGGCGCGATCAGCTATGTGCGCGTCATGGACGGAAGGGTTTCACAGGATACAAAGATTAAATTTATGGCGTCGGGGCGGAGTTTTGATGTGACGGAGGTTGGTGTTTTTGCGCCATCCCTTATCCCGGCAAAAGAGCTTAAGGCCGGAGATGTTGGGTATATCGCGGCAAGCATCAAAAATGTTGCGGATACGCGTGTAGGAGATACGGTGACGGATGTTGCCAATCCGGCAAAAGAGCCGCTGCCCGGCTATAAGACGATTACGCCGATGGTTTATTGCGGTATCTATCCGGCGGACGGGGCAAAATATGATGATCTGCGTGACGCGCTTGAAAAACTGCAGTTAAACGATGCGTCACTGCTGTACGATCCGGAGGTATCTGTGGCGCTTGGATTTGGGTTTCGCTGCGGATTTTTGGGGCTGCTGCATATGGAAATCATTCAGGAACGGCTGGAACGCGAGTTCGATTTAGACCTTGTGACCACTGCGCCCAGCGTTTCTTACCGGGTTCACATGATGAGTGGAGAAGAGATAGAAATCGAGAACCCGACGAATCTGCCGGATGCTTCGATGATCGAATATATGCAAGAGCCTGTCGCAAAGGTGAGCGTGATGACGCCGGATACATATGTGGGCGCGGTAATGGAGTTGTGTCAGGAAAAACGTGGTACGTTTAAGAATATGGAATATATTGAGGCGACGCGCGTTTTGCTGCATTACGAGATACCGTTAAACGAGATCATTTATGATTTTTTTGACAACCTGAAATCGAGGACGCGTGGTTATGCGTCGATGGATTATGAAGTAAAGGGATATGAGAAGAGCGATCTTGTAAAGTTGGATATCCTTTTGAACGGTGATATGTGTGATGCGCTTTCTTTGATCGTGCACAGAGAGCGCGCGTATGCGCGAGGCAGGATCATTGCGGAAAAGCTAAAGGAAGTGATCCCGCGTCAGATGTTTGAAATTCCTATCCAGGCGGCGATCGGTGGCAAGATTATTGCGCGTGAGACAGTCAAAGCGATGCGCAAGGACGTGCTTGCGAAATGTTATGGCGGCGATATTTCACGTAAAAAGAAGCTTCTTGAAAAGCAAAAAGAGGGTAAGAAACGTATGCGTCAGGTAGGGAACGTAGAGGTTCCGTCCGAGGCGTTCATGAGCGTTTTGAAAATGGACTAAAAATGCTTGGATTATATTTCCACATACCGTTTTGCATCAAAAAATGCGCATATTGCGACTTCGTATCGACAGGGGAACAAAGCAAGATCGTTCCCTATATGCATGCGCTGCAAAAAGAGACAGAGCTTATCGGCGGGATGTATAATAAGGCTGTAGACTCTGTGTTTTTTGGTGGCGGTACGCCATCGTTGATCGATGAGGATTATATTGGCAGAATTATGGATACGGTACGCCGTCTTTTCAAATTTTGTAACGATGCAGAGGTAACGTTGGAGGCGAATCCGTGTTCTCTTAATGCGAGAAAGTTGAAGGCGTATAAAGAAGCGGGTATCAACCGCCTAAGCATTGGGCTGCAAGCGGCGCAAGACGGGCATTTGAACAAGCTTGGACGACAGCATACGGTAGCGATGTTTGATGAGGCATTTTGCCTCGCGCGCGAAGCGGGGTTTGAGAACATCAATACGGATGTGATCTATGCGCTGCCCGGGCAAACGCTCAAGGAATGGGAAGAAACGCTTTTTTATGTTTTGCACAAAAAACCTGAGCATATTTCGGCATACGCTTTGAAGATCGAGCAGGGAACCCCGATGGCGAAGATGGTTGAGGCGGGGGAAATATCGCCTGTTGATGAGGATACGGATGTGCGGATGTATCATATGGCGCAGACGATCCTTGACAATAAGGGTTATACCAATTATGAAATATCAAATTTTGCCATCGACGGGTATGAGTGCGCACATAACTTGAAATACTGGAACATCAAGGATTATATTGGATTAGGCGTTGGCGCGCATTCGTGCATCGAACGCCTGCGTTTTGCAAATACCGAAAATATGGATGAGTATATTGAAAATATGAGCAAGGGCAGATTGCGCTACGGGCAATCGGATTTTATTGATGACGTCGAGCGTAAGACAGAGTATATTATGCTTAAGCTGCGCCTGAAAAAGGGCTTTTTACTGTACGACTATAAGCGTCACTTTGGAGATGATTTTTTATTGACGCATGCGCGTGAACTGAAAAGAGCATGCGAAGAAGGGCTGTGCGTGGTAAAGGACGACTGTGTAATGCCTACCAAAAGAGGGTTTGACCTGCAAAACAGGCTGGTCTCCACGCTTATTGCGAATCTGTGATATTTATTCATAATAAGTTCATGAATCTGCGCTACAATTTTATCAATCGAACTTGACAACCACCGCACGCGGTGGTATCTTTATATCAGGGATTAGCACTCGACTATGATGAGTGCTAACAAATCGGTTTGAGGCCGGTTTTTTGTGTATATAAATAAGGAAAGGAGTGTGCAGACGTGGAGTTGTCAGACAGAAAATTGAGAATTTTAAGAGCGATCATTGACGATTACATTGATACGGGGATTCCTGTCGGTTCGCGCACGCTTTCCAAAAAACCGGACATGGATTACAGCCCGGCGACGATCCGAAATGAGATGGCGGACCTTGAAGAAATGGGATTTTTGGATCAGCCGCATACATCTGCCGGACGTACGCCCAGTGATAAAGCATATCGTCTTTATGTAGACAGGCTGATGCATATTGGAAATATTACCAAGGACGAGGCGCTGTTTATCCGTAATTATTTTGATGCGAGGATCGGCGAGATCGGCGAAGTACTTCATTCGGCAGCCAAGGCATTATCAGACGTGACGAAGCACATTTCCATGATAACGGCACCAAATATGGAAAGCGTAAAGCTGCGTCGCATCCAAATCGTCAAGATCACTGAAACCAAGGCATTGCTGATCTTTGTGACAGATAATGGGCTGGTGCAGGATACGATGATCACGATCCCTCTTGCGATGGACGCGCATCAATTGGAAACACTGTCCAATATGCTGACTGACAGGGTGCAAAACGCCTCCCTTAAGGAAGCGGAGGAAATTATAAAAAATGCGTGCATGGACGCGCTTATGGAGCAGAGATCCATTATGGGCGAGGTGCTGGACGCGATCAACGTAAACCGCGAGAAAAAAGAAATGGTATTTGGCGGGGCACAGAATATATTCAATTATCCGGAGTATAAGGACATTGCGAAGGCGCAGCACTTTCTACAGCTTTTGGAGACAAAGGATATGATGTATCAGGTGATGTCGAACGCGACAGATCTTGAGTTTTCTATTCGTATTGGCAGGGAGAACGCGTATGATGACTTTAAGGACATGAGTATCGTGACCGCGACATATAAGATCGGCGGGGAAAAGATCGGTTCGTTCGGTGTGATCGGACCAACGCGTATGGACTATTCGCGCGTTCTCTCTGTCTTGAACTATGTAGGTATGAGTTTAAGTGATATTCTATCGTGTTTGCTGGAAACGGACGATAAGAAATAAATAAGGCAGGTACAGAAAATTGGCACAAAAAAAGAATACACAGGCAAAGAATCAAGAAGAAACAAAGCAGGAGCCGGATATAAACAAGCAGGAAACTGCTGCCGCGCAAGAGAAGCAACAGGATGCGGGTGAAGCAGAATGTGAAGCCGGCGCGGACGCCGGTGCGCAGGAAAAAGCGGGTGAGCAGCTAAAGGCACTGGAGGCAGAGCGGGATGAATATGTAAATGCGCTGGTTCGGGAACGGGCAGACTTTGAAAATTATAAAAAACGGAATGCGGATCTCTCGGCAAATTCTTACCAAAACGGTGTTGCGGATGCGGCGACGGCGATGTTGCCCGTGATTGATAATTTTGAGCGGGCGCTTGCGGTGGAATGTGAAGATAAGGCGTTTGTTGACGGCGTGGGTATGATCATGCGCCAAATGTGCGAAGCACTCAAAAACATGGGTGTGGAAGAAATCGAGGCGGACGGGCAGTTTGATCCGGAATTTCACAATGCGGTCATGCAGGTGGAGCAAGAGGGATGTGAACCAAACAGCATTGTTGAGGTGCTGCAAAAGGGTTATATCCTGAAAGGAAGGGTGCTGCGGCACTCAATGGTAAAAGTGGCAAAGTAAAACGTATACAGCGTTTTGCAATAAAATTGTAGAAATGGAAATCATATTTAGGAGGATGAAATAAATGGGTAAAGTAATTGGGATCGATTTAGGAACAACAAACTCCTGCGTAGCAGTTATGGAAGGCGGCGAGGCAGTCGTTATCCCTAACGCGGAAGGCGGAAGAACAACAGCATCGGTCGTGGCGTTTTCGAACACAGGAGAGAGACTGGTCGGACAGGTGGCAAAGCGTCAGGCAGTCACAAATCCGGATCATACGGTGATGTCTATTAAGCGGGACATGGGTACAGACAAAAAAGTATCCATAGATGGAAAGAGCTATTCCCCGCAGGAAATTTCGGCGATGATCCTGCAGAAATTGAAGGCGGACGCGGAAGCGTATCTGGGAGAAACAGTGACGCAGGCAGTGATTACAGTTCCGGCATATTTTTCGGATGCGCAGCGTCAGGCAACGAAAGATTCAGGAAAGATCGCAGGGCTTGAGGTGTTGCGTATCGTAAACGAGCCGACAGCGGCAGCGCTCGCGTATGGGCTGGAAAAAGATCATAGCCAGAAAATATTGGTATATGATTTGGGCGGCGGCACGTTCGACGTATCTCTTTTAGAGATCGGCGACGGCGTGATTGAGGTGCTTGCGACAAGCGGAAACAACCGTTTGGGCGGCGATGACTTTGATGACAAGATCGTAAGCTGGATGGTTGCGGAATTTAAAAAGAGCGACGGGATTGATCTTGGCGCGGATAAGATCGCGCTGCAGCGCTTGAAAGAAGCTGCGGAAAAAGCGAAGATCGAGCTTTCCGGCGTGATGCAGACAAATATCAATTTGCCGTTTATTACAGCAGACGCGACGGGACCCAAGCATCTTGATTTGACGCTTACGCGTTCAAAATTTGATGAGCTGACGGCAGACCTTGTGAAAGAAACCGAAGGACCGACGGCAAACGCGATCAAAGACGCAGGAATTCAGAGCAGTGAAATCGATAAAGTATTGCTTGTGGGCGGTTCATCCCGTATTCCGGCGGTACAGGACATGGTAAAGCGTATTACGGGAAAAGAGCCTTTCAAAGGGATCAATCCGGACGAATGCGTGGCGATGGGTGCGGCGATCCAGGCGGGAGTGCTGGGCGGCGAGGTAAAGGACGTATTGCTGCTTGACGTTACACCGCTTTCGCTTGGTATTGAGACAATGGGCGGCGTATCGACAAAGCTGATCGACAGAAACACGACGATTCCGGCAAAAAAGAGTCAAGTATTTTCTACAGCGGCAGATGGACAGACGAGCGTTGAAATCCATGTGCTGCAAGGAGAGCGCGAAATGGCGGCGTATAATAAGACACTCGGCAAGTTCCAGTTGACAGGGATTGCGCCTGCGCCGAGAGGTGTGCCGCAGATCGAGGTTACGTTCGACATTGATGCGAACGGAATCGTAAACGTATCTGCTAAGGATATGGGTACAGGTAAGGAACAGAAGATCACAATTACGGCGTCCACAAATCTTTCTGACGAGGATATCGACAAGGCGGTCAAGGAAGCGGAGAAGTTTGCGCAGGAAGATAAAGACCGTAAGGCGGAGGTAGAAGCGCGTAACAATGCGGATTCGCTTGTATATCAGACGGAAAAGACGCTGAAAGATTTGGGCGATAAAGTGTCTGCCGACGACAAGAAGAAAATCGAAGAGGAAGTTGCGGCAACCAAAGAAGCGCTCAAAACAACAGACATAGAACAGATCAAGTCTGCAACAGAAAAATTGCAAAGCGTATCATTTGAGACATTCGGGAAGATCTATCAACAGGCGGGTGGAGACCCGAACGCTGCTGCCGGCGGCGCCGGATTTGACCCGAATTATGATCCGAATGGCGAGGCAAAGAAGGATGATAACGTTGTGGACGCAGATTATGAAGTCGTAGATGAAGACAAAAAGGACGACGAAAAGAAAGACTGAGCAAAATACAAATGAAGCTTCCCGAAAAGCCAGAGCGGTACGCTTTGGCTTTTCGGAGGTTGAGGAATCTTTTGGGAGAGGTATATGACACTTGGCTAAGGACTATTATGAAACGCTGGGCGTGGACAAAAGCGCCAGCGGAGATGAAATCAAAAGTGCATACAGGAAGCTTGCGAAACAGTATCATCCGGATATGAACAAAGGCGATGAGGGCGCAGCGCAGAAATTCAAAGAAGTGAACGAGGCGTATCAGGTTTTAAGCGATGATCAAAAGCGTCAGCAATATGATACCTTCGGAACCGCAGATATGGGTGGTGCCGGTGGTTATGGCGGAGCGGGCGGCTTTGGCGGATTTGAAGGTTTCGGTGGGTTTGGCGATATTTTTGATAATATTTTTGGCGGTGGGATGCGTCAGCAGCGGGGCGGACCGCAGCGGGGCAGTGATATCCGCGTTAATATGCGTATCAGCTTTGAGCAGGCGGCAAATGGGTTAAAAGAAGAAATCAGCATCAACCGTCTGGAAAAGTGCGATACGTGCAGCGGCAGCGGCGCAAAACCGGGAACGGACAGGCGTACATGCCCGACGTGTAACGGAACGGGGCAACAGCGGGTTCAGCAGCAGACGATGTTTGGAAATTTTGTAAATGTGCAAACATGTCCGACGTGCGGCGGTGAAGGAACGGTTGTGGATGAGCCGTGTGAGGATTGTAAGGGAAAAGGAACCAAACAAAAGCAACGGACGATCATGGTCAATATCCCAGCGGGGATCGATAACGGGCAGGTGCTTACCATGCGGGGCGAAGGAAATGTCGGGAAGCATGGCGGTCCGGCGGGGGATTTGCAGATCGTGATCTCTGTAAAGCCGCATAGGTTGTTTGAGCGCCTTGGCTACGACCTATATTTGGATATGAATATCAGTATGATGCAGGCGGCGCTGGGCGACGATATCGAGGTACCTGTGCTGGATGGTAAGGTGCGTTACAAGGTGGAACCGGGGACGCAGCCGGGAACGGTATTTCGGTTAAAGGGCAAGGGGATCAAGCATTTAAATAGCAGCAGGACGGGTGATCTTTATGTGCGCGCAAATGTACAGATCCCGAAAAAGCTCAGTGAAAAACAAAAGAAGGTTTTGCGTGATTTTGAAGACAAGGTAAAGCCCAAGGATAGGGAAACGGAATTTGTAAAACCGAAGGACGCATTTTAAAAGGAAAGGAGATCTTAATTGATCTCCTTTCCTTTTGTGTATGAGGTCCTCTGCGAGCAAGGAACATGTCCGTGAGATAGTGGTTTTTTGTTGACATACATGAGACTTTTAGTTATAATTTGTTTGGTCATGTATGTGACTAAAAAATTAGGAGGTATCATTATGACAGCATTAATTCTTGGAATCATAGCAGCAGTATGTACAGGTCTTTCTTTTGCGCAAATTCCCTTTGTAGGGTTTATCGGTATCATTCTTGGTATTGTTGCGTGGGTTATGGGCGCAAAAGCGGTCAAAGCCAATCCGGCGGATGGGAAATCAAAGGCAGGTAAGATTCTTGGTATGATCGTAACGATCCTGGCAATTATCTCTGTAATTGTTGCAGCGGTTTTAGCGGCAGCGCTGGTCGGCACATTGATGGGCGCGATGATGTAATCATCAATACAAACATCAAAAAAGCTTTGCCAACAGGTAGAGCTTTTTTTTATATGCTTTTATAAAACACCTTGCGTTGCATTCGGGGCGGATTTATGGGTATAATAAAAAGAATAAATATTTTTTAGGAGAACGTTGCCGCATGGATTGGTTAAAAGTAAGTGTTACTACGCAAAAAGAAGCGGAAGAGATCATTACTGCCGTATTGATGGAGGCGGGCGCGCATGGTGTGTCTATTGAAGGGGACAACGAGTCATGTGCGAAGGGCGGATTGCCATGGGACTATCTTTCTGATGAAGTACTGAAGAAAGTGCCGTTTTGTGTGACGGCGTTTTTTCCGTGCGATGGAACGGAGAGCAACTTTGTGGATGATATCCGTCTCAGGCTGAAAGACGTACGGGAAATGATTACAGACGTGCCGCTTGGTACGCTTGAAGTAAAAACGGATGTTGTGTATGAGCAGGATTGGGAGACTGCATGGAAAGCGTATTTCAAGCCGGTTAAAATATCGGACTTTTTTGTGATCAAACCTACGTGGGAAGAATATGAGGCGAAAAAAGATGAGATTGTGATCGAGATAGACCCGGGGATGGCGTTTGGAACGGGAAATCATGAAACGACGCGTATGTGCGTACACTTGCTGGAAGAATATATGGAGCCGGATATGATCGTAATCGACGCGGGATGCGGAAGCGGGATACTTTCGATCGCTGCGGCGAAGCTTGACGCAAAGAAGATATACGCGCTTGACTTGGATCCGGTTGCTGTGAAGGTTACAGAGGAAAACGCGGCGTTAAACAATTGCACGGATGTGATCAGTGTGCAAAAATCCGACCTTCTTTCGGAGGTTCCCGAAGAAGAGCGGGCAGATATTGTTGTCGCCAATATTATTGCGGATGTGGTGATTGATTTAAACAGCATTGCCAAACAATATATGAAAGTGGGCGGAATGTATATTTGTTCAGGGATTATCGATTCGCGGCTGGAAGAAGTACGCGCATCGATTGAAGCTGAGGGATATAAAGTAATACAGATCATTGAAGACGGAGAGTGGCGCGCGATCGCCTGCAAGTATCGGGGATGAGAAGATTTTTTGCAAAACAGGTCATGGGCAGCGTGGTCGAACTCAAAGGCGACGAAGCAAAGCATATTGTGCGGGTGCTTCGTATGGAGGCGGGAGACGAGCTTGTTTTATTTGACGGTAGCGGCAGCGATTATTATGGAAAAATCACGGAAGTGACCGGCGAGTCTGTCACGATCGAAATCGTAGGGCAACAAGCGGCGCAAAACGAACCGCGCGTCCGTAGTCATATTGCGCAGGCAGTCATCAAAAGTGATCATCTGGATTATGTGGTACAAAAGTGTACAGAGGTGGGAGTGTATGATTTTACACCGTTCTTGAGTGAGCGGTGTGTCAAGCGCCCGGATGAAAAATCTGCCGCGAAGCTTTTGGAGCGTGAACGCAGGATCGCTCTTGGGGCGGCGAAACAATGTGGTAGGTCTCGCGTACCCGAAGTTGGTGAGATCATTCCGGTGGCGGCGCTTGCAGAAAAACTCAAAGCCATGGGAGCACTGGTTTTGCTTGCATATGAGGATGAGAAGAAAATGAATATCAGGCAGGTGCTGGAAGAAAATCCGGGCGTTGAAGATATTTATGTAGTAGTCGGACCGGAAGGCGGCTTTTCTCGAGAGGAAGTATTGATGTTGCGTGAAGCGGGCGCAAAAGTGTGTAGCCTGGGCAAACTGATTTTGCGTAGCGAAACGGCAGGGCTTGTTGCTGCCGCAATGATCGTATATCACTTAATGGAGGCTGACGCATGAGGGTCGCGGCGTATACGCTGGGATGTAAAGTAAACCAGTACGATACCAATGCAATGATAGAGCTTCTTTTGGATGCAGGTTTTACGCAGGTCGCTTTTGAAGAAGAAGCTGATGTATATCTTATCAATACTTGTACGGTTACAAACACGGCGGATAAAAAATCGCGCAACATGATCCGGCGCATCCATCATAAGTATCCGCAGGCTGTTGTTTGTGTGTGCGGATGTCTTTCGCAACGGGATAGCGAGGGGATTGCCGCAATGGAAGGCGTAAGCGCGGTCGTAGGAACTGAGGACAGGAAGAACATCGCTGCGGTGATCAGCGCGTGTGTGCGGGAGGGGCAAAAATCCTGTGCGGTGCGAGAGATCGGCAGCAAAGAAGCGTTCGAGGAGATGGGCGTGCGTACAAGCGGAGAACTGGAGCGCGGCTATATCAAGATACAGGAAGGATGTAATAACTTTTGTAGTTATTGTATTATCCCTTATGTGCGGGGAAGGGTTCGCTCGCGTGCGAGACAAAGCATTGCAGGAGAAGCGCACGCGCTGGCGGATGCCGGTGTGAAAGAAATCGTTTTGACAGGTATCCATATTTCTTCTTATGGGCAGGAAAACGGAGAATCGCTGATCGGCATGCTGCGGGACCTGAATGCGGTAGAGGGGATCAGGCGTATTCGCTTAGGTTCGCTTGAACCACATATCTTGGAAGAACCGTTCCTGGAGGAATTACACGAGTTAAGGAAGGTTTGTCCGCATTTTCATGTATCGCTGCAAAGCGGATGCGATAGCGTGCTTTTGCGTATGAATCGGAAGTATACCGCACGGGAGTTTGCGAAATACATTGAAAATATCAGAAAAGCATACCAAAACCCTGCGGTGACAACGGACGTGATCACTGGTTTTCCGGGAGAAACGGAAAAAGATTTTGAAGAAACGTTGCGGTTTGTGAGAACCGTCAAGTTCTCACGCGTTCATGTATTTCCGTATTCAGAGCGGGAAGGAACACCGGCGGCAGAGATGCAAGGGGGTGTACCGATTCAATTGCGCAGAGAACGCGCGAACAGGCTGATCGAGCTTGCAAAGAATATGGAGAGCGAATATGCCATGCGGTTTTTGGACACGGAACAGGAAGTATTGTTTGAACAGGAAGCGGGCAGCGGTTGTGCGGAAGGATATACCGACCGCTATGTGCGGGTATGCGCACAGGCAAAGCCGGGTGAGTATAAAAAGGTTTTGCTGAGCCGATATGAAAACGGCGTAGTATATGGTGAATAACATAAGTTAGGAGAAAATGAAATGAAAGATTGCTTGTTTTGTAAGATCATTGATGGGGATATCCCGTCGAACAAAGTATTTGAAGATGATATGGTGTATGCGTTTTATGATATTGAGCCGCAAGCGCCTGAGCATATATTGATCATCCCTAAAAAGCATTTTGAAAGTATTCTTGATGTAGCGGGAAAAGATTTTGTATACGTTGATCGTATGATCGAAGCGGCGCAAAAGCTCGCAAAGGAAAAGAGACTGGAAAAAGATGGATTCCGGCTTGTGTTCAACACAGGCAAAGACGGAGGACAAACTGTACAGCATTTACATATGCATTTGCTTGGTGGGCGTAGTTTGCAATGGCCTCCGGGTTGAGGAAGGGAAGTATATGGAATTAAAGCGAACGCCGGAGGAGCATATGCAGGCGTTTCATGAGCTATACGAACGCTCGTTTCCTAAAAATGAGAAATTTTCTTTTTACGCATTGGCGCGCAGGTATCGAAAAGGAGATGTGGAATTCTTGTCCATCGTTGAGGATGGCGCGTTTGCGGGTTTGATGATCATGGCGGAAAACGACGGGTCTTGCTTGCTGAATTATTTTGCGGTGAATGAGCGGAGCAGAGGACGCGGATATGGCGGTCAGGCGCTTGCTCTTTTAAAAGAACGGATCGGCGGCAATGATCTTTTTCTGGATATTGAGCTTGTTTCGACGGACGCGAAAAATGTGGAGCAAAGAGAACGACGCAAAGCGTTTTATGTGCGCAACGGTTTTTTGGAGACAGGCCTGCGTTTTGCATTGTTTGGGGATAAATTTGAGATACTGTCCACCGGTGCGGATATGGATATGGCAATGCTGCATGCGATGTTGGGTAGGATTTATGGGAAAATGGCAGGGTGTATCCTAAAAATCGTTT
>CAZBSH010000025.1:0-33199 GCA_964494645.1 uncultured Christensenella sp. | reverse complement strand
CGGCAATGTATGCTTCGATGGCATGTGTCAGAGCATCCATACCGGTATCCGCTGTTAGGGTTTTGGGCATGGTAAGCGGAATGCTATTATCGAGGATCGCGATGTCAGGCGTAATCTCGAAATCGGCGAGAGGATATTTAATCAGAGTATTATAATCCGTGATGACCGAAAAAGCGGTGACTTCTGTTGCTGTACCCGATGTGGAGGGAATGGCCACAAAAATTGCTTTTTGACGTAGCTTGGGCATGGTAAACGGATCTTTGATGTCGTCAAACGTTTTTTCAGGATATTCGTAAAACACCCACATTGCTTTTGCGGCATCAATGGGGGATCCGCCGCCGATGGAAACGATAACATCAGGTTCGAACTCGCGCATTGCCTGTGCGCCACGGTATACCGTTTCAACAGAAGGATCGGGTTCCACGCCTTCAAAGCGTTTTGTTTCAAGACCTGCGTCATGCAGTATTCTTTCGAGCTTATCTAAAAAACCAAATTTTTGCATGGATGTTCCGCCTGTGACGATGATCGCCTTTTTGTAGCCTTTGAGGCAGGAAAGTTCCTCCATTGCGTTGGGACCAAAATACAAGTCACGGGGTAAAGTAAATCTTGCCATATTATACAGTTCCTTTCAAATAAAATAGATTACATATTATATATAAACAGTTTGTTAAAAAAATATCAATATAAATTTTATGTGTTGAATATGCGGCGGTACAGGCTTTTATATTTCATATGGTAATTTGCGCACAGCGTGTTAGCAGCTGTTGGATGTGTTATAATACTGGTATGCAAAAGCTTGCGAAATACTTAAAAAATTATAAAAAAGAAGTAATATTAGGACCGATCTTTAAACTGATCGAAGCAATATTGGAGCTGATCGTTCCGTTGATTATGGCTAATATTATAGATATCGGCATCAAAGGGGCAGATAGCGGTTATGTGTGGCGCATGGGGGGGATTATGATCGTCCTTGCGGCTGTGGGGCTGACGTGCGCGCTCATCTGCCAGTTTTTTGCCGCCAAGGCATCGCAGGGGTTCGGGACTGATCTGCGCAATAAGCTATTTGCTCATATCAACAGTTTGTCGCATGCGGAGATTGATCAGCTGGGCACGCCGTCGCTCATTACGCGCATCACCAACGACGTAAACCAGCTGCAGGTAGCGGTAGCGATGTTGATCCGGCTGGTGATCCGCGCCCCGTTTCTGGTGATCGGCGCGACGATCATGGCGATGATCATCGATTTGCAGATGTCGCTTATTTTTATTGCCGCGGCGGTAGGGATCGCGGTCGTGTTGTACCGGATCATGAATCGTAGTGTGCCGTTTTATAATACCATCCAAAAACTGCTTGACCGGATATCTTTGGTGACGCGGGAAAACCTTTCCGGTGCGCGTGTAATCCGCGCGTTTTCCAAGCAGAAGAAGGAGCGTAGGCGTTTTGAGGACACCAGCAACGAGCAAAAGGACGCGGCGATCCGCGTGGGAAAGATATCTGCGCTGCTGAATCCGCTTACTTATCTGATCGTCAATGTTGGGATTGTGGCAATCATCTGGTTTGGTGGCGGTGCAGTAGATACCGGACATTTGGAGCAGGGACAAATCGTAGCTCTTGTAAATTATATGACGCAGATATTGCTGGCGCTTATTGTGGTTGCGAACTTGGTCATTATATTCACGCGTGCGTCAGCTTCGGCAAGACGGGTCAATGAGGCGCTTGAAACATACAGTGTTTTGCGTGACGCGGGCAATGAAAAAAACATAGGTAAAAAGAGTGAGGGTGTGCCAAAAATAGAATTCGATCGCGTGTCCTTTCAATATGGAGAGAGTGGCGGTGAAAGCGCGCTGCGGGATGTTTCCGTGCGGATATATGAGGGGCAGACGATAGGTGTGATTGGCGGAACGGGCAGCGGAAAGTCCACATTCGTAAATTTGATCCCGCGGTTTTATGACGCAACGCGCGGAAGAGTGTGTGTGGACGGAACGGATGTGCGCGATTATACGTTTGAAAGGTTGCGTAGTGGGATTGGCATTGTGCCGCAGCGTGCGGTTTTGTTTGCGGGAACGATACGTGACAATATGCGGTGGCGGGATGAAGACGCTGCGGATGAAGAGATCGTGCAGGCTCTTAAGGTAGCGCAGGCATGGGAATTCGTGGAAAAGCTGCCGCGCCGGCTTGATACAGAGATTTTACAGGGCGGACAAAATTTGTCGGGTGGTCAAAAACAGAGGCTGGCAATTGCGCGGGCACTGGTAGGCGATCCACAGATATTGATTTTGGATGACAGCGCCTCTGCGCTTGATTTCGCAACGGATGCGGCGCTTAGAAAAGCGATCCGGCAGTTTGGAAAAGGGATTACGGTGATCATGGTGTCACAGCGCGCCACAACAGTCAAAAATGCGGATAAGATCATTGTATTTGACGAGGGTGAAGTGGCGGGGGTCGGCACGCACGAAGAGTTGTTTGAAACGAATGGGGTATATCGCGAAATTTGTTTATCGCAGCTGGAAAAAAGCGAGGTGGATGCATGAACAAGCATGTGATAGCTCGTTTGCTTGGTTATTTGAAGCCTTACTCAGGATATCTGGCGTTTGCGTTGCTGAGCGCGATTGTGAATGTTGTGATGACGCTGTGGGCGCCGGTGTTGATTGGGCAGGCTGTTGACCTGATTATTGGAACGGGGAATGTCGATCTTGCGGGAATCATTCCTGTTTTGGCGACGCTTGGCGTATCAATCGGACTGGCGGTATTGTTCCAATGGCTGATGACGTTATGTACCAATCAGGTGACCTACCGTACGGTACGAGATTTGCGCGTTGCGGTGTTCAGCAAACTGACGCGAGTGCCATTAAAAACAATTGACGGGCGTCCGCATGGTGATTTGATCAGCAGAGTCGTGAACGATATCGATCAGATATCGGACGGATTGCTGCAAGGTTTTTCGCAGCTTTTTACGGGCGTTGTGACGATCATAGGAACGCTGCTCTTTATGTTGTCTATCAATGTTTCGATCGCGTTGGTGGTCATTTTAGTAACGCCGCTTTCATTTTTTGTAGCTTCGTTCATTGCCAAGAGGTCTTACAACATGTTCAGAAAACAGGCGGAAGTGCGTGGAGAGATCGGCGGATATGTGGAGGAGATGATTGGTAACCAGAAAATCGTCAAAGCGTTCGGGTATGAGGAAAAGGCGCAGAAAAAATTTGAGGAGATCAACGGCAGGCTTTACTATTTTGGCGTGCGTTCGCAGTTTTATTCCTCTATGACCAATCCGTGTACGCGCTTTGTAAACGCGATCGTATATGCGGCGGTAGGAATCGTTGGCGCTTTGAGCGCGATCGCAGGGGGGATATCCATTGGGCAGCTGACCAGCTTTTTGATTTATGCGAACCAATATACCAAGCCGTTTAACGAGATATCCGGCGTGGTGACAGAACTGCAAAACGCGTTTGCTTCGGCGCGCCGCGTATTTGAGATATTGGATGAACCGGAACAAATGCCTGATGACAGGGATGCGGTGGTCATGAAGGAAAGCAACGGGCGCGTGGAAATGCGTGACGTATCCTTTTCCTATACGCCTGACAGGCAACTGATTGAGGGACTGAATCTGATTGCCAAATCGGGCGAACGTGTGGCGATCGTTGGACCGACGGGCAGCGGGAAGACGACGATCATCAATTTGTTGATGCGCTTTTATGATGTGGATAAAGGAGAGATCAGTATTGATGGGATCAATATCCGTACGATCACCCGAAACAGTATGCGCAGTATGTATGGCATGGTATTGCAGGAAACATGGCTTTTTTCCGGGAGTGTGAGGGACAATATCGCATATGGAAAAGAGGACGCGACACAGGATGAGATCATTGCCGCGGCAAAGGCAGCGCATGCGCACGGGTTTATCATGCGTTTAAAAGATGGATATGATACCATCATTGCCGAAGACGGCGGAAATATTTCGCAGGGACAAAAACAGCTTTTGTGTATCGCGCGCGTGATGCTTACAAAGCCGCCGATGCTCATTCTTGACGAAGCGACGAGCAGCATCGATACGCGAACGGAAATGCAGATACAGCGTGCGTTCGGAAAATTGATGGAAGGGCGGACGAGTTTTGTGGTAGCGCACAGGCTGTCAACTATCCGTGAAGCGGATTGTATTCTTGTGATGCGCGAGGGACATATCGTGGAACAGGGAACGCACAAGCAACTGCTTGAAAAGGGTGGTTTTTACGCGGAACTTTATAATAGTCAATTCGAACGGGCAGAATAAAAAACCCGACAAAGGGTATTTCGATCGTTTCGGACCGAATGGAGATCAAATGAAAAAAGGAGCGGATATTCCGCTCCTTTATTGTATCAAAAAACAGTTCTAATACATGCTTCCGCCGCCATATTGATCAATAAACTCTTCATAGGTACACTGACGGTCGATGATCCCGTCCGGCGTAAAGCGGATGATACGGTTCGCGATCGTATCGATAAACTCGTGGTCGTGTGACGCAAACAATACTACGCCCTTGAAATCGGTAAGACCGTTGTTGACCGCAGTGATGGATTCAAGATCCAGATGGTTGGTCGGTTGGTCAAGTACCAGCACGTTAGAACCAAACATCATCATACGAGACAGCATGCAGCGCACACGCTCGCCACCGGAGAGTACCTGTACCTGCTTGAAAACGTCCTCGCCCGAAAAAAGCATACGTCCGCAAAAACCACGCAGATAGGTTTCCGTCGTATCTTGCGAATATTGCCGCAGCCAATCGAGGATATTCATTTCGCAGCCGTCAAAGAATGAAGAATTGTCTTTGGGGAAATAAGATTGCGTGGTCGTACCACCCCACTTGAACGTTCCTTCGTCCGGTTCGATTTCTTCCATCAAAATTTGGAACAATGTCGTCGCGGCAATTTCCGTATCTCCTAAAAAAGCGACCTTATCTTCGCGCCCTAATGTAAAACTTACATCGTTTAACACCTTTTCGCCATCGATGGTTTTACTGAGGTGCTCCACTGTCAGTACTTCCTTGCCGATCTCGCGGTCCGGCGTAAAACCGACAAATGGATAGCGACGGGAAGAGGCTGGCATTTCTTCGAACTCGAGCTTTTCCAAAAGCTTTTTGCGCGAGGTCGCCTGCCGCGATTTGGATTTGTTTGCAGAAAAGCGTTGGATGAACGCCTGCAATTCCTTTGCTTTTTCTTCGTTCTTTTTGTTTTGATCGCGCGTCATCTTCTGGATCAGCTGGCTGGACTCGTACCAGAATTCGTAGTTGCCCACATACATTTTGATCTTTGAATAATCGATGTCGACCATGTGCGTACATACCGTATTGAGAAAGTGACGATCATGCGACACGATAATAAGCGTACCATCATAATCAAGCAGGAAATCTTCCAGCCAATGTACGCTGGAAACATCCAGATGGTTGGTAGGTTCGTCTAACAAGATGATGTCAGGTTTGCCAAACAACGCCTGCGCAAGCAGTACTTTGATCTTTTCATTGTCGGGAAGGGCAGACATCTGCTGATAGAGAAGTTCTTCGCTGAGCCCGAGACCTTGGATCAGCTTTGAGGCATCTGACTCTGCCTCCCATCCGTTCAGCTCGGCGAATTCGCCCTCCAGCTCACCCGCGCGGATGCCGTCCTCTTCTGAAAAGTCAGGCTTTGCGTACAACGCGTCCTTTTCCTTTGTGATCTCCGCAAGGCGGGGATTGCCCATCATGATGGTTTCCAGCACCGTGTATTCGTCGAATGCAAAGTGGTCCTGCTTTAGCACTGACATGCGCGTATTTTCCTGAATGTGTACATCGCCTGTCGTAGACTCCAGATCGCCGGACAAAATACGCAGAAATGTCGATTTGCCAGCGCCGTTTGCGCCGATGATGCCATAACAGTTTCCCGGTGTGAATTTGAGGTTTACACCTGAAAACAGGTTTGTTCCGCTAAAATTAAGGCTTAAATTTGTTACTGTTATCATTTTTTACTCCAATATCCGTTTTTTGCCAAGTCCGTTTATTATACCACAAAACTACAGTATATGCTAAAATAATACTATGATGGAATTATTAGAGCATATTTCGCTTTGGCAGCATTTAAAAGAGACGAATAAGCCTATTGTGCTTTATGGCATGGGTGACGGCGCGGATAAAATATTGGATGAGCTTGGGCGGCGTGGAATCTGCGCCGCGGGAGTGTTTGCAAGCGATGCGTTTTGTCGTGGACAACTATTTCGCGGTTACACTGTGGAAACCTACGCACAGATACAAGAACGGCTGGGCGATATGGTTGTGCTTGTGGCGTTCGGAACACAGATTGCGGAGGTCCTCGATCGGATTAAGGCGATCTCAAAGGAGCAGGAAACATATGCGCCGGACGTCCCCGTTGTGGGAGACGGAAGTGTTTTTGACCTGTCGTATGTAAAACGGCATATGGACAAAATAGAGAGTGCGTATGAGATGTTGGCGGATGAGCTTTCCCGCCGGACGTTTTTTGATATATTGCATTACAAAATAAGCGGAAAGCTTGACTATTTGTTTGATTGTGAAGGCAGTGCGAAAGAGGTATATCGCGATGTTTTGCAGCTCAGCGGACATGAGATCTATGTAGACGCGGGAGCGTACACCGGAGATACCGTAGCCGAATTTGTGCAGCACACACATGGGTATAAAGAGATCGTTGCGATAGAGGCGGACGAAAAAAATTTCCGCAGGTTGGAAAGATCTACGGCGGAGCTCAAAAATATAACTCTTTACCGGTGCGCTGTATATGATGAGGATACGAATATTTGTTTTGATACGCGTGGGGGTCGCAACTCAGCCGTCGGTATAAGCGGCAAAACAATATGTGCGCGCAAGATAGACAGTATTTTAGACGGAAAAGCAGCAACGTACATCAAGCTTGATGTGGAAGGGCAGGAGGCTGCCGCTTTATGCGGAGCAAAAGAGACGATACAAAAGTATCGTCCCAAGCTGCTTGTATCCGCCTACCATAGGAATGAAGATTTGTTTGCCCTCCCGCTTTGGGTGCGGCAGACGCGCGGAGATTATCGCGTATATCTGCGGCATTTCCCTTATATCCCCGCATGGGATACGAATTATTATTTTGTATAAAGAATGATCATGCTCACTCTGTTCTGAGTGCGTCTATGGGGGCCATTTTCGCTGCCCTGCTGGCAGGATTGATGCCGAAAACAACGCCGATGACCATAGAAAATGCCACTGCAAGCAGCGTGACGCTGCCGGACATGGTGTATGTCGTATTAAGGGCAACGGATAAAATGCCAAGTAAGCCCCACGAAGCCGCAATGCCGATTAGTCCGCCCAAGGTGCTGACGACCAGCGCTTCGATCAGGAATTGCAGCAAAATACGCTTGCGCCCTGCGCCGATCGCTTTGCGGATGCCTATTTCACGCGTGCGTTCTGCTACGGATACCAACATAATATTCATGATGCCGATGCCGCCGACGAGCAGCGAGATGCCGGCGATGCCGCCAAACATAAGCGCCATTGTGTTGTTTATGGAATCCATGGATTCAAGCATTGTCGACTGGTTCATGATGGAAAAAGCGTCCTCGTCCTTGAATTTCGTCATCAGTGCAGCGGTAATATCCTCTTCTGCCTGATCGACCGCTTCTGTGCTGCTGGCCGCCAAGGTGAATGAAGTCACGCCTGAAAGATAAAACATACGCTGTGCCGTGGTATAGGGGATGATGATGTTGTCGTTCGCGGAGCCCATTAGGCTTTCACCCGCGTCCTCCAGCACGCCTATCACAAGAAAGCTGCGTCCGTCAACAAAGATGGTTTCTCCGACGATGTCCGCATGCCCGAACAGGTCGTTTGCAACGTCTGTGCCAACTACGGTGACGGCGGAGTTGTTTTCCACATCCGGCGATTTTAAAAATCGACCGGACTGTACGAAAAGATCGTTGATATCAGCATAGGAGGGGACACTGCCCACGACGGAGGCGGTTGTAGAAGTATCGCCGGCTTTAAGCGTGGCGCTTTGCGTGACTGTGGCGGCGGATGAGCTGATGCTTTCATATTCGTCAGAAAAGCCGGACACTTCGGACAACGTCAGCGGCTGATATCGTGAGCTGGCGACAGATACGCTGATTGTGCTTGCGCCGAGGCTGTCGAGCTCGGAGGTGACGGAGCTTGTTGTGCTGGAAACGATGGAAACCAGAACGACAACCGCCATGATGCCGATGATGATGCCCAGCATCGTTAGAAACGAACGCATTTTATTGCCGAGAACAGAGGCGAACGCCATTCGAAAAGATTGAACTATCATGATCTCTCATCCTCCATAACCCGACCATCCAATATCCTGATGCGGCGTTGTGCCTGCTGTGCGATTTTATCGTCGTGCGTGATCAGGATGATGGTATTACCGTTTTTGTGGAGCGCGGAAAAAAGTTCCAATATTTCCACGCCTGTTTTATGATCGAGATTACCTGTCGGTTCGTCCGCCAAAATCAGAGATGGCTGTGTGACCAGAGCACGCGCGACAGCAACACGCTGCTGCTGTCCGCCGGAAAGCTCGGCAGGCTTATGATGAATGCGTTCGGAAAGTCCCATGCGCGCAAGTGCGTCGAGCGCTCTTTGGTGGTACTCTTTTTTGGATACCCCTTGATAAACGAGCGGTAGCTCTACGTTTTCAAGCGCACTCAACTTATTTAACAGATTGAAATTCTGAAACACGAAACCGATTTTGAAGTTGCGCACACGTGTTAGTTCGTCTTCTGTATAATCGTTGATTTCCTGATCATCCAGAATATATTCGCCGCTGTCTGCCGTGTCGAGACAGCCGATGATATTCATTATTGTTGATTTGCCGCTACCTGAGGGACCGATAATGGCAACGAACTCGCCAGCGCGTATCGTCAGGGAAGCATGATTTAGTGCGTAAAGCTTCTCGTTGCCGATCTCGTATACTTTGGAAACGTCGTTTAATTGAATCATAAGTTACCTCCTTAGTTGCCCATTGGGGCGCCGCCTTGCATATTGGCTTCAGGAGGCATTCCGCCGCCCATAGTTCCCATACTGCCCATATTGCCGCGCGAGAAGCCGGATTGTTCAGAAGAATCGATAGAAGCCGACTCTTCATACATGATTTGTTCGCCTTCTGTAAGACCGGACAGGATTTCTACGTTGATTCCGTCCGAAAGCCCTGTTTCAACAGTCCGGCGTTCCCCCATCGAGGATTCACCGCCGGAATTGCCCGCGATAAGGACGAAGGTCTCGTTGCCGGATTCCTGCAGTGAGTCAAGAGGAATGAGCAATACGTTTTCACGTGTTGCGACAGAAATGGTTGCGGTCGCATTCATACCCGAAAGAATATCTGTACCTTCTATATCGCTCAGGGTGATCGTGACAGGATATGTTGTCACACCTGACTGTATTGTACCGGAGGCGGAAATTTTTGTGACAGTGCCGTGGAATGTTTCGTCGGGAAGCGCATCCAACACAATCGTTACATCCTGACCGGCTTGTATAGACATGACATCCAGTTCGTCGATGCTCACGCTCAGCGTATCTGCTTTGCCGGATGTGACCGTAAAGGCGGTAGTGAGCGGTGCGTTTTCATTCGTATCGGAGTCGGTCGAGGAAGCGACAGAAGAGGTTGTGATCACAGAACCGCCGGAAGATGGCGAACCACCGGAAACAGCGCCGACGGCTCCGTCGATGGATAAGGGTGAAGTCTCTGCATTTTCTTTTGATGCGTCTTGCGGTTCACCGGAAGCAGGTTGAGATTGCTCGGTGGGTGGGAAGACCGCGTCGAACGTCAATGTATTGCCGGAAGGCTCCGTACTGATCACGGTGCTTTGCACATCAATTTGTGCGCCCTGCACATTGACCGCAGCGCCTTGTGTAAATTGATGGATATTGTCTGCTGTAAGCGTTACGGTTGCCGTATAAGATGTTCCCGCGGTAAAATTTGTATCGGCGGGTATCCAGCATATTGTTCCTGTGTAACCGTTGCCCGGCATGATCGTGGTTTGCGGCGTGTCACCTGTTACAGGATTGTTGATGAAGATTTCCGTTGTGCCGCTGATTGGGGTAATGGTTGCATTTGTGTTCGCTGTAGGCAGGGTGTTTTTGGAATTGACCGCGGTATTTGCGGATAACAGTTGTATCCCGCTTTTTGATGTATCAAAGGACGCTGACGTCGCCGATGCTACAGGCGTACCGGAGGACTGCGCGCTGCCGGTTGAAGACTCTGAAGAAGAGGCGGTGGATGTATCTGTTATGGCTATGTTGCTGATGATACCTGCTGTTTCCGCTTTCACGGTATTTGTTTGCGCAAACTGTATTAGCATATATAGTACACTTTCGTATTGCGCGCGCTCGGCGAGCAGCGTAGTATATTCCTCAGAAACGGCAGCTTCGGTTAGCGTGATCAGCGTTGTATCGCTGCTTACACTTTCGTTTAAGGAAACATCTATACTTTCAACCGTTCCGGTGCCGCCTAAAATACGGATAGGGGTATTGATTTCGAGTGTGCCTGTACCGACTTGCGTACCGTCAGTTGTTGTAATGGTCACGGGGTCGCCATATGCCGGTCCGTTGTCCGTTAAAGTGACGGTACACGATTCGGATGTAAGTGACGCGACATTGCCTGTATAGGTCGTGCCATCGGAAAGTGTTACGACAACACTGCCGCCGGAAGTGATGAGGTCGGCGGATGAGGGTTGAAAGGTTACCTTCATCTTTGAGTCGATCGAGAGCACAAGTAGCGCGCCGTTTTGGTCGATCGTGGACTGCGTGTTGAGTCCGGTCTCGGCAAAGATCTGTTTGACACGACCGGAAACGGAGGTAGTGATGTATTTTGAGCCGCTTTCATCTTTAATGCTTTCGATTTGAGAGTCAAGGGAGGCAAGAACAGTTTGTGCCTCGGAAAGCGCTGTACTGACCGATGCGGGATCGAGCGTCGCAAGTGTATCACCGGCGACGACGCTGTCACCGGCTTCAACAAGTATATGTTCCACGGTAACGCCGGAAGGGATTTTGATATCTGTAGAATCCTGTGAGGTCAGGTTACCCGAGCCGATTACCGTTTTTTCGATCGACCCTGTTTCTACGGTTGCGGTGCGCATAGAAGCTGCCAGCGCGCCTGTGTTTGATCGGAAAAAGTTAGGCAGTAATAGAATGAGGAGCAGGATCGCAGCAACAATGATTGCAATAATGATTACCGGCTTTTTTACGGTTGTTTTTCTGTTTTTTTTGTTTTTGCTCATGTAAGCCTCCTGAACAGTATTATTTTTTGATTGTGCATTTATTCTGTACGCCGTATGTGAAGGTTGCATGAAAAGCAAGTGAAGAGCGCCTTAATTTTACAGGATGGTCGGATAGATTGGAGATTGACTTTTGGCATGCGGTATGCTATTATTTTTAGGTCAACGATTTGGGCCGAAGTGGTGGAACTGGCAGACGCGCTGGACTCAAAATCCTGTGGTAGCAATACCGTGTGGGTTCGATTCCCACCTTCGGCACCAAAAAAGTCGCTCATAGAGCGACTTTTTTATTTGCCGTTACATTTCATTTTTTAAGTTTTCTTTAATTTTGCCTGAAACAGGTCTTGTTTTATTGTATTTGAAAGAAGTTCATGATACTGTTAAAGCGATTTTGGATGTATGATGCATAGAGGATACAATTTGGTTTTACAGTAATATGGTAAGCAGGTTGTGTGAAGAGGGAAAATGGTAGAATGACATCGAATTTGGGAAACAAAACATTTTGGGACGTGATCAAGCGGGAACATGTTATATTCCTCATACTCGTTTTTGTTTTCTATTTTCTGTGGAATTTATCGTTGCCTCCGCTTGCAGGACCGGATGAGGCGATGCGTTATCAGATCCCGCAATTTATTTTTAATAATGGCTATTTGCCGCATGGGGGCGAACAAGCGATCCGCAATCCGCAATGGGGCATATCTTATGGATTTGCGCCATATATCTCGCAAATGCTCGGTGTGCCGTTGATGAAAATCACGAGCATATTTACAAGCGATCCCGGTTCTCTTGTTGTGGCGGCTCGGTTGGTGAATACTATTTTTGCGACGCTTACTGTGTGGATCAGTTTTAAGATAGCGGAACACCTGTTCGCGCGCAAGATATACCGCACGCTGTTTGTTGTTCTGGTAGCGTTTTTACCGCAGTTCTTATTTCTTTCCGGCTATATCAACAATGATATGATGGCGATTTTTTCTACTTCGCTGATCATACTTGCGTGGGTCGGCGGGATCAAAGACAAATGGTCGCTGAAGAGTTGTGTGATCCTTGGAATCGGAATGGGATTATGTGCGCTTTCCTATTATAACGCATACGGTTTTTTGTTACTGAGTGTGGTACTCTTCTTTGTATCTAATCTTGCAGTGTTAAAACGCAGTTTGCGGGAAAAGGAATTGCGGCGCTCGATCTACATGATACTCATTTTGTTTGTTGCAATTGCGGCGTGGTGGTTTGTTCGTAACTGGATCATCTATGATGGAGACATTCTTGGGTTTCAAACGACAGAGCATTATCAGGAATTGTATGCGATAGACAGTTTAAAACCTTCTATGGCGGAAACGATGCAGCGCGAAGGGATTCCCTTCATGCAAATGCTCACAAAAAAGGGCTGGCTGCTTTATTCTTACCTGAGTATGATCGGCTGTTTTGGAGCAATGGACATTTGGCTGCCTGTATGGATATATATAATATTCACCGTTATATTTGCTGTAGGATCGGTCGGTTGCGTTATGGCGTTTCCGGCGTTTGTAAAAAGCGAGAATACAAAGCAAAAACAGCAAAAGCTGTTATTTGGTGTTTGTATGCTGCTGGCAATCGTTATTCCTGTGGTGTTGAGCGCGTATTATTCCTACACAAGCGACTATCAGCCGCAGGGCAGGTATGTGCTTTCGTGCCTTTTGCCGCTGATGTTTTTCATGACAACAGGAATCAAAACGATATTAGAAAAAATATGCGGAGACAAAAAAAGTCAGGCGGTGATTGTAGGAATCGTTTGTCTGGCAGTGGTCTGTATCGGGGTATACTGTTGTTTTGGCGTTCTTGTGCCTGCCTACCATTGAAAATAAGGAGAATTTAGTTTTTATGATCAATTTTAATATTCCGCCTTGTGCTCCTAACAGCCTTGCGTATGTGAAAAAGGCTGTGGAGAATCATCAGATATGTGGGGATGGAGAGTTTACGCAGCGTTGCAGTCAGTGGATAAAGCTGTATTGCATGGCAGCAAATGCTTTTTTGACAACGTCGTGTACGCATGCGCTTGAAATGGCGGCGATGCTTTGTAATATCGTTCCGGGAGATGAAGTGATCATGCCATCCTATACTTTTGTTTCTACAGCGAACGCGTTTGTGTTGCGTGGCGCAAAAATAGTGTTTGTGGATATCCGTCCGGACACGATGAATATGGATGAGGCACTTGTAGAAGCTGCGATCACACAAAAAACGAAGGCGATCGTGCCTGTACATTATGCAGGAGTAGCTTGTGAGATGGAGCAGATCAATCGTATCGCTAAAAAGTACGGACTGTTTGTTGTGGAAGATGCTGCACAGGCTGTATTGTCAAGGTATCATGGTAAGGCGGTGGGGATGCTGGGCGATTTTGGTTGCTTTAGCTTCCATGAGACGAAAAACTTCAGCATGGGAGAAGGAGGCGCGTTACTCTTCAATGATCCGAAGTATGCGGAGCAAGCGGAGATCATTCGGGAAAAAGGAACGAACAGGAGCAAATTTTTCCGTGGACAAATCGATAAGTATACATGGATGGATGTCGGGTCGTCTTATCTTCCCAGCGATATCAACGCTGCGTATTTGCTGGCACAGCTCGAGCAGGCAAAAGAAATCATCGGTAACAGGATGGATAGCTGGAATTTTTATCATGCCGGGTTGGAAAAGCTGAGTGAAAAAGGGTTGATCGAGCGTCCGGTGATACCGGATGGGTGTACGCACAACGCGCATATGTATTACATTAAGACGAAAGATCTGAAAGAGCGAACCGCCTTGCTTTCTTTTTTGCGAAGCAAATATATAGAAGCGGCGTTTCATTATATTCCGCTGCACAGTTCTCCGGCAGGGAAGCAATTCGGGCGTTTTCAGGGAGAAGATAAATATACGACAACGCAAAGCGAACGACTTTTGAGATTGCCCTTATACTACGCAATGAATAATGACGATATACAATACGTGATACGTAGCATATATGAATTTTATGTACATAAGGATATGGTCAAATGAAACGAATCGTCATTATTGGAGCGGGAGAATTTCAGAACCCGCTGATCATAAAAGCAAAGGAAATGGGATATGAGACGCATGTGTTTGCGTGGAAGTGCGGCGACCCGGGAGAGCGGTCGGCGGATGTCTTTTATCCTGTCAGCATTGTGGAAAAAGAAGAAATTCTTAAGCGATGCCGTTCGTTGAAGCCGGAGGGGATCGTTTCGGTTGCTTCTGACTTGGCGATGTTGACGGTCAATCATGTTGCGCAGAGGTTGGGGCTTGTCGGAAACAGCGAATTGTGTACGCTGCGGACAACGAATAAATTCGCTATGCGCGAGGCACTGCACAAAGCGGGCATCGCGACGCCCCGGTTTTGTTTGCTTGACGCGCGGAATAAGAGGCTGACAAAAGATATGTGCTATCCTGTGATTGTAAAGCCGACGGATCGTTCGGGAAGCCGAGGGATCAGGAAGGTGGAAGGCGAAGAAGCATTGGCAGAGGCGGCAGATTGTGCGATCGCGTATTCGTTTGAAAAAAAAGCGATTGCGGAGGAAATGATAGAAGGGGAAGAGTATAGCTGCGAAAGCATATCGTTTGAAGGGCGGCATACTTGCCTTGCGATCACGAAAAAATATACGACGGGCGCGCCGCATTACATCGAGACAGGGCATGTGCAACCGGCGGGACTTTGTGAGCAGGAAAGCGAGTACATCAAAAGAGAGGTCAGAGCGGCGCTTGATGCGCTTGGCGTTACGACGGGGGCATCGCACGCAGAATTTCGGATTACGCCGCAAGGGGAAGTGAGATTGATAGAAATAGGCGCGCGTATGGGCGGAGATTGCATTGGCTCACATCTTGTGCCGCTTTCTACAGGATATGATTTTTTGAGAATGGTAATTGATGTGGCATGTGGCAGAAATCCTGCATTGGTCACAAGCAATAAGCAAGAAGCTGCCGCAATACGTTTCGTGCTTACGCAAGACGACAAGGAACGATTTGATCAAATACAAAGAATTGCGCCGGGGATTATTGTGGAGGCAAGCCCGATGAGGGCGGTGGACCCGAAGAACGTGTTGGATAGCTCTACGCGTTCAGGATATTATATCATTGCCGGAGAGAGGGAAAAGATAACGGATTTTCTGGGATGAGATGCAAGTCGATCTTTTATCAACTTATATTGTCTGATCATGGGGCAAAATTATCATGGTAACACGCAAAATTTTATCCAAAAGATTCGCTTGACGGGTAACGCAAACCAAAGAATTGAACACCGGGGTCATTTTGATATTTTAAGCATATCATGTTATAATGGAGCGGTAATTATTCATCAAAACGATTCGTTTTAAAAGGCGGTTATGCAGGAAAAAGAATGGATACTGAAGGCGCAGGAAGGGGATAGCGATGCTTTTTGTGCGCTGATCGGTACATACGAAAATAAAATATATAATATTGCGTATAAATTCATGCAGAACAGCTTTGACGCACAGGACGCGGCGCAGGATGCGATCATCAAGATGTATGGCAGTATCCGCAAGTTTTCTTTTCAGTCTGCGTTTTCGACATGGATGTACCGTGTGGTGGCAAATACATGCCTTGATTCATTGCGTCGGCGCAAACCATCAGTGCCGGTGGAAGAATACAGCGCCGTGGCGGTGAGTAAAGAAGGAAACCCGCACGAGCGGGCGGAGAACAACGAGCTCGGCAGAAGCATCCGCGCGGCAATACAGGAATTGAGCGAAAAATACAGGATGGTTCTCATCTTAAAAGATATGGAAGGATTAAAGTACGAAGAAGTGGCGGATATCCTTTCGATTACGCCGGGGACGGTCAAATCACGGTTGTTCCGCGCGCGCGAAAAACTACGAAAGATTCTGGAAGAAAAACAAGTTATTTGATTGTGATGGAACATAACTCCTTTTTGATACGTCTAATGTGCAAAGATGTGTTGGAGGAGGAATGATTATGAAAAAAAGATTATTGGCAGGGCTTGCTGTTTTGTGTGCAAGTATATTTTTGCTGGCGGGGTGCGCATCTCCGCAGCAGGTTATCGATAAGGAAACGGTGGCGCAGGCAACGGCGACAGCATCGGCAGATGAAAAACAACAAGAGCAAAGTACACTTACCTTAAGCGCGACAGAGACGGTGAAAGTCGCACCGGATGTCGCATATGTTTCTATCGGCGTGCGCACAACAGGGGCAAGCGCTCAGGAGGCACAGCAAGACAACGCGCGTATTGCTGAGAATTTTTTAAATGCGATCAAGGCGCAGGGGATCAGCGAAGAGGACATACAGACACAAAATATCAACATCTATCAGGATTATGAAGACCCCAAAAAAACGGTGATGGAAAATACATACAAAGTCACAGTGAAAAATGTGGATGTTGTAGGTGCGGTGATCGACGCGGCGGCAGCGGCGGGCGCGAATGATACCTATTCCCTCTCGTTTGATGTACAGGATAGAGATACGGTATATATGCAGGCGTTGTCAAAGGCAATGGAATCTGTAGGCGGCAAAGCAAAGGCGATGGCCATGGCGGGTGGCTATACGATCATACGTCCGGTATCGATTACGGAATCGGGCGCAGAGAGCGGCGTGATGCCATATGCGTACGCGGCGGGCGCGATGGATTCAAAGTCGGAAGGCGGTGCGACGCAGGTGACGCCGCAGGATATAGAAGTCTCTGCGACAGTTTCAGGGACATATCTGATTCAGTAAACATGTTGTAAAAAATGAGGACAGCGTTCACGACCGGTGAGGCTGTCCTTTTTTGTGGAATTGACGGGATTTGCAAAACAGAGTAGAATAAGACATATTTTTGAATGCGGGGCAGGTAGAAAGAAGTGGCGAGGAAGAAAGCAGACGGGCAGGAAAAAACGATCATATCGAGAAAGGATCTTTTGATCAAGGTCGCAAAAATGTATTACATTGAACGCAAGACACAGCAGGAGATTTCAGACAGTATATTTCTTTCGCGCTCTAATGTGTCGCGCCTGTTAAAAGCGTGTGTAGATCAGAAGATTGTTGAATTTTATATTAACGACACATCGTCCATTGATCAGGAATTGCAAAACAAACTGAAAAAGAGGTTTGCTCTTCAGGACGCGATCGTGATCCCTTCAGAATCGGACAGGGATTTGACAAAGATGAAGCTGGGAGAGGCGGTCGCCGCTTATTTGCGTGTGCGTCTTAAAACCGGTATGACGCTTGGCGTATCATGGGGAACAACGCTTTATTATGTTTCTTCGATGTTTAAGCACATGGCGGATACATCGGTAGACGTTGTACAGCTTGTGGGCGGCATGGGGGCAAAGAGTATTGACACGGACGGGAGCGAAATCACGCGGCGTATCGCTAAAACTTTGAATGGGGATGCGTATGTGGCGCGTGTGCCATATATCGTGCAGAGCAGAAAGCTTCATGATCTGTTGTTAAAGGAGCCGGATATCCAGTCCCATTTTGAGCGTGCGGCAAAAGTTGATATTGCGCTTGTGGGCATGGGGGCAGCGCAAAAGTCCCTAAGTTCTTCGCGCAGAGCGGGATATTTGAGCGATGCGGATATGGAGAAGTTGGAAAAGGAAGGTGCGGTTGCGGACATCTGTGGCATACAGATTGATGCGCAGGGTAAGCCTTGTGCGGAGGAGTTTAGCGGACGGATCATTGGGATCGGGTATGAGGCGATCCGGCGTATCCCGCAGGTGATGGGCGTTTCTGTAGGTGTGGAAAAGACAGATGCGATTCTTTCGTCGTTGAAAAGCGGCATTATCAGCGTCCTTGCGATTGACGAAGCAGCGGCGTTTTCCGTGCTTGAGCGAGAAGACACATGACAATATTTTCCATAAACTTTTAATTTCTTATTTTTTCTTATAAAAACTTGTATTCTATAAAAAGTGTTGTTATACTAGGAGTGTAACAACACTTTTTTTGACGATATTTACACAATATACAATGGAATAAAAGGGCACATGGAGGCGTGGCATGGAAAAGATTTTAAAAAAACGTACGCTGCAACTGGGAATGGATGCGTTGGACGTACTTTCACGTGAAGATGCGATTTATCAGAGGACGCAAACACAGCGCAAATCATTGATCGATACGATACCGCATGTATGCATTGAGCGGGCAAGGATCGTAACGGAAGTATACAAAAAGACAGAAAACTTGCACATTTTGACGCGGCGCGCCCGCGCCTTTGAAGAGGTGCTCAAACAGATGAGTATCTTTATATTGGATGGCGAGCTGATTGCAGGGCATCAATCCTCCATGAGGCGCAGTGCGCCATTGTTCCCGGAGTTTGCCGTGGAATGGATCAAGGACGAAATCGATTTATTTGATTCCCGCCCACAGGATAAGTTTGTGTTTCCCGAGCAGGCGAAGAAAGAATTTTTAGAAGAGATCTATCCATATTGGAAGGGAAGAACGCTCGAAGATAACGTATTCCAGTATATGACGGAGGATATTCGGGCGCTGCGGTTTGATTCGAGCGTGTTTACGTTGGGAATCCATGAAAGCGGCGGTCTTGGACATTTGATGTTTGATTATAATAAGGTTTTAACGCTGGGGTTCGATGGCATCAAAAAGCAGATCAGAGGACATATGGAAGCGCTGAAGCCTTATGAACCGGATTCCATGAAAAAGAGGTTATTCTATGAATCGTGTCTGACGATCTGTGACGCAGTGATTGCTTTTGCGCGACGGTATTCTGTATTGGCGCGTGAGATGGCGGAGAGTGAAACGGATGAAAAACGGAAACAGGAGCTGATGACCATATCTGAAAATTGCGCGCGTGTACCGGAACTTCCGGCGCGTAACTTTTATGAAGCGCTGCAAAGCTTTTGGTTTGTACAGATCATCCCGCAAATTTACGACAATGGCGTGTCGATTTCGCCCGGACGGTTTGACCAATATATGTATCCGTTCTACGAGCGTGATATATCGGACGGAAAGCTCAGCAAGAAAGAGGCGCAGGGACTTCTGGAAGCGATATGGATCAAGTTCACAGAACCGATCAAACTTTATAATAAGGCGGACGCGGCGTTTTTCGCCGGATATCCGATGGGGCAAAACCTGATCGTGGGCGGACAGGACGAGCTGGGGTATGATGCGACTAACGATCTCTCCTATCGTTGTCTGGAAGCACACAGACATATCCTTTTGGCGCAACCGAATTTTTCGGTACGCTTGCATAATAGGTCGCCGCAAGAATTCAAGATCAAGGTAATCGAAACAGTGAAGTGTGGCAGCGGTATGCCGCAAATGGTAAGTGACGAGATATTTATTCCCTCGTTGATGAAGTTGGGCGTTACATTAAAGGAAGCGCGTAATTATGCGCTGATCGGATGCGTGGAAGCGGCTCCGCTTCATACGTGGGGACGTTATAACGGTGGTTATATCAATCTGGTGAAGATGGTAGAGCTGGCTCTTACCAATGGTCAATGCTTGATTTCCGGGAAGAAGGTATCTGTAAGCTCGGGCGACGCGACGCATTTTGAAAGCTTTGAAGATGTATTGGAAGCATACCGTAAGCAGGTGGAATATTGTACGCAGCGGCTGGTGACGTGGAACAATTATGTTGATATGGTGCATGAGGAATATATGCCGACCCCTTTTACTTCTATGCTGATCGATGATTGTATCTCGCAAGGAAAAGACGTAACGTCAGGCGGTGCGCGATACAATTGGACGGGACCGTCCGGCATTGGTATCGCGAACGCGGGCGATGCGCTCTATGCGGTAAAAAGGGCGGTGTTCGATGAAAAAATTATGACGATGGAAGAACTCGTTGATATGATGAAGGCAGATTTTGCGGATAACGAGGATACACGATTGTTTTTGTGGAATAAGATTGATAAATATGGCAATGACAAGAGCGAAGTAGATGATATTACTAAGCTGGCAGTGGACATGTTTTTAGACGAGCTGGAGAAGTATTCCTGTTACAGGAACGGTCCGTTTGTGGCGTCTCTGCTGCCGGTTTCCTCCTATGTGGCGTTTGGCTGGATGACAGGCGCTTCGCCCGATGGGAGGCATGCGCGGGAGCCTATTGCGGATGGTATTTCGCCGCAAAACGGCGTCGACGTAAATGGACCGACCGCAGCGGCAAAATCTGTTGCGCATATCGACCATGTACGGTGCGCAAACGGGATCATATTTAATCAAAAATATAACGCGGAGACATTAAAAGGCGAAGGCGCGGATAAAAAAATGATGGATTATATTACGACGTACAATGCATTGGGAGGGGCTCATATCCAGCTGAATGTCATTGACTCGGATGTGTTGCGTGACGCAAAGGAAAACCCTGATAAGTACAAGGGGCTTGTAGTGCGCGTAGCCGGCTATAGTGCGTTTTTCAACGAGTTGGCAGAGGAGATACAGGACAGCATCATAGAGCGTACAGAGCACCAAATTTAAACAGCATACAACTAACTCTTTTTCATTTTAAGACAGGGCTGTGGAAAGAAATTCAAACCACAGCCCTGTCTTAATTAAAAGAAAAAATAAAAAATTCTAAAAAAAAATAAAAAACTATTGAAATTATATAATCAATCTGCTATGATAAGCACATAAAAGAGAGCACCCCCCGCCGGAGCGCATTTCCGGCAGGAGATATGGATCATATTAAAAACAATCACCAAGGATTACAACAATAAATATTCAGTGGAACAGTAAGTGTAAGAAAGTTTGAGTTTGTCTTTTCGACTTTAATCTGCTGAAAATAGATCGATACACCGATGCGAAAGGGCAATATTAATGGAAACAACAGGAATGATTTTTAATATACAACGCTACAGCCTGCACGATGGGGACGGGATACGCACAAATATTTTTATGAAAGGCTGTCCGCTGAAGTGTAAATGGTGCTCTAATCCGGAGTCGCAGAACTATTTTCCGGAGATGAGCCTTGTAGCCGACAATTGTATGGGCTGCGGACATTGTTATGAAATATGCGCGACAAAGGCACTTACGCCCGATACATGGAACAGGGCGCTGTGTACGGGTTGTGGAAAATGCGAGTTTATTTGCCCCACGGGCGCGCGAGAGATCATGGGAAAACGCATGAGCGTTGAGGAAGTGACGCAGGAGGTCATGAAAGACCATCCGTTTTATCAGACATCAGACGGTGGCGTTACGTTCTCCGGAGGTGAGCCGCTTACACAAAGCGAGTTTTTGGAGCAACTGGCAATCCGCCTGAAAGGGAACTTTATTCATTTGGCAGTTGAGACATGCGGGCAGTTCGAGTGGGAAAAAGGAAAAAAGGTTCTTGAGCATACCGACCAGATATTATTTGACATCAAGCATATGGACAGCGTGGTTCATGAGAAATTAACAGGGCTTGGGAATGAGACGATCCTTGAGAATGCGCGTAAAGCGGCACAGTTAAAAAAGGATATGATTGTGAGAGTGCCCGTGATCGGCGGGTATAACAGCGATGACGAGAACATCAGAAGAACAGCGGCTTTCGCAAAGGAGATCGGAGTAAAGGAACTGCATTTGCTGCCGTACCATCGCTTTGGGGAATCAAAATATAAGAAAATGCATATGGCGTATGAATGCGATGACGCGTATACGCCCGACGACAGTGAAATGCAGCGCCTGAAAGGGCTTGCGGAGGAATATGGGCTTGTTGTCAGAATCGGCGGGTAATCATTTTACAAGTGAAATAGATGAAGAATGTTGGTTGAAGGAGGGAAAAGAATTGCTGGACACAAAAGCACTGGAAATGAAGAATATTACAAAAAGCTTCATGGGCGTCCATGCACTAAAAGATGTCAGTTTTTCAGCTTATAAGGGCAAAGTTAACGTACTGATAGGCGAAAACGGGGCGGGAAAATCTACCCTGATGAAGATACTGGCTGGCGCGTACAACAAAGATTCCGGGGAAATTTTTATTGATGGGAAACAGGTGGAGATCCACAACCCGAACGATTCGATGGCCAATAAGGTCGCGATGATCTATCAGGAACTCAATTTGTGCCGTGATATGACGGTACAGGAGAATGTGTTTCTTGGTAAAGAGATCACAAAGGGAATGCTCATCAATAAAAAAGAAACGATGAAGCGTACTGCGGAATTGATGGAAAGGTACGAAATGGGGATCGACCCCACGGACGTCGTAAGCAAATTAAGCGTGGCAAAGCAGCAAATGTTGGAGATTGTAAAAGCGCTTTCGGTAGACGCGAAGATTATCGTCATGGACGAGCCGACTTCGTCGCTTACATTGCAGGAAGTGGAGCATCTGTTCCGCATCATCAAACAGCTGACGGAGGACGGGGTGACGATCATTTATATCTCGCACCGTATGGAAGAGTTGTTTGCAATCGGAAACTATATCACGGTTATGCGTGACGGCGAATATATTGGTGAATGGCCAATCGAGCAGGTGACGCAGGATCAGCTCATTACCTCCATGGTAGGACGAGAGATCACACAAATGTTCCCCAAGCAGGAGGTTCCGATCGGCGATACGGTGCTGAAGGTGGACGGGCTGACAAAAAAGGGAATGTTCAACGACATCAGTTTTGATTTAAGACGCGGGGAGATACTCGGGTTTTCAGGTTTGGTGGGCGCTGGACGCACGGAAGTGGCGCTTTCTATTTTTGGAGCGATGAAATACGACAGCGGCGAAATCAGCGTAAATGGGAAGACAGCAAAGATCAAAACGCCGTATGACGCGATGAAGTATAAGCTCGCGTATTTGCCGGAGGACAGAAAGCTTCTGGGCGTAGACCTCAACAGTAAGATCAGAAATAATATCAGCGTGACCAATATGGATAAAATCACAAAGGCGGGATTTCTGAATTTCAAGCGCGAGACGGAAATTTGTAACGAAGCGGTTAGGCAGCTGAGGATCAAGACGCCTTCTATCATGCAACTTGTGGGGAACTTATCTGGCGGAAACCAACAGAAGGTTGCGCTTGCGAAATGGATCACGCGTGATGTGGATGTGCTGATACTTGATGAGCCTACAAGGGGCGTGGACGTTGGTGCAAAAGAAGAAATACATAAGATTATTGTGGAGCTGGCGCGGCAGGGGATTGGTATCATACTGATTTCGTCCGAGCTGCCGGAAGTGTTAGGGATGTCCGACAGGATCATCGTTATGCATGAAGGCGAAATGAAGGCTGTGATGAATGCACAGGAGGCGACACAAGAGAGAATCATGTCATATTCGGTAGGAAATACAGAACAAATTGAAGGGGGACTCAGTTAATTATGGACAAGGAAGTAGTATTGGCAAAAGAAAATACGGTATGGGGGAAGATCAAGCGCTTTCCGCAACTGAGTATTGTTGGTGCCTTTATCGTATTGTTCGTTGTACTCTCGATCGCTTCGGACTCGTTCCTTACGGAAAGCAACCTGATTAATGTTGTGCGTCAGGCTTCTCCGTCGCTGATCGTGGCAATCGGTATGACGTTCGTACTGATACTGGGAGGGATCGACCTTTCGGTTGGTTCGGTAGCCTGCCTCGCGGGAACGCTTGCGGCAGGATTTATGACAACGAACGGATTGCCTGTTCCGGCAGGACTTTTGTTGGGACTTCTGGTTGGCGCTGCGATAGGTCTGATCAACGGTATCATCATTGCTAAAGTAAAAATACCCGCGTTTATCGTAACACTGGCGTTGATGAGTACGGCACGCGGACTGGCGCTTGTATATACAGGCGGCAGACCGATCACAAACATCCCTGAAGCTGCGCTGCAACTTGGCAGAGGATATGTGGGAGCGATCCCGGTACCTGTCATCATTATGATCGTTGTAGTCGCTGTGGCGTGGATCGTTTTGAGCTCTACAAAATTTGGTCGCCATGTATATGCAACAGGCGGCAATGAGGAATGTGCAAGGCTTTCGGGGATCAAGGTAGACTGGACAAAGATTGCGGTCTATACGATCAGCGGTTTTACAGCCGGTCTCACAGGTATCCTGCTCACGATGCGACTGGCATCCGGTCAGCCGACGCTGGGACAGGGAATGGAGCTTGACGCGATCGCAGCAGTTGTACTTGGCGGAACAGCTTTGACAGGCGGTAAGGGATACATCTTTGGAACGATCATCGGTTGTCTGTTCATGCAGCTGTTGAGTAATGGCTTCAATATCCTGGGCATCTCGTCTTTCTGGCAGCAGGTATTTACAGGCATTATACTGCTGGTGGCGGTCAGCCTGTATGAAAAAGGTAATAAATAAGTTTGCACGGAAAAAACCGTGCGCAATATAAGTAAAAACGGAGGAAAAGAAATGAAGAAAGTATTGGTATTAGTACTTGTAGTAGCTATGGCAGTAACAGCTTTTGTTGGATGTTCTGCACCGGCTGCACAGGAATCCTCGGCTGCTCCCAGTGAGAGCGCGGCTGCTCCGAGCGAAAGCGCGGAAGCTGCGGCACCGGCGGCAGACGGAGAAATCACGATTGGTCTGACTTTGATGGACTATAACTTCCCCTTCTTCCAGGATATGCTGGCAGCAGCTAAGAAGGAAGCAGAAGCGCAGGGCGTTAAGCTCATCGACCTCGATGGCGCCGGCGATGTTCAGAAGCAGCTTGAGGGCGTGGAAGATATGATCAGCGGCACAAAAGTAAATGCGCTTATCTTAAACCCGGTTGACTCGGCGGCTATTTCCCCGGCAACATTGGAAGCAAACGCAGCGGGTATCCCGGTGGTAACGGTTGACGTTCGTTCTGAGCAGGGTGATGTTGTGGCTCACGTAGCATCCAACAACATGGATATCGGACGTGAAGCAGGCAAATATGCTTTGGAACTCCTCAAAGAGAGAAACGGTTCTGAAAAAGGTAAAGTGTTGATCATCGGTTATCCGCAGATCACGTCTATCGCTGACAGAGCGGCAGGGTTCAAAGAGGTTCTGGCACAGTATCCTGAGATCGAAGTAGTAGAGCAGGATCCGACAAACCTGAACGTACAGGAAGCACAGACATTGATGGAGAACTTGACACAGACATATCCGGAAGGAACGCTTGACATCGTATACGGCGCAAATGCAACGAACGGCGTTGGCGTTATCTCCGCGACAGAAGCTGCAGGCAGAACAGATTATGACATCATCGGTGTTGATGATGATCCGGAAATCCTGAATGCAATCTCCAAAAACGGCGTAACAGCTGCTACGGTTGTACAGGCTCCGATCGAGATGGGCAAACTGGCAGTACAGATCGCTGTAAAAGCTGCAAAAGGCGAAACGATCGACGAAGCCGAAGTTGCGACTCCTTTGACGGTTGTCACAAGAGAAACATATGCAGACTTCATGAAGACATACGAACAAAATCAGAAAGATATCGAAGCTTATAAATAAGAAGCAGTAAAGATCAAGAATTCAGTTCGGTATGGTTTTGAGGCAGGGGCTTAAAGGCTACCTGTCTCAAAACTATATTTAAAAAAATAAAAGGTGAAGAGTTTGGAAATAAGATAATTGCCAAAGAGGGGGCAGTTATTTGAAATAGATATTATAAATGAACCATAAGGAGGCATTAGTTATGGGAACCACAGAAATGTTTTTGAATATTCAGGATGTTATGACTCCGGATTCGGAGGAATATAAAAGATGCCAACGTCTAAAGGACAGCCTCATCAATGTACAATCGGAGGTTTGTCTTGAGCGTGCGCATATTGTGACGCGCGTTTATAAGGAGACAGAGGGAGAAGATTCTTATGTCAGAAAGGCAAAGGCGTTCGACGCGATCTTAAAAGAAATGAGCCTTTTTGTCGTAGAGGATGAGTTGATTTGCGGACATCAAGCAAGCAAGAGAAGAAGTGCGCCGCTATTCCCGGAATTCGCTGTAGACTGGGTGGATAAAGAGATAGATACATTCCCCACAAGGGCGCAAGACAAATTTTTGATCACGCCCGAGCAAATCGCAGATTATCGTGAAAACGTTGTAACGTATTGGCGTGGCAAGACATTCTTTGACCGCACGATGAGCTATCTGACAGAGGACGTTAACTTGCTGCGTGAAGATGCGGGACTCTTTAGCGTCGGTCTCCATGAAGATGGCGGTCTGGGGCATGTGGCATTGACGTATGAAAAGCTTTTGAAAAAAGGCTTTGCCGGTATTAAACAGGATATCAAAGAACAGATGGATCAACTGGAAGACTGGAAAGCAGAAGACATGAAAAAGCTGAAGTTCTACCATGCATGTCTTTCTATCTGTGACTCTATGATCGCATTTGCGCATCGTTATGCGGATTTGACTGCAAAGCTCGCGGAAGAAGAAACGAATGAGAAGCGTAAGGCTGAGCTTCTTCGTATGTCTCAAAATTGCAGACGCGTTCCGGAGTTTCCGGCGGCAGATTTTTATGAAGCGTTGCAAAGCATGTGGTTTGTGCAGGTCGCTACTCAGATTTATGATAATGGCGTATCCATTACGCCCGGTCGTTTTGACCAGTATATGTATCCGTACTATGAAAAGGATATCCTGAGCGGGAAACTGTCCAAAATACAGGCGCAGGAGCTCTTGGAGTCTTTCTGGATCAAGTTTACGGAGCCTATCAAGATATACTGTGAAAAAGATGCTGCGTTCCACGCCGGTTACCCGATGGGACAGAATCTGGCGGTGGGCGGTATTCGTCCGGATGGAACGGATGGCACAAACGATCTCTCATACCGTTGTTTAGAAGCGCATTCGCATATTTTATTGATGCAACCGAACTTTTCGGTGCGTTTGCACAGGGGCAGCCCGTTTGAATTTGTAAAGCGCACTTGTGAAGCGATCCGTATGGGCAATGGTATGCCGCAGCTCGTAAACGACGAGGTATATGTACCGGCGATGATGAATATTGGCGTTCCGTTTGAAGAAGCGCGCGATTATGTGCCGGTCGGTTGTGTGGAAACAACACCGCTTAATACATGGGGACGTTGCAACGGTGGTTATTTTAACCTGAGCAAGGTGGTAGAACTGACGCTTAACAACGGTGTTTGTGGGATTAGCGGAAAGCAGGTATCGCCTGCAACAGGCGATCCGCGTACCTTTGCGTCATTCGATGAATTTTTAGCGGCGTATAAAGCGCAAATGAATTATTGTATGAGCAAGCTTGTAAAGTGGGACAACATCATTGATATGGTACACGCAGATCTTTCCCCGACGCCGCTTACTTCTATGCTGGTGGACGATTGTGTCGAAAATGGAAAAGACGTTACGGCGGGGGGCGCGCGTTATAACTGGACAGGTCCTCTTGGTGTAGGTATCGCAAACGCGGGTGACTCCTTATACGCGATCAAAAAAGTAGTATTTGAAGACAAGCTGTATACGATGGACCAGGTTTTGACAGCATTGCAGGATAACTTTGAGAAGGAACAGCCGCTGCGTGAATTCCTCGCAAATAAGGTCCCGAAATATGGAAACGACCTTGCGGCACCGGATGAAATGGTCAAGATTGCAACAGATATCTATTTTGACTCTATGAAGGGCTATGAAACATACCGCGGCGGACCGTTCGTTGCTGCGTTGCTGCCGGTTGCTTCGTATGTGGCATTTGGTATGGCGACAGCCGCGTTGCCGGATGGAAAACCCTCGGGAGAACCGCTGGCAGACGGTATTTCGCCGGATTACGGTGTAGACAAGCAAGGGCCGACAGCCGTTATGAAATCTGTTGCTAAGATCGACCATATTCGCTGCGCGAACGGCGTGATCTTTAACCAGAAAATTTCGCCGATGGCTGTTTCTACGCCGGAGGGCATGAAGAAATGGGTTGATATGGTTATGGCGTACATCAACTTAGGCGGCGGACATGTACAATTCAATATCGTTTCGGCGGATACGCTGCGCGAAGCGCAGGAAACGCCGGATAAATACAAAGGTCTGGTCGTACGCGTCGCTGGATACAGCGCATTCTTCAATGAATTGGCGGAAGAGGTGCAGGATAGTATCATCGCGAGAACAGAACACGAGCTTTAAGCAAAAGGGGGATGCTATGACACGGGAAGAAGCAAGGATCAAAGCGCTTGCGTATTTTGATAAGGCGCATATCTACCTGAAAGAAGAGGAAAAACAAAATCTGGAAATAGCGGATATGGGTCTTGACGATCTCGAGACATATGGGATACAGATACATATCTATGTGGATACTGATCGTTGCAGTGCCAAGGAAATGGTGCTGTTCCCTTACCAGATATGCCCGGAGCAGCGTCATCCTCCGCTGGGGGATTATCCCGGCAAAGAAGAGACTTTTCGTGTCAGGGAAGGGGAGCTTTACGTTTATACGGAGGGCGAACCCGTTGAAAAGTCCAAAATGAAAGCAAGGATTCCGGCGGGGAAAGAGGATACGTTTACCGTTTTTCACGAAATCGTTTTGAAAAAAGGGGATCAGTATATGATGCTCCCCAATGTAACACACTGGATATGCGGAGGCAAAGATGGCTGTGTGGTGAGCGAATTTGCTACTTATAACCGGGATGACCTTGATATCTATACGGATCCGCAGGTAGCGCGTATGAACGGCGTTTGATATCTGCTGAAAATTGATCGAATGGTAAGCATCGGGGGGAATGGCCAATGGTTGTTCTCCCTGTTGCCGTTACAGAGACCGTATCATTAAAAACATTGCGTATTGCTTAATAAATGATATAATAAAAGGTATAGAAGTATGCCATGAAGCGGTCTGAATACCGCTTTATGAAAGGACTGAGGAGAAAAAAGTGTTTCCAGCGCAAAGAATTGCAGCATTAAAACAAATCGTACGGGAACAAAAGACGGTGGACATCGCAACGCTTTGTTCTGCGCTCAATGTAAGCGATGTCACGGTGCGAAAATATTTGGATCAGCTAGAGCAAGAGGGCTTTCTGAAAAAGATGCATGGCGGCGCTATGCTTACAGAAGAAGAGAGCGACATTGCCTTTGATACGATGCCTGAGTCAGATGATATGTTAGAAAAAGAAGACATCGAGCAAATTGCAAGCCTTGCGATATCCTTGATCGAGGACGGAGATTCCATTTTTGTCGGGCAAGGGAATCTTTGTTTGGCGCTTGCGAAAAAGCTGCAGACAGTCAATAATTTGACGGTGATCACCAATAATATCAATGCAGTTCCGGATCTCTTGCCCAATGTGCGTAAGTTGTTCTTTATTGGGGGAGAGGTCATTGTCCAGAACGGAAATATGTATTCCTGCGGGACAAAAGCGATCAATCAATTGGAAGATATTTTTGTACAAAAGGCATTTATCGGCGTTGATGGTATCGATATGTCTGTCGGTGTGACGGTGAACGATTTTGAGCTCTATGAGATCATTGAAAAGATTGTAGATATCTCGCGCCAAGTCGTGGTATTGGCAGAACACACAAAGTGTGATAGAATTGGTTTACATAAGATCGCAAATCTGGATCAATTCAAAATATATGTATCAGATAAAAGATTGGATGAGAAATATAAACAGTACTTTTTTGAGCGGGACATTAAAATCCTAACTTCTTATGATATTTAATTCATACGACGGGTGGTACTATTGAACGAAAAGATAGTAGAAATGAAAAACATCTCATTGACGCTGGATGCCAATCACGTCTTGAGCAATGCTGAGTTTTACCTGAAAAAGGGCGAAGTCTGCTCTATTTTGGGGGAAAACGGTGCGGGGAAATCTACGTTGATGAAGGTCCTCACGGGAAGTTATCCTCGTTATACAGGGGAAATTTTTCTGGATGGGCAATTAGAGACGGTAGACAGCGTTATAAAGGCGCAAAAAAATGGGATCAGGATGATCCATCAAGAATCCCAACTGATCAATGATTTTAATGTAGAACAGAATATTTTTTCAGGGAATGAGATATGCTATCAAGGACTGCCCTTTATCAATAAAAAACTACAGCGGCAAAAAGCACGGGAGATACTTGACTTTTTGCAGACGGATATCGATATCAACGCGCCGGTACAAAGCCTGAATATTGCACAAAAGAAGATGGTGGAGATTGCCCGGTCGCTTGTATACAGCGTTAAGGTACTGGTGCTTGACGAGGTGACAGCGTCTTTTACGTCATATGATCGTAAAACGCTGTTTGAAATTATCCATAAGCTGAAAAAGCAAGGAATCGCGGTCGTATTTATTTCACATAAAATTGATGAGGTGCTTGAAATTGCAGATCGGCTCGTGATTATGCGAGACGGAAAAACGGTGGAGGATAAACCTGTCGAAAACAATTCCGTATATATCGATGTTGACCATATCCTTTTGGAAATGGCGGGGGACGACTATATTAACCGTTATCCGAAAACCAAGGCAAAGATCGGAAATGTTGTGATGAAGCTGCATAGGGTATCCAATATACAGGAAACAGTGATGGATGCGAGCATGTATATCCGCGAAGGAGAGATTGTTGGGATTGCAGGACTTGTGGGAGCAGGTAAATCCAGTTTGGCAAAGCTTATCGCAGGTGTGGAGCCGATTGCGAAAGGGGAGTGCTACTACAGAGGCAAGCCCATGCAGACGAACAAGCTAGATCAGTTTGTGAAGGATGGCATCATTTATTTGGCGGAGGACTGTGCAAGCAATTTGATCGTAAAACAGGATGTGCAATATAATATGTCCTTATCGTCGCTTGACCAGTTTATCAATACGGCGCTTATCAATCATAATAAGGTTCAAAAAAACGCAAAATATTATATCGACAAGCTGGATTTGAAAAAGGTATCCCCGCATACGACGGTAAAATGGCTGTCGCGGGGGACGCAGCAAAAGGTCGCGCTCAGCAAATGGCTGCGCGCACAAGCGCAAGTAATGGTTCTTGACGAACCCTCCATCAGCTTAGATATTGCTTCAAAAGTTGAACTGTATAATATTTTGAATAAAATTGTGCATACAGGAAAATCTATCTTTATGGTATCTTCCGATTTGACGGAACTGATTGGTATGTGTGACCGGATATACGTTATGTTTTCGGGCAGGATCGCAGCAGAGCTCGATTCTAAGGAGGCAAACTCTGTGCGTATCTTACAGTACGCGTCGGGAAAAATGTGACCAGAGCCGATTCCCTAAAAATGCAACATAAAAAAACAAAAAGACCGCGGTTGATCCGCGGTCTTCTTATAATATAGAATACTCACCAGTCGTAAAGATCCCAGGTTGTTTCACGCTCAGCCTCGGTAGACTTTCGTGGGATGATCGTAGTGTTCAGATACGTTGGTTTTTTGTGGTTGGGGGACTGATGGTCGTTGGTAAAGTCAAGCATACGGGACATCGCCATACGTCCCATCTGGTATCCGGGCACATCAACAGTGGACAAGGACGGTTCAATGAGCGTACCGGCATAGATGTTGTCCACGCCGATCACGGCGACATCCTGCGGGATATGACGACCAAGGTCTTTTAACGCTTTGATCGCACCGATTCCCGTCTCGTCGTTTGCGGCGAATATTGCGGTAACATCTGTTTTTAACATCAAATCGCGCGTGCAGGCGTACCCGCTTTCCGGCGTAAACAGTCCATTGCGAACATAGGCGGGGTTGAAGGGAATCTTATGTTCCTTAAGAGCCCGTAAATAGCCTTGGTAACGCTTGATGCTGACATCCCTTGCCATTGGACCCGAAATATGCGCGATCTTCGTATGCCCCAGACCGATCAGATATTCTACGGTATCGTATGCTGCCTGTTCGTAGTCGGATAAAATAGATTCGACACCGGGGATCGGAAGATGACGTTCAAGGCTGATGACAGGAATTTTCTTTTTGCTGCTGACGAGTGATTTGATGGTGTCGATACATTCCCTTCCAAATTCGGCTTCTTCGTTCGCATAACTTGAAATAATGATGCCGTCCGGCAGGCTATATAGAAAACGGACGAGGGAGTCGTACTCTCTTTTTAAATCGCTTCCTGTGGCATATACGTTGATCAGATATTCGCTGCCGAGCGCAACGTCCTGTATTCCTTTTAATATTCCCGCGTGGAATGGATGATAAAATGTCGGCAAAACAACACCTACAGCAAAAGATTTGTTTCCGCGTAAGCGGCTTGCCATAGGATTGGGAATATATCCGAGTTGCTCAATGGCGTCATTGACGCGCTTGACAAGTTCCGGTCTGACATATTTGTTGCCTGTACGTACATTGGATACGGTGGCTTGTGAAACGCCGGCTAATTTTGCAACATCTTTTATACTCGCTGGCATGGTTTTCCTTCTCTCTAAAACGTTTTACTGTTATATGTATTATGAAGGGAAGACGCTATCTATATATGGTAGATAACGAACTTCATGACAATAATTATACTATACCGGTAGTTGCATTACAATCATTCGAAAATGAAATATTGTGCAAATGAAAGAAGTAAAACCTTCAAAAAGCACTTTCATATGTGGTATTGTAGCAGCTTTTGATCTTTACTTGTAATGCAGTAAAACGCTAAAATAAACAAGTGCGGAATGATTGGAAGAAGTGATATGTTTTTCAAAAAAAAGGCTTCCAAGCCGGAAGCCAAGAGAAGAAGTATATGTAAACGCCGTAGCGTTGTTTTTTGACTACCCCGACCTTTGGGGGGGAATAAGATCGAGGTAGAATTTGTATAGCTTAATAATAAACGCCTTTCATGAAGTCAAAATGAAAAAAGTTTGAACAAATTGTAAAGTTCAAACTTTTTTCTCTTAATATAAGAATATGTTGTATTATTTTTGTACCAGCATGAGCTTTTGGGCTCGAGAAAGTTTTTTAATAGAAGCTTCGCGGCGCATTGCTTCTTCTTTTGTGGGAAAGGCTTCAAAATAGAACAAAGAAACAGGACGGCGCGATTTTGTATATTTTGCTCCCTTGCCGGCATTATGAAACCGGATTCGCCGATCAAGATCGTTTGTCCAGCCGGTATAAAGCGTACCGTCCGCGCACAGGAGGATATAGGTATAATTCATTTTATTTCCTCCATAATATTCTTTGGGGATATTTCTGAAAACCGGTTGGAATTTTACACTAAAACCATCTTTATAAAGCAAAAACCCGCCTGTTAAGCGGGTTCTTGGGTTGGTGCGGTAGATGGGACTTGAACCCATACGTCATGGACACACGCCCCTCAAA
>CAZBSH010000024.1:0-35237 GCA_964494645.1 uncultured Christensenella sp. | reverse complement strand
GGGGGAACAGACACAAATCCTATTTTGTTCCGCGCGCTGAGCGCAAATGACGACGAAATGTTGATGCTGAGCGAAACACAGATTGGGAATACGCAATGGCAACCAAGGGACACAGGGGGGAATTATCAGGGGAGTATGCTGCAAAGCGCCATGACAAGCCTGTATGAAAACAAATTCAAGAGCCAGATCGGATCAATTGCCAAGAGTGTGACGATCGGTGGTGTGACGGGGAATGACGGCGTCACCACGAACGGCACAAAAGACGTGATCTATCCGTTATCGGCGACGGAAGCGGCAAACCTTTATTATTTCCCGAACGATAACAAAAGCAGAGAAAGCGGGCAGCTTCAAACCCCTTCGGCTTTTTCCGTATCGTGGCTGCGCTCACCGCGCCTGCCTATTGTTATTGCCAGCTCGTGGATCATATACAATGGCGGCGCGTTGGACTCTTACCAAGTGCAAAACTCTTTTGGGATCCGTCCGATGCTCCGGCTAGATCCGAAAGCTATGGTGCTTGTATCGGCATCGTCATGGGGCGGGAGTCCCGCGGTCAGTACAGAGCTGGGCAAAAACGGACCGGTGAAGGGCGCGTTCAAAAGCACGGACGGCGCGAGCGCAACCCTTTCGAACATGGGGATATCCCAAGAGTCGGGGCTTATGGACAATCAGACACTGCGCCTGTTTTCGCGCGGCGGACCAAGCCTTGAGAGTGTGGTGGTGCAAAATGAAAGCGCAACGAAGATACGCCTTACGTATAAAGGGGCGAGCGCGAGCGAAAGCAACTATCTGGGTGTAATGCTCGTCAATACCACAACGGGCAAAAAGTATGTGGGGCGTGTCGCGCAGCTCAGCACAGAAGAAGGCAGCGTGACGGTTACGCTGCCCGAGAGCGGATCGGGCAGCAGCGATTATAAGTTGTTTGTGTGGAATGAAAACGAGAGAAACTTAAACGCCAGCGCTCCGATGAAAGTGTTGATTGATTTTGTACCGCCTACCGTGATCAGCGCAAAACAAGAGCCGGACGGATGGGCGGCGGAAAAGGTGATCAGCGCGACGGTGGAAGATATCCTTTCTGATGTTGTGGAGGTGTGGTACACCACAAGCGAAACGGATGGCGAAACGGATAAGGTACAGATGACGCTGACGGACAGTGCTACGGGAACATGGACAAGCGAGGCGATCACGGCAAATAAAGAATATTATGTGTGGGCAAAGGATTTCAGAAACAACGTGACGGCAAGCGGTACGCGCGTAGTGGTGGAAGAGGTGGATACCACTCCGCCGGGCATGGGGTCGATCCGGTCGGAAACGACAAAGCAAGGGATCATGATCTACTTTACGATCGCGGACGCGCAAAGCGGCGTGGTGCATGAAAGCGTGCAGTATGGCACGGCGCGCGACGGCAGCGCAATGACAGGCACCGCGGCATACGACGCCGACAAACAGGAATATTCTTTCCTGCTGCCGCCTGACGGCAAGGAATACTGGATCTTTGCTTCGGATACGGTGGGAAACCGTATGCCCGCCGCGGAAGTGCCGCGGTTGTGGCTGCCCCATGTGACAGATACGCAGCCATATACCAATGACGGCGCATCGGGCGATGACATCAAAAGCGGACAAACAGACATCGAAACATATGGGTATATCGGATCTATGCCCAAGGAGGGCATAGATGTGGACGGCGACGGAACGATAGACGCAAAAGCGCCGGAAGAAGACATCATCAGCGTAACAGTACCCATCAATGTGCTGATGTATGCGTCGTGGAGCAACAGGAACGGCGCGGCATCGTTTTACGCGCCCATCAGCACAATAACGAACAACAACGTGAACGTACCTGTGAAGGTGGAGGTTGTGGAAGTTAAGCCAAAGACGGCAAGCGCGCCGTTTGGGCTTGCCGCGTGGGACGCGCCCAAGACGGATAATGATATCGGCATCCGCATGACGCCGTCGGCAGACGATCAGGAGATCGTGTTTGCGGCGACAGACATTACGACCATCAGCAGGCAGAACCCGCTTTTGATCGGTACGCTCGGCGGAGGTCAGGGAACATTTTATACCTATGAAGGTGCTTACGAAAAGGGGCTTGTACAAACGCATGTGGGCGAGCAGCTTGTTTGTACCAACATGTTCCGTTTTTCGCGGGGATAAGAGAGGAAACACGCACACATGAGCAAAACGCGAACGTACAAAATAAGCAAAGGAAAGATCATCATCCTGACCGCCGTATTGGCGGCGGTGGGCGCGCTTGTCATTCTGTTTGCGGCGGGGATATTGCCGCCCAAAGAACAGGTAATGTTTGTGGCGGACGAACGCGCGCAAGACGCCGCCTATGCGCAGATGGACGCGGGCGGCGTGCGAGACAAGCTGCAACAGCAAGCGGATAAAAGCAAGTTTTCGTTTAAGATCAATTCCGCGCCGGTGTTTGAAGACGGCGGCGCGGAGGGCACGCTGTATATTGAAAACCCGGTGACAAACGCCTATGACATGCGCGTGGAGATCGCGCTTGACGAAAGCGGGGAAACCGTTTATCAAACGGGAGTGATCTCTCCCGGGCAAAGCATCGCGCGCGACACGCTGGATCAGCCGCTTGCGGCGGGGCAACACACGGCGACAGCAACGATCGTAGCGCTGGACGCTAATACAGGAGAAGAAACAGGCAGGGCGGCAGCCGGGCTTGTGATCAACGTAGAGGGGTAACAAGCATGCGCAAAGCACAGCAGAACAACAATAAAAAGAGGTTCGTGATCATCATTGCGGCGATCATCGCGGCAGCAGCCGCCGTGTGCGCGATCGTGTTTTTTATGATGCAGGGGCAAAAAAACACGTTTGCGTTTGACGAGCTGGCGCAAAATGGTTTTTTGGAAGGACGTACGCAGGAGGATATCCAGCGGCTTGTCAACCAGCAGGTAGAAGAAGGAATGTTCAACGTATCCATCAATTCTGTGATCACCTATGAAAATGGCGGCGCAGAAGGCAGCGTGTGCATTGAAAACATTCCGGCAAACCGCTATCACATGAAGGTGCGTTTCCTGCTTGACGAGACGGGCGAGGTGGTGTATGAATCGGCGGGCATCAAGCCGGGGCAGTTCATCGAAAAAGCGCCGCTCAGCAAGCCGCTTGAAAAGGGCAGCTATGCGACGACGGCGGTGTTTTCCGCCATTGATCAGGAGACGCTCAAAGAGATCGGGCGCACAAACGTGGAGATCACGCTGGAGGTGCTCAACTAAAACCGATATTACCGGCGCGTGCGCCGTTGATATATATCAAGCTGAAAGGAGAAAAAACATGAAGAAAAAGATTGTATGCATGGCGCTTGCGGCGGTTCTCGCACTGGGCGCTGCGGGGACTGCGTTTGCGGAACCGTACGACCCGGGCACCGGTACCTTAGACGGCAGCGACACCATCATCACGGTGGAGGTCGCAGACGCGCCGGTGGTCAACATTTCGGCGACTGTGCCCGTAGAACTGCCCTTTGTGGTGGTACGCGATGCGACCGCCGGGGTGGAGGCAGACGGCGTGAAAACATACTATCCGCAGGACGGATGGTATGGGATCACAAACACGTGCGACAACACGGACGAGGGAACCGGAGATCCTGTGCCGGTTTCGATCCGCGTGAGATCGGTCTCTGTTGCGCATTTTGACCCAACAGCGACGACGTGGACGCTTGTACCTGCCGCGGACGTGGCGACAGCCGCACCGACAAACAAGAACCAGATGAACGTTAAGCTGGGCGGCGTAGAAATGCCTTCGCTGTTGGCAAACGTTGCGACGGCAAAGAAGATTGACCGCCCCGCGACACCGGGCAGTGAAGCGCTGTGGAAGGATATCGCGCAGGACGTGAAGCTTGTGTTGCCGGTTGAGGCAAAAGCAGGCGGTACCAACGCAGATTATCCGGCAAATGTTGCAAAAGCGAACACATTCAAAGTGGTATATACGCTGGCGCGCACACCGGAAGTAACTCCGTAATAAACCAAGATATGACCGCGAATCTGCCGGAAACGGCAGGTTTGCGGCAGCGGATTTCTAAAAAGTCTGCTGCCGCAAGCGTAAGGTTACGTGGTAAGGAGAGCAAGGATGGAACAGAGCCGTGTCTCGCACATGCGCAAAAACGAAAAAACAAAAAAAAACAAAAAGTGGATCATTGTCGTTGTGCTCCTTTTGGCGGGCGCGGCAACTGCGCTGGGTATGCTGAGATCAGGCGGCGCGCCGCCTGAGATAAGCTCCAGAAACCAGAGGGATATGGACGCGATGCTTGGGCAGATGCCGGGCAAGACACAGCAGGATTATAACGATGTATTAAACAAGCTGGTGGAAGAAGGGATGTTTAACATCTCCATCAATTCCGCGATCGTGTGCGAAGGCGGCGTGGCGGATCTGGGGATCGAGAACATTGCGCAAAACCGTTACATGATGCAGGTGGACATCTATCTGCAAGGCAAAAACGGAGACAAAAAGGTGTACGAATCGGGCATTATCGCTCCGGGGTATTATATCGAGCGGGCGGACGTCGATACGAGCGGTCTTGCCCCCGGCAGTTATGCGGCGGTGGCGGTGTTTCGCGCGATCGACGCGGAAGATGAAACGACAGAGGCGGGATCAAGCAGGATCGAGATCACGCTCACGGTGAAGGAGTAGGCGATGAAAAGAAAAAAACATTGGAGCTGGCGTGCGGGTGTGCTGGTTCTTGTGATCGGCGTGCTTGCCTTCAATATAAGTGTGCGCGCGGCCACATGGATCCAAAGCGCCCTGTCGCCGCGCTCTGTCGCGGCGGGGGATATCTCCACCTATTACAGCGGCACAGACGATTGGTACAAGAGCCTCGTTTGGTTTGGGAACGAGAACGATTGGCAGTCACCGGAGGGTAACAGATTGATCGGCACGGATAAGGTACTGTTCCGCACGATTTACGCAGACACAAACGAGCTGCTGATGTTGAGCGAAACAACAATGGACTCGTGTGGGGAAGCCTCAGGTGCAGGCGGAAAATATAATGCATATCAGGGCAGTCATCAGCAGGATACGCTGACAAGCCTGTATACCACCAAATTCCAAAGCCAGATCAGCGGATGGGTGAAAAGCGTGAACATAGGAAACGTGACAAATAATGACGGCATTGCCACAAACGGCACAAAGGACGTGATGTACCTGCTGTCGAAAACGGAAGCGGAAAACCCCCTTTATTTTTCTCAAGGAGGGGTGAGCAAAGTAGGCGTAAGAGTGAACTCTACACTCGACTACTATAGAGGGAAAGTGAGTTGGAAGCTGCGTTCGCCGGTATATGCAAGCGGCGATCGTCAATATTTTGTGGCCTTGGAGGGACAGATTGGTGATAACTATGCAAATTTGACCTATTATCTCAGAGCTGCTTTTCGGCTGAAGCCGGAAGCGGTGATGTTTGTATCGGCGGCGGTGAAGGGCGGCAGCCCGGCGGTCAGCAATACGCTGGGCAAAGACGGACCGGTGAAGGGCGCGTTCAAAAGCACGAACAGCGCGACTGCAAATTACGACAGCTTCGGCACCTACCGGGACACTAATTTATCGGACAACCAGACGCTGCGGCCGTTTACGCGCGGCGGGCAAAGCCTTGGCGGCGTTACGGCTTCCAAAATAAGCGACAAAGCGATCCGGCTTGAATACAACGGGGCAAGCGCGGGCGCGGACAGCTATTTGGGCGCTATGCTCGTGAACACCGCGACCGGGCAAAAGTATGTGGGGCGCGTTGCGCAGATCGACACTGCTTCAGGCAGCGTGGAACTTACGCTGCCTGAAGGCGCAGTGGACAACAGCGCGTATAAGCTGTTCGTGTGGGTCGAGAACGAAAGCAGCCAAAACACGAGCGCAACGCCCGACGCGATGAGCCTTACGAACCTGCCGGACGGGATACCGCCCGACATCACAGACGCGGCGCAAAGCAACGCGGACTGGGCGGGGGAAAAGACGATCTCCGCGACGGTGAAGGACAATGAGAACAAAGTAAACCGCGTGTTTTATGCAACGGAGTCGGGCGCGACGAGCGGCACGCCCATGAGCGCCGCGGGCGACGTGTATACCTCGCCGCCGATCGACAAAGCGGGCACGTATTACATCATTGCTTACGACGAGATGGGCAACCGAAGCGCCCAATCGGTCACGGTGGACAAGATCGACGACATCCCGCCCGTCGTTACGGGCGGCGCGCAAAGCAACGCGGACTGGGCGAGCGAAAAAACGATTTCCGCGACGGCGGCAGACAACGAAAGCGGAATAGACCGCGTGTTTTATACGCGGGAGGACGGCGCGACAAGCGGAACAGCCATGAGCGCTTCGGGCGATACGTATACCTCGCCCGCCATCACCGCGGACGGGACTTATTACATCGTGGCGTACGACAAGGCAAACAACCGCGGCCAGAGCGCAGTGGTGGTAGACCATGTCGACACCTCTCCGCCGACGATCGAGGAGGCGGCGCTGCAGCCGGAACACTGGGCTGCCGAAAAAACCATCACGGCGCGCATCGAAGACGCCGGAAGCGGCATTGCGAACGTCACTTATTCCGGACCGCAAAGCGGCAGCATGACGCGCCAAAACGCAAGGAGCGGCGACAGCTTGTGGGAAACGGGCGTATTGACGCAGGCAGGGACATATACGCTGAGCGCGACAGACGTGCTTGGCAACACGCACAGCATTACGATCGAAGCGACAAAGATGGGCGAAGACCCCAACGCGTATGTGCCGCAATACCCGGGCGACAGCGGGCATACGACAGTCATCACCGTTGAGGTGTCGGACAGGCCGCCGTTAAACCTTTCGGTCACGGTACCGCTCACGCTGCCCGTCGCCATGAAGCTTACGGGCGGGGCGGAAGACGCGGCAGAGCTTTACTGGCCGGACGATGGGAAATATTACATCATGAACAACTCGCGCAATTATACGGACGCGGCGCGAACGCAGGCATATCCTGTGACGGTGCGCGTCAAAGAAGTACGCGTCAAACAGGCGCAGACAGGCGGGATGTGGTCGCTGGTGCCGGAGGACAGTTTGCTTGCGCCGACAGAGGATAATGCTTTCCAAATGTCGCTTGCGATCGGAGGGACGCAAATCCCGGCGATCGCGGCGGGAGACAAGACGACCAAGACGGTCGCGTCCGAAGGGGCGCTTGCGCAGGATATCCCGCAGGATCATAAGCTTCCGCTCTCCATCGAGGCACACGCAGGCGGTTTGCGCAAGAATTATCAGGCGCTCAACGGCATCAAAAGCGAGCTGTTTAAGGTGGGGTACATCATAGAGCTTGTGGAACAAGCGCCGTAAGGCGCGTAACGGAAATATGATCGGCGGAAACCGCCGTTTATATATAGCCCGCAAGGGCAAGATTTTTTCATAATAAAAAATGTTTCTAAAATGAAAGGAGAAAATTATGAAAAAGACAAAAATGATCGTAGCAGTAGGTTTGGCAGTGATGATGGTGCTGTCGGTAGGAAGCTTCGCAATGGCGGCTCCTCTTGACAATCCTGACATCGGTCAGGGCGCACAGCCCGGGTTCTCGGATTCCACGGTAACACTGGAAATCTCAGAAAAAGATCCGGTAAACTTGTCGGCAACAGTGCCGATCTACATCCCGCTCGCGATGAAATCCGACGGGACATCCGCTACGGCGCCGCAGGTGTTCGCACCGACAGACGTGAAGATCACAAACACGTCCACATCGCCGGTAACGGGTTCTACACTCACGGATCAGGATCTTGCGATCAAAGTATCCGGCATCCGCGCTTCCATCGACCAGTCCGGCGCACGCGTATGGGGACTGGCATCGGCGCCTACAACGGCAAACCAGATGAAGCTGACGATGGCAGGTACGGCGTTTGGTGACCTCGCGGCGACAAGCCAAGGCAGCGTAGACGCTATTCCGTCGGCAGACGCAGGTCTTTCGCAGATCATCAAGGGCGAGAGCGCAGGTGTCACGATCACCGCAGAAGCAGGCGGAAAGCAGAGCGATTACGCGGCAGCTTCGGCAGCGAACCTGTTCAAGGTCCGCTTCTTGATCGAATCTGATCCGGTTGCTCCGTGAGGATGAACACAGCATCAAAAACCAAATAGCAAAGTAACAAAGCAACGCCGCAAGCCGGCGTTGCACAGGCAAAGTGCAGTTGGCTGTGCAATACCGGCTTAACGGGAAATAAAAACAGGAGAAAGCAAATGGGAAGGGTCGAACAACAAACAAGAAAACCGAAAAAAAAGAAAAAAATATGGATCATTATTCTTGTCATAATACTTGCGGCCGCCGCGGTGTTTGGCGGGTATCTGGTTTGGAAGGAAGGGCAGGATAAGCTGCACAAAGACCTTGCCGCCTTAGAAGGTCAGCTGCCGTATAAAAGTGCCGAGGACATCGAAAAATCGCTCAATACGCTGGTGGAGGAGGGGATGTTCAATATTTCCATTAATCAGCGCCCGGTGTTTGCGGACGGCGAGGCGGAGGGCGTGGTTGGAATCGAGAACGCGCCGGGCAACCGGTATCTGATGCAGGTAAACGTCATGCGCGACGATACGGGGGAAGTGGTATATGAATCGGGCGTGATCGAGCCGGGCTATTACATAGAAAACGCACAACTGGCGGTGCCGCTTGAAAAGGGAGAATATCCTTGTACGGCAGTGTTTACGGCGTATGAAAAAGAGACGGAAAAAGAAATGGGTACGGCGGGCGCAAGCATCATCGTATCGGTACTTCAGTAACGGAGGAAAAATATGGCTTCAAGAATGGAACAGGTACAGCACAGAAAGAAAAAACCGGAAAAAAAGAAAAAGCCGGTGTTACTGATCGTGATCATTGTGCTTCTTTTGGCGGCGATGGGCGGGATGTACTGGTATATGAATCAGCCAAAGCCGGAAGAGCAGCCCAAAAGCAGCGATGAGATATTGGAAGAACAGGCGGCACAAATGGGCATATTGCCGGGGATGTCGGCGGAAGATATTGAAAAGAAGCTGAACGAGCAGATCGATAAGTCGATGTTAAACATTGCGATCAACGCAAATCCCGTGTTTGAAAGCGGTACGGCGGAAGGAAATGTGCGCATCGAAAACATCCCCGCAAACCATTACGCGATGACGGTGGAGATCGTGCGGGAAGACAATGGAGAATCTGTATATAAATCGGGACTGATCAAGCCGGGGTATTTTGTGGAAACGGCAAAGCTGAGTACGCCGCTTGAAAAAGGCGTGTATAAGGCGGTGGCGGTGTTCACGGCATATGATCTGGAAACCAATCAGGAAATCGGTACGGCGGGTGCAAATGTCAGCCTTATGGTCAAAAGCTAAGCAGATGGGCGGTGTGAAGGAATGAAAAGGAAACTATGTCTGGTGCTGCTCGTGGTCATGATTTTGGCGACGGTGACCGGTACGGCATACGCGGATATTGGAAGCGGCGCGGCAAAGCCGGTGGAGCCGCAGCCGGGGTATCCGCTCTATCCGGACGAGTACTATGAAACATTTGGGGGAAGCGCGGATACCAGCATCACACTGGAAATCATCGGGGACACCGGTCTTCAATTTCTTGTGACGGAAACGGACGGAGTGACGCCCATCGCCGATGCTGCCATCAGTATCGTTACGGTACAGAGCGGAGCGCTGATCGCGGCGGTGACAGACGAACAGGGAACGGCGTTCGTGCGGCTTCCGTACCCGGGCGATACACCGGAAAAGTATCGCTTTACGGTCAAAAAAGCGGGGTATTTGCCACAGGAGAATATTGAGATCGAGTTTGACGGAACCACGATCGAGCAGCATATCATGCTTACGCGCGCCATACAAAAGTTTACGCTGCAAGCGGTCGATCTTGCCGGAAAACCGGTGGCAGACGCAATTTTTTCGCTGACGCATTATACCATGGGGCAAGTGACGGGCGAGGGCGCGACGGACGCGGACGGGAAGCTGACTTTGGATCTGCCCGTCGGCAGGCATTCGTATACGGTCAAGCATTCTAAATACAAGGTGAGTTATGGCGACATTGAGTGTGGACCGGAAGGGGGAACAGAGATAGTCACGCTTCGCAGCAAAATGCATATGGCGCGGCTGAGAATACAGGATAAAGCCAGCGCAAAGCGGCTGCCCGGCGTTAAGGTCTGGCTAAACGAAAAAACATTGATGCTGAGCAACGAAATGGGAGAGATATCTTTCCCCGGCGGGTTAGAGCAAGGGCTGCATCTTCTTTTGCTGAGCAAAAACGGATACCTTGACATCGTGGATTTCCCGATGAACGTTGATGAACGCGAGACAGAGCAGTTGTTCATCGCTGAAATGGAAAAGGATAACTCAAAGATTGTAAATCCGCCGACGAGTCCGCCGGCAGTCGCCACGCCGGATCCGAAAAACATCATACAAGGCGATAATCAAGGGGTAAACAGCGTCGTGCCGATCCAAAAGATCCGCAAGGTCTCGATCGAGGCATGCGTGGTCAATTCTGCCGGAGAATATCTGGAGAACGTGAAGATGCTGCTGAAGCCTGAAGAGCTTGAGCTGAAAACCGATCAGGACGGGCGGGTAACATTTAATGGGGCGCTCCTTGGCAAGCATTCCATTACAGCGGTGAAAGACGGAGTAACCGCCAGTATGGATTTTGAGATCGCTGCGAGCGATCAAGTGGATGTGATCGTTAAAGACGGAGAAAACAAGATACTCATAACAGACGATATGGAATCGCTTACGCTGTATTTTGAGCTGAACGGAAAGAGCCTGCGGCTGGCAGGACTTACCGATCAAACCGTGCAGGATGACGTGCTTGCGGCAGGCGTCGGCGCAACGCTGCTCGATAAAAACGAGGTATTGGGCAAGGACGGAGTAATACCGAACGACGACAGTATAAGCTTAAAGATCACTTCGCCGGAGGGCATTGTTATTTGCCTGATCGTGGTGCTTGCCGTTTTGTTGAGCATCATCTGGATCATGGTTCTTATGTACAAAAAAAGAGTGGAAAGGCTCGCTGAAAACACATGACGGGCATCAAGGAAAGGGAGAGAGCAAACATGCGAAAAAAAGAAGAGAACACAAAAACAGAACAGGAGATCGAACAGAGTGACGCGCAGGAGGTCGGGCAGGAAACGTCTCAAGAAGCGCAAGCTGAAGAGATAGGAGAAACGCAGGCTGACGAAGAGGCGGAAAAGGAACAGACCGACGTAGAAAATGAAGAGCCGGCGGAAGAGGAAGAAGTAGCGGAAGAGGAAGAAGAAGAGGCTGAGGAGGAAGAAGAGGCTGAGGAGGAAGAGATTGCCGTTGATCGGCCGCGGGGATTGCGGAGAGCGAAAAAACCCGTGTTGGGCGCTATGGTGCTTTTGTGCGCGGCATATTTTGTGCTGATCAGCGTGAGCATTGTGATGAATGTTGCGGTAAACGCGCAAACGGGCGTTCCGGCACCGGGTATTGGGGATGTCGTAATGTATTTTTATCAATATAACGGCGCCATCGTGCTTGCCTTGCTTTTGATGAGCGTAACGATGCTTGCCGCCAAACAGAACCGGTATTTGCTCAGCAAGACGTTTTCTTGGGGGGTGATGCTTTGCACGCTGCTGATGGCTGCACCGGTGTTTTCCCAGTTGTATATGCTGCCTATGATAGACGCGCAGCAGGGGTTTGATTTTATGGTGATGTATATCCCGATGCTGTGTGTGTTTGTGGTGTATACGGCGTACAATGCGCAGCGCGAAAGCGAGAATAGATCTGCGGCAGGGACGATCGGGATCATAGGCGTTGTCGTATCGGCGGTGACGTCGGTGTATTACGCGCTGAACGTGATCGACCCTACGATGAGCTATGAGACCTTCCAATATTTACAGCTTGCAGCGATATTTTGTACGAACGTGCTGATGGTGTTGTCGTGCGTGTTTGTGTGGAGCGCGTGCATGAAACAAAAAACAAGAAAGGCAGAAGAAGAAAATGTTTGAGAATGAAATGGTGACCGCGGAAGAAATCCTGGAAAAAAAGTTTGATAAGAAGTTTAACGGATATGACCCAATGCAGGTAGACGAGTTTTTGGACCGTATTTTGAATACGCTGGAAGCACTCAAAAAAGGAGAAGGCGACAGAGCGGAAAGAAAACCGAAAACCGAAGACTGGAACGCCCCGCGACAGGCAGAAAGAGTTAGCCCGGGTGAGATGGCAAACATGCTGGAGCAGGCGGAGCGGCGCGCGCAGGAGATCATGAACGCGACCAATGAGAATGCGGCAATGATCGTTTCAAGCGCGCAAAACCGCGCGCGCGCGTTGAGTGAAGAAGCAAAAATCAATGAAAAGCGGATAATGATGTTAAGGGAGGCCTTAAGGGAGTTTATGCGCGATCAGATGTTGATGTTCGACGAAAAAATAGACAGCGTATATCGGACTGTCGGACGGGTCAGTATGGAAAGAGAAGAGAGGTAAATGGAAGGGATATGGATCATTGCCGCGATCACCGCGGTATTGATGGCTTTGGCGATAGGACTTTGCCGAAAGTCAAAACCGCTGCGCAACGCATGGGTCATAACGATCTTGCTGATGTGCGGGAGCGCGCTGCTGCTCTTTTTTTACACATACCAATACGGAATACAAACGTACATTATTGTTACGATCGTTGCGGTGGCGGCGCTGCTGGTTCTGATTTGGCTGGGGCTGAAAAAGATGTTTTTGCTGCGCGAAGTATTGCGGTGCGAAGAACTGTTGAGCGAAACAGACTCTGTGCAGGAGATTTGTTTTGAAAACGAAGAAGAGCAGCAGGATTAGGCGCAGGACTTTGTGGAAATGAGGAAACAAATGAAAAAAAGAGTATTTGCGCTGGTTCTGGTCGTTTTGCTGTCCATCCCATTTATGGCATACGCAAAAACGTATGTTGACGAGGCGGGCGGGTTCAGCATACAGATTCCGACAGACGCAAACACGTATTATTATACTCCGACGGACACCAATATGACGGGGACGCTTCTTGAGAGCGCGCAGGCAAGCTCAGCACAGACAAAATTGCTGGTGGGGGCGTACAACGCCGAAAACCTATTGATGTATTCGCTTAAGATAGAGGCGCTGCCGATCGACACAAGCGAAGCGGATGCGCTCACGGCGTGCCTTGCGCAGATCAGTGAGGCGCAGGCTGAGGAATATACGTTTTCACAGATTGGGGATACGCAGGCGGCAAACAGCCCGGCAAAGATTCTCGAGGGGACGAGCGTAAAGGATCAATCGTACAGCACAAAAATCGTCGCTGTGCAAAGCAAAGATCATGTGATCGTACAGACGATCATTTATAAGAACGACGACGCGGAGAATTTGCGTAAGGCGGAAGAGACTCTTTTGACGATGACGCTTGAAACAGAGGCTGCTCCCTCGCAAACACAGGAAAAAAAGGAAAACGCGCAGAACGACAGTACAAAAACGAGTGAACCGACGGACGAGATACAGCCGATGGCGGAAGAGTCGCCATTGGTGCAGGAGATCGACCCGGATACGCTGCAGCCCCTGCCAGAACAGGCGGATGGCGCGGACAGCGCGGCGGCACAAAACACGGGCATCTGGCAGACCCGGACAATTTTCGGATTATCGTTTTCACAGTTGGCTTTGATATTGGCAATCTTGGTGGCGGCGATCGTTGGCGTCATTGTTTTGATCGCTGCGGCGCGGCGTAGGCAAAGAGCGCAAAAAAGCAATGCCAATACAGGTTTGACGCGCGCAGAGCGTCATAAGAAGACAGCCGCGGGAGAAAAACAAACGTCAAAAAGGGGTACGCGGTTCAAATAAGTATATGCGGTAGGGCGCAAGGAGAATAGTGTGAAAAAGAAACGTAGCAAAAGAGCAAACAAAATCATTGCGATGTTGCTGGCACTGTATATTGCCGGCAGCGCAGTATCGTTTGCTTATGCCGAACAGCTGACCGGGCATGTGCCGACAGAAGACGCGGCGGCATATGAGAACGATATCAGAGCAGGTGGGAATACCGAGGGCGGTGAGCTTGCGGAAAATGAAACATCTTTGCCGTCGGGCGAACCAAGCGAACTGCCCGTGGAAACGTCTTTGCCGTCGGGCGAACCAAGCGATCCACCCGCAGAAAGACCCGAGCAAGCGCCGTCAGATGAACAAAAACCGGATGATACGCTTCCGCCCATACGGCAACCGGAGAGCAGCGGTGAGCCTGCGCCAAGCGAAACGCCGTTACCGTCGGATGAAGTGCCGGTGATGCCGGACAATCAGGATGGTGTTCCGTTGGAAGAGCCGAAAAAGGAGCCGGTATCATCAGAAGTACCGCAAATCGACAGCGTTTTTCCGATGATATGGCAAGGAGAGGGCGGCGCTGCGGACATGGAAAGAGCCGCAGATACCACTCCGCCGAAAGTCACGCTGCTGCTTTCATACAATACAAACCCGGCATTGCGGCATGAATCAGGGTATAATCCCAATTATTATGAAGAGGTCTATTTTTGGGACAGAAAAGGGGTGTTTTTAGAAGACAGCGTGGTATATCGCTACACAGAGCTGATGAACCCCGCAGACATCACTTACGATATCATATACCCGGACCTGATAGCGCCGTGTATTTCAGTGATCATGAGCGATGAGGGAAGCGGGCTGGCGACAAAGGAGATCAACGGCGCGCAATCGACGTATTTCGAATATTATCTCAGTAAAAAACCGCTTACACGCGCTGAACTGGAGAAGGCAGACGCGTGGTGGACGGTCAAGGAATATGATACGGGGTACGGGCACAACGTTACGGACGGGCGCTGGGTCATTTATGCGCGCGTGAAGGACAATGCCGGAAATGTCACATATGTAAGTACAAATGGATATATTCAGGACAATGACGGTCCGCAGATAACGGATATTTCGTATACGGCGGAAAATGAGACGGAAGACGGCTGGGCAAAAAGTAAGACGATCTCGTTCAGGCTGAGTGATCCGGTGTTAAAGGATGGTACGCCGGGAACGGGAATCAGTGACAGAGAGATGTATATTGATACGTCCACCGACGTGATCAGGCAGCCTACCATATCCCAGTACGGTTACAAGATCGAGCGTGACGAAAACGATGTGTTTCATGTGACATCCAAAATCTTGCCCGAAGAAGATACATTTAGCATAACGGTGTTTGACCGCGCGTTCAATCCGAAGTTTTCAGAGATCAATACCGGTCCGAATTTTAAAAAACATTTGGGCTTTGTGATTGATAAAATTGATTCTGAAGCGCCGAAGGTAGAGAATATAGCGCAGGAAAACTATGTGTGGAGCAAGCAAAAGCGGATCAGCGCGGACGTGTGGGATGTCGCGCTAAAGATGGGCTGGGATGCGGATATAGACGATGACGGGAAGTTGTACACTTATCCTGTCCCCGCGAAAAACGGAGAAATCGCCGGAAGCGGCATCGGCAAGGTTTTTTTGAGCAAGAATAAGAACGCACAGCCGGAAGATGAGGGAAGCATCCTAATGAACGCCGCGGTCAATACGCAGGAAGCCAAAAGCGGCAAAGTCACGATGAGCGCAATGGTCGAGCACAACGGCACATATTATCTGATTGCGCTCGATAAAGTAGGCAACAGGATCGAAGTTCCGTTTAATGTGACGATGATCGACGATGAAGGTCCGGTGATGGGGCAACCGATCGCAGAGCCTGCCGGATGGACAAACAAGACAGAGGTGACGCTCACGGTGCCCGGCGTAAGCGATGTGGTAAGCGGGGTGAAAGCTGTGTTGTACGCTGATCATCCGATCAAAGATGAGACGGACGGAACTGCCATGACGATGACGGGGAGTACAGCGCAGGCGGTGGTCTCGCCTCCGGGCGAAGGCAGCCACACCTATTATTTCCGCGCGGTAGATACTTTTGGTAATTTGAGCGGGGAAGCGCAGGTCGTGGTTTCGATTGACAGGACAGCGCCAACGGGAAGGATCAAAGAAGGCAACAACATATGGCAAAGCTTTCTTGAAATGATCTTATTTGGAAAAACGTACAAAGAAAATATCGTATTCACCATAGAAGCGGAGGACGCAAAGCCGGAAGGCGTCAATCAAGTGAGCGGCATGCAGGCGATACGTTATTTTGTGCGGGATATCCCTTCCGGCACCGAAGCAATCAACGAATCGCAAGAGCAATTTCTGACGATCGCAAAGGACTGGGATTGGCAGGCGTACGCGCCGCTTTCGGAAGTATCCATCCCAAGCAAGGTGGGAGCGCAGCATGTCATTTATGCGCAGCTTACCGATGTGACAGGCAATGTGACATACATAAACAGTGAAGGTCTGGTGTTTACAGACGAACCGCAGAAGCCTGACGAGCCGCAGAAACCTGATGAGCCGCAGAAGCCTGATGAGCCGCAAAAGCCCGATGAGCCGCAAAAGCCCGACGAGCCGAAGAAAGAGGAAGACGTAAAACCCAAAGCGCCGGATGAGGCAAATAAAGGCGGAGATTCAGGACCAAAAACAGGAGACAAGGCAGATGTCGGTACGTGGATCATTCTTGTACTGGCGGCAGGAACGATTCTGATTGTCCTTTTGTGCAAGAGTAAAAAGAAAGTGAGGAAACATTAATGAAATTTCAGGCGTCAATAAAGTATGCGCTGCATATACTTGGTTATCTGCATCAAAACGGAGGGTGTCGGAATGCGACGGATATCGCCGATGCGGTGGGGATCACCTACCTATATGCGATAAAGATCATGATGGCGCTACGGACAAGCGGGCTGATCATCTCGCTGCGAGGGTGTAACGGAGGATATTTGCTTCACCGCCCGGCGGAAAAAATATCGGTATATGATGTGGTTGTGGCGACGGAAGGGGTGCCAAACATCCTGCCTAATACAAAGGAAGATCGCGTTGTGTCGAATGAATTCGAAACGACATCAACAAGGTTTTTCTTGAAGATGCAAGAAGAGCTGAATAAAATGATGAGAACGATGACGATCGCCGCGTTATATGGACTGAAAGAAAGCGCTCGTAACGCCGAACTGTTCAATTTACAGGAGATGGCAGGTTTATGGGAGATACAGGATCAGACAGAAAAGCAGCTTCAAACGTTATAAGGGTGTTGCCTCGCTTGACATGGCGCGGTGGGCGCGTAGCGATGAAAAAGGATGAATATAAGGGACAGAGATGAAGGGAACAAAAGGACAAAAAAGGATATTGGTCTTGATTGCGGCTATGATGATTTGGTTGCTGCCGACGGCGGCTTTTGCGGCTGACTTGCCGTTTGCGCTGGGGTTGGAACAACCCGGGAGCGAAGAAAGTATGGCGAAAGGCAGGACAATGGAGCTTCCGGCAACCTTGCCCGCTGCGGATAATAAACAGGCGGGAATAGAAGGACCGGGAGTCCGCCGCGCTGTTGTGCTTTGTGATACAAATTATCGTAAGATGCCGTCCGAAACAGCGGAGGAAGCCGGACAGGCGCATATTGGTGAGACACTGGATATTTACGCGGTAAATGTTAACGGCGTATGGGATGCTGTTATGAATGAAAATGGGCAGATGGTTTATATTCACAGCTCCGCTGTTTCGATTTCTGCGCCGACCTACGCAAAAGACGACCCGTCGGATATCCATATTACAGACGGTGGAGCGAACGGGTATCCGGGGGAACTATATAACGACAAGGATTACCTTGCTTTGATCAACGAAGCGAAGAAATATATTGGCTTTCCGTATGTGTTTGGGGGATCGACCCCTGAAACATCCTTTGATTGCAGCGGATTTGTGTGTTGGAGTCTAAACCGTTCCGGAGTCTATGAAATCGAGCGAACAGACGCGCAGAGCCTTTATAACCGCTGCGCAGAAATTTCGAGGGAAGAAGCGAGACCGGGTGATCTGATCTTTTTTCAAGGGACATACGATACGCCGAACACGGTGACGCATGTCGCCATTTATGTTGGTAACGGATATATGCTGCATGCGGGAAAACCGATCGGCTATAGCAGTTTTGAAACACCGTATTGGCGACAACATTTTTATGCGTTTGGTAGATTAAATGAATCAAAATCAAAAGATGGATAAGGCGCCGGATGTTTTAATCGTCTCAGGGATACAAAGAGAAGCTCAAATAGTGGCTTCTCTTTCTTTTTGCGGATATTTTTGTTATGATGATAAATAGCAGGAAGAAAGACTGGCAAATCAAAAAACTTTTTATAAAAGTATATAGTTTTGGTATAGTATATTTAAGACATGGTTATGGCTGCAAATCTCTGGTATAACGGGAAGAAACGAGGTCTCGCATGTACAATCAAATAGATAGGGACAAGGACGAACTTCATAAATTATTTTATGATTTCCTGGATGCGGGTCTGCATGGAAGATTTGCGGATGCGCTGTCGTTGATTGAGGAACCTTATATCGGTGTTGGTATGGGGGAACAGGGGATTGTCAAAAATAAGGCGCAAGCCGAGTTGATTTTGCGGGATAGTTACCGCCCGGCGAAGGACGCGGAGATAGAATTTGACATAAAGGATATCACCGTAAACTTTATCAGTGCGGATGTGGCTGTCCTAACAGGGGAAGTTACGGTGATCAACATACCCCATGGCGGTCAGCCTATGCGCAGTGGATTGATGCAGACGGTTGGAGCATGCCGCAAAAAGGACGATTGGAAAATTTCGTTTACCCATTCGTCTCCCGCTGTTTTGACCTTGGAGAGTGTGGAGGCATACCCTATACGTTTTTTGGACAATACACTTTCTGCGCTTAAGGCCGGTTTGCGGATGGAAAATATCGCGCAACTGGATGCGCTTACCGGTGTGCTTAACCGCGATGGTTTTGAAAAATGCATTGCTGCACTAATGGCGGACTATAATCCAAAGTATAATACCGCGCTGTTTATGATGGATCTGGATGATTTTAAGAAGATCAATGACCGCCTTGGACATCAGGTTGGAGATGCGGTGCTGCAACAGGTTGCAGAGACGTTGCGTAATGCTTTTAGGGAAAACGATGCGGTAGGGCGTATTGGCGGCGACGAATTTATGGTATTCCTTACAGGAGACTTTACAGCAAAGTTTTTGGAGAAAAAAGCGAATGAGCTTCTTGGGGCGATGCGGTTGCGTACGGACGACAACAACCAAATTCCTGTTTCTGTCAGTATCGGCATTGCTTATGGCAGAGCTCGCGTTACATTCGAAAAACTTTATCGCACGGCGGATATTGCTCTGTATACGGCGAAACGGGCAGGAAAGTGTTGTTATCACCTGATCAATTCCGATACCAATGCCCATCGCGGTCATAGCGGATCGGGCGCAAAACTGCTATCTTTGCAGACGCTGCTCGAACATTCGGATGACAAAGAAATGGTTCGGAGCAAGACACCATATGAGGCTTTGCTTGAAAATATACCCGGCGGTGTGGTGATGTATGAATTTACGGATGACACGATCAAGGTAACACATTGTAACGAATGGTTTAGCCGATTGGTGGGATATACCGAAGATGAAGTCGAACTTCTTGAGGCACAAGATCCGTTGGCGCTGGTTCATCCGGATGATATCACAATGATGCTGGAAGCGGCGCAGGCTTTTCGGGACGGTGCGGACAGCAATAACGTAACCTATCGTGTTTGCCAAAAGGATGGCAGCTATACTTATGTCAATCAGACAACCACGGTCACCGAACGTCGTCCCGGCAGCATTATTGTGTATGGGATCGAGTCGGACGTGGATGAAGCGGTGCGCCTCAAGCAAGAGCTTGAAAAATCGCACAAGGAGCTGAAAGCTATTATTGCCAATGTCCCAAGCGGCGTGGTGAAATTTGAACTTACCGATACCGGTATCAAACGTACGCATTGCAATGATTGGTTTATCAATATGTTGAGTTTCACAGAAGAAGAGATCAATGAGCGGCAGGCGAATAATCCGCTTGCGCTGATTCATCCTGAGGATGCAGCGGTGGTAGGAGAAGCGATTGCATCTATTCGCAATGGCTTAGATGGATGCAATATTATTTATAGGGCGCGTACGAAGGACGGCGGATATATTTATATCAATGAGATCGTAACGGTTACAGAACGTTTGCCCAATTGTATTATTTTATACGGGATTGAGTCTGATGTGGGCGAGCTCGTGTGTTTGAAAGAGCAGCTTGAAGAGGCAAAAGAGAATTTGGAGCGAGCCAATCAAAAGATTGAGGCGCTATTGTCCTCCGGTCAAGAAGAATAACGAAGATTGATAAAAGCATTTTGAGATGATATTTGATTTCAAACAAAAGGTGAAGAATCCCCGGAACAGGGATTCTTTTTTAAAAAAATAATACTTGACATGGAGTCCACTCCAAGTGGTACGCTTATCCAATAAGAGAACGAAAAGAGAGGGAACAAGATGAGTGAAAAAAAATTGGGGTTTGGATTGATGAGGCTGCCGCTTTGTGATAGCGAAGATGAAAAAAGCGTAGACATAGAACAGGTGAAACAAATGGTAGACGAGTTCTTGGCGCACGGGTTCACATATTTTGATACGGCGTATATGTATCACGAATTTATCAGTGAACGGATCGTGCAGGAGGCTTTGGTCAAGCGCTATCCTCGAAAAAGCTTTACGCTCACAACAAAAATGCCCATTATGTTTCTCGAAAAAGAAGAAGACATGGAGCGGATTTTTTTAGAACAGCTTGAAAAATGCGGCGTGGAATACTTCGATTATTATTTGTTGCATAATCTCAATGTTTCAAATTATGAAACGGCGCAGCGTTTTGATAGTTTTGGGTTTATTCAAAAGGAAAAAGCAAATGGGAAGATTCATAAAATTGGTTTTTCCTATCACGATAATGCCGCGCTTCTGGATGAGATATTGACGGCGCATCCGGAAGTGGATGTGGTGCAGCTGCAAATGAACTATCTTGATTGGGACAATGAGAGCATACAGTCGCGCAAATGTTATGAGATTGCGCGTAAGCATAAAAAAGATGTGATCGTGATGGAGCCGGTAAAGGGCGGAATGCTTGCGAATGTTCCACAGGAGGCGACACAATTATTCAAGGCGTATGCGCCGGAGAAGTCGGTGGCTTCGTGGGCGGTGAGGTTCGCCGCCGGACATGAGGGAGTGCTTATGGTGCTGAGCGGTATGAGTGACTTAGCGCAGCTTCGGGACAATATGGGCTATATGGAAGAGTTTGTTCCGTTTGACGGGGAGGAACATAATATTGTAAAACGTGTGGTGGAAGCGGTCAATGCAACGATCGCGATTCCTTGTACTGCGTGTGGATATTGCGTGGACGGCTGCCCAAAGCATATTGCGATTCCAACCTATTTTGCGCTGTACAATTTGGAAAAACAAGCAAAACCGAAGGGGTTTTCAATACAGAGCGCATATTATGATAATTATGCAATGAGGCACGGAAAGGCATCGGATTGTATCGATTGCAAAAATTGTGAGAGGTTGTGTCCACAGCACCTTGCAATCGTGCAAGGGTTAAAGGATGTTGCGGAGACATTCGAAGCAGGAGAAACAGTATGACGATCGCGGAAGTAAGCAAAAAATATGACATGTCCGCGGATACGCTGCGCTATTATGAGCGTATCGGGCTGATTCCCCCTGTTCCGCGCAGCCGAAGCGGGATCAGGGACTATGGTGAGGAATCGTGCGGTTGGGTCGGTCTTATGAAGTGTATGCGCAAGGCAGGCGTGCAAATAGAGGCGTTGATCGAATATGTTACGTTGTTTCAAAAAGGTGACGATACCGTAGAAGCGCGGAAATCATTGTTGGTAGAGCAGCGAAATCGGCTGATGGAACGAATGGACGATATGCAGGTGTCGCTTGCGCGCTTAAATGAAAAAATTGATCATTACGAACAGGAGCCGAGGAAGATGGAAAAGAGACTTCAAAAACTGCAAGAAGAAAGGGTATGAATGTAAAATAACATTGCGCAAGATAGCTAAGTACTATATAATACCAATAAAGTCAGGTTACCAATGTATATATTGATAGGACTATGATCTTGCGGGGGTTATATATGAAAAGGATTCTTGCCATTACGATGTGTGCGCTTTTGATCGTTTTATTTGTTGTTGCCAGCGCATTTGCGGAGGATATACCCGGAAATACAGAAGAGCCAACGGTCGCTATATCAGGGCAGACTGCGCCGGAGACTACGGCGGTAGAGGCGACCGAAACGGAACCTCCGGAACGAGGAACGCAAGAGACCGGAAGTATTGATCATGCAGTGGTTAGGGCAGCTGCTGTGCCGGATATGGGACCGTTAACGGATGTCAGCCAACTGGAAAACTATTTTGTGGACGAAACCTTTAGAACTATCGTATATAATGCACTCCAGAGCGCAGGTCTTGTGGGGGCAACTGTGCCGGAAGCGGCAGGAAAGACGATCCCGGAAATTCTGGCAATGTATACGGGGGATATAAAGGCCAATGGTAAGGGAATCAGGAGCGCATTCGGTTTGCAATACTTAACGAGCGTCGAGACCGTTAATTTGAGCGATAATATTATTGAGGACTGGACCGCTATTAGCCCGAGCGGGACTTTTTCAGATGATCATTATGGATATATTGTAGATGGAGAATATCAAAATGTGACGTGGGATATTGGGAAGAATCCGATCAAGATGCTTCCGGAAGATTTTGGTGGAAGGCTTGTCATCAAACAGCCGGCGACCAAATCTTCTTACTATCCTGACAAGGATGCGCTGATCGGAAAAGCATTTATCAGGGATGAGGCAGGCAAAAAATTCTATGCGGTATTTGATATTGGGGTATGCCATATCAAAGGGACGAGTGAGGACAATGATTTTGTGACAGACGGGTTGGTGGAGCTTTATACGGTGAACGTATCAAAAGTTACGGATGATCTTGAGTCTCAACATCCGGGGCTTACGTGTAAGCTGTTGACAAAACCGGAAGTTAGCGCAAACAATCAATTTATGAGTGTGAATAACATATTGTTAAATGAAAAATTGCGTCTTGGAATCGGTACAGGGGAAGTGCTGCATTACTGGACAGCGGATGAGGAAGGGCTCATTACCGAAGGATCGCAATCTTTTAAATATTACCTGTATCCGGAAATCACCATCTATGATCGCGTTACGTTATTACACCATAATACTGGCAGCGCCTTTTTGATTAAGACGGATTCCGAAACGGGAAAGACGCTGGAAGGCGCGGAATATGAGGTTTATAAAGGCGATGTGAAGCTGCCAAATACATATATATCGGATCAGGATGGAATGGTGAGCGTGCGCGGGCTTGTGAGTGGTGCGTATTCGTTCCGTGAAATAAAAGCGCCAGAGGGATATGAGCTTGATACGACGCCTATTTCCTTTCAGATCGTTGATCCCTCTTATGCGCACGGTACGGTGGACGGCGGTTTTCAGGATGTGACGGCAAGTGACGGGATGACCGCGCGTGCGGGAACGGATGAAATATTTGTCGCCGGCGAAGGCACGGCTGACATGGTGCTCAGCATACAAAAAGCCGATCCGGAAAAGCAATTTAGCGTGATTGTGCAGTATTCATCGCTTGCAACGACAGATCGTGAGAGGGTGGACGGAAAAGCAGATGAAAAACCTTACACGCGAATATTTTCCTCTGCGGAGGAAGCGCAAAAGGATATTAATGATATGAAAAACGCGAATCGTATTGCGGGACCTATTACGATCGATGTGGAATATGCGCCGTCTGTGACGGTCATTCAGGCGGATAAGCCGATCCGGACACAACCGCCGGCATCTCCGTCGTCGGAAGATGTAACGACAAAAGCGCCTAAAACAGATGATAGCGCATCGGCAGTTCTTTGTTTTACAATGTGTATAGGTGCGACGCTGGTAATTTTGGGGATGGGCATCGGTAAAAAGCGCAGAAGATGCAAAAAATAAATTGCGACAATAAAAACTGTCCGGAAGCGGATCGTTTTTATTGTCACGGAGCACAGTGGTTGCGAAGCACATAAAAGGGAATGATACTGTAGGAAAGGTACTTTTGGAGGCAAATATGCAGTATAGGAAATTTGGAAAATGGGATTGGAAGGGTTCGGCGCTTGGATTTGGATGTATGCGGTTGCCTACGCCGGACAAAAGCGCGTTGAATCCTGACATTATGGAAATCGAAGCAACAGATATGCTGCGGTATGCCATAGACTGCGGTGTGAATTATATTGATACCGCGTATTTATACCATTCAGGACAGAGCGAGTGTATTGTGGGGAGAGCGCTTGGAGATGGATACCGGCAGAAGGTTAAGCTGGCGACCAAAGCGCCGATGCCTCGTATTCGCACGGCAGAGGATTATGACACGATTCTGGATGAACAGCTTAAGAAGCTGCAAACGGATCATATCGATCTTTATATGTTCCACGGTCTTGGTAAGCAGACGTGGGAGGGTGTGAAAGAGCTGGAACTGTTACATCGCGCAGAGCAAGCGGTACGGGACGGAAAGATCGGAGCAATCGGCTTTTCGTTTCACGACCGGTACGAGATATTTGAAGAGATCATACATGGTTATGATGCGTGGGATTTTTGCCAGATACAATACAATTTTATGGATACACATGCGCAGGCGGGAACAAAGGGCTTGAAACTGGCGGCGCAAAAGGGGCTTGGCGTGGTTGTAATGGAACCGTTACGAGGTGGCAAGCTGGCAAATCCGCTGCCGGACGTAAAAGACCTGTTGCGGCAGCGTTGTTATGAGGGGACGCTCAGCGACCTTGCGCTGCGCTGGATTTGGAGTCAGGATGAGGTATCCGTCGTGTTGAGCGGTATGTCGGATATGGAGCAAACAAAAATGAATATCCGATCGGCAGAGCGGGCAGGAAAGCCGCTTACGCAAGAAGAGATTTTGCTGATTGAGGAAATCAGGAAAATCTATGAGCAACGTGAGGGGATACCGTGTACGGGGTGTGCCTATTGTATTCCATGTCCACAGGGAATCAATATTCCGTGGATCTTGTATATTTATATTGATGTAATCGTTTATGATTATATGAGTGAACCAAAACGACGGTATAATTTTTTTGAAAGACCGGGTTCTAAGTGTATCAAATGCGGAAAATGCGAAAAAAAGTGTCCGCAAGCCATTCCGATCGCCGCATGGATGGAAAAGATCGATGAAGAATTAAGTCTTTAGGTTAAAATATGCTTTTTGAAGTGATCAAAATCGCAAAAAGTGTGACTTTTTGATGGACTTACGCAAAAAGGGCTGTTACAATAAGAAAAGAAACATGACAAGAAATGTATAATATGAAAGTTGTAAATTGTGGTGGGAAAATCTGATCTGAAAAAGGTAGGCGCTTCCGGAAGGCTTGAAGCAGAATTTCCGGAGAAACTTTACAAAATGAATAATAATGACACCATAAACGATATGTTGTCGCATATTCCCGTGGGTATTTGCAAGGTCAGGATTGATAAAGACTTGCGCTTGCTTCACGGGAATCCTGATTTTTATACCCTTTATGGCTATGATCAGGCGCAGATGGAGCGAGAGCTTGGCGGTAAGATTATCAGAACGATTTTTCCGGACGATCTTTCGATGGTCAGAAAGCAGCTGAAAGAGGCGCTTAAGGAAGGTAAGATATTTGAAACAGAGCATCGGATCATACGAAGGGATGGTTCGAATGCGTGGGTTTTTGTGCGCGGAAGTTTTGCAAAAGAGCACGGGCAAGACGTAATTTTTTGTGTTGCGATCGATGTTTCCGGACGAAAAAAGATAGAGCAGGAGCTAAGGATCAATGAGGAGCGTTTTCGGATTGCGCTGGCACAGATGGATAATACGATATTTGATTATGACATCGCGACAAAGGTTATGATCCATGCATATAAGTCTGCCAGTATGTATGGATTTGATAACAGAGTGGAAAACGTCCCTGATTCACTCGTGGAACAGGAGGTAATTCATCAGGATTCTGTTGCGGTATTTTTGGAGATGTACCGAAAAATCAGGCAGGGGCAGCAGTCCGCTTCTTGTGAAGTGAGGACGCGATTGGTCGAAGGACGGTATTTATGGCGCAGGATCACGATGACGAATATTTATGATAACGATGGGAACGCAGTGCGTGCGATCGGGATGCTCGAAGACATCGAAGAACAAAAGAAACGTGAGGAAAAGCTGCGCGACCAGTCGGAGCGAGATCCGTTGACAGGACTTTATAATCGGCGAGCGACAGAAAAGTATACGAAAAAGACATTAAAAGAGGCGGGGACAGGGTGCAAGGGCGCCATGTATGTGATCGATATTGATGAATTTAAAAGTGTGAATGATAAGTATGGGCACATGTTTGGGGATAATGTGCTAATGGAAACGGCAAAGCGTATTTCGACGATTTTTAATGACGGAGAAATCATCGGAAGAATTGGCGGAGATGAGTTTATTGTGTTTGTGAATGAGCTTGATCATCAGGAATTGATGTTCGGCTATGCGCAGGCGCTTTGTGTGGCATTCCGGTCGGATTTTGAGTTTAACGGCATCATAACAAAGGTCTCATGCAGTGTGGGCATCGCCGCCTTCCCGGAGAATGGGAATACATTTGACGAGCTTTATCAAAAGGCGGATATCGCGCTTTATGAAGCAAAAAGAGCGGGTAAAAGCCGCGCGTGTATTTATGATAGCAGTATGGGAAGCGGGATGGAATGGTCGTTTAGCAGGGAAGCGGAAAACGATACCTGATATTAAAAGATCGTTAGCATTTATCATAAAGGATTATGAGGAATATAAATGTCGATAAAAGAAAAAACAGCGCTGAATGGGCGTAGGACAACGATCATTGTAATATGCGTATTTTTGCTTATTTGTATTGCAATGGGATTTTTGTGTTATGGCTATTATGGACAACTGCAGTCTACACTGAAAAATGAAAGCAGCGGTTATTTGCAAGAGATATCGAAACAGATCGGGAGCAATGCAAGCCGTACGATCAAGGATAATTTTGCCGTGCTTGAAACGGTGTCTACGGTACTCAAAAATTCTGATGTAAAAACATATGAAGAATTTCAGCCTGTTGCACTCTCGCAGCAGGATTTTTGGAATTATCAGAATATTATGTTGATCGATAATGACGGAAATGCATATGATGCTTTTGGAAATATTGTACAACTGAGCAGTGATGAATATCTACGGGAAGTGCTTGTGGAGAAGAAGCGCGTGATGTCATCTTCGCAGGTATTGAACGGGAAGGAAAGCACTGTCTTTGCGATTCCGCTTGATGGAGTTACCATTGATAATATAGAGATGGGTGCTCTGGCTGCAAGCTATGACCTTTCTACCTTTGATAAAGTGCTTGATATGACAGCCTTTGATGGGCGCGCATATGCGCATATCATACGCAGGGATGGCGCGGTCGTTGTTCGTTCCAGCTCGGATTATGCGCCGCAGAGCGGATACAATATTCTGAGCTCCTTGGGGGATGCGAAGATGGATGCGGGATATAGCATGGAGCAAACCAAGGAAGACATCGCGAGAGGGAAAACCGGGATCGTGACCTTGACGTTAGACGGTGTGCACCAGTATATGTCGTATACGCCTCTTGATACGGAAGAATGGTATTTGCTGACGTTTGTGCCTGTTGAGGTTGTCAATGCAAAATCGGAAATGCTGATGAAGTTGACACTATTGCTTTGCGGGATAATCGTGACTGCGTTTGCAGCGCTGTTTGTTGCGTTGCTGGTCACTTTTTTCCGTCATAAACGCAATTTGGAGCGTATCGCGTATGTCGACCCTGTTACGGATGGAAATACAGCGCAGCGGTTTGGTGAGCTGTCGGAAGAGTTATTGCGAAAAGCAGGAAATAGGCGTTATGCGCTTGTTTATACCAATGTGCAAAAATTTAAGATCATGAACGAGCAGTTTGGACGCGCGGCCTGTGATCAAATGCTTCGCGCGGCGCGCGCAGGGATCGAAGCGGATATGGGAGAGGATGAATGTGTAGGGCGTTGGTATGCAGACCATATTTGTGCGTTTATCTTGTATGAGGACAAGGATTCTTTGTTGCGGCGTTTTGAGAAATGGTATGACATGGCAAAGAATATACAGGAACGAGAAGGGTGTATGTGGCTTGCGCCAGTGGTGGAGATCGGCGTTTATGTTGTAAAAACAGAAGATACGAAGATGATCAATATGGTGGATTGCGCAAAAATATCCATGCGAGAGGGATTGCAGGAGTACAATGCAAAGATGCGATATTCGATCTATGATGATGAAGATCGACGCAAGCTGCTGCGCGAAAAGCATTTGGAAGATATTATGGACGACGCTCTTGCAAACGATGAATTTCGTGTATATTTGCAGCCTAAATATGCGACGCAAACAGAAACCATTGGTGGTGCGGAAGCGCTTGCTCGCTGGGAAAGCAAAGAAGAGGGAATGATTTATCCGGATGAGTTTATTCCCGTATTTGAAAAAAGTGGCTTTATTGTGAAGCTTGATTTGTGGATATTTGAACAGGTATGCGCGAAGTTGAGGCGTTGGATAGATGCAGGTCAACAGCCTGTGAAGATATCGGTGAATTGTTCGCGGATGCACTTGAAACGTGAGAATTTCCTTGAGCGTTATTGCGAAATTTGCGCGCGGTATCATGTTCCGCCCCACTATCTTGAAATCGAGCTGACCGAAACGGTGGTATTTGAAGACACGGAGAACCTGATCCGTATTATTGATGAGATACACAGCGCCGGTTTTGGCTGTTCTATGGATGATTTTGGCAGCGGTTATTCATCCCTCAATGTGATACAGGATATTCCTGTGGATACGCTTAAGCTGGATAAAGCTTTTTTCAGGAAACATAGGAAAGATGAGGCGCGCATGGAATCGGTGATCGGCAGCGTTTTGACGATGGCAAAATCGCTTAATATGGAAACGGTTGCCGAAGGCGTCGAAAAACGTGTTCAGGTAGAGATGCTCAAGCGATTGGGATGTGACTATATCCAAGGCTATTACTTTGCGAAGCCCATGCCTGTGATGGATTTTGAGATGCTCTTTTTTGGGAAAAGCATCGAAGATGCCGAAGGAGATATAGAAGAATGAGATGGGGAAAAGTCAGAAATCGAATGCGGAGTGTTTGCTTGCTGGCGCTTGTGGCAGTATTTGCCTTGGCAACGGGATGCGGCGCCAAAGAGCCGTCGGCATTGAATCAATTGGCGATGCAGGATATTTATACGCAGACAAAAATACCGGAGGGTAAGATTCCCATAACGGTATTGGTAAAATATGCTTTTTCAATCAACGAATTTGAAAAGGCGGCGGAGGAAAAATTCCCGCAGCTTGATATTATACAGGTTGGAAATTATACCAGCGATCGTGGGTTGGTAGAATATGAGCGCAGGTTGGAACATGATGACCTTACAGATATTGTGATGACGTGGCCGCTCGATATTGGTGAACAGTATTGGGACGACAGGCTGCTTGACCTTTCAGGGATGGCGTTTACCGGTAATTATAATACCTCTATGCTGGATAGTATTTCTAAGGATGGAAAGCTTTATTATCTGCCCGGCCCGGCGCAGGTACGGGGTATTGTCTACAACAAAACACTTTTCGAAGAAAAAGGATGGGAAGTTCCCAAAGATTTTGATGGTTTTGTGAAGCTGTGTCAGCAGATCGAGCAGAGCGGTATACGATCTTTGCAATTGGGGTTTGAAAACGCGGAGGTTCTTGATACGGCGTTTGTCGGATATAGTTATGGGGATTGCTTCAGCAAGCCAAGCGATGCACAGTGGATTGAGAACTATAATAACGGAAAGGGCGGCTTTGAGGAACATTTTGCTCCGGCGCTTGATACGTTTGAGATGATGAGAGACGCAGGGATTTGGAAAACGCAAGACCTGGATATTTCGTACGCGGAACGTGAGACGATGCTTTTTAACAGGGAATGCGCGATGATCGAAGATTCTGTGTTAATGGCGCGTATGGCAGAGACTAATTATGGCAGTACAGATGAGTTTGCGCTGATGCCGTTTTTTACACCGGGCGACGATAGCTCGTGGGCGCGCCTTTATATGGTTTGTTATATCGGGATGAATAAGCACTTAGCGGATCAGGGAAACGAAGAAAGATATGATTTGGCGATGCAATTGATGGATTATATTAGTACGCCGGAGGGGCAGGTAGCGCTGGCGGCGGACACCGGAGCTATGTATTCAAGCGTTAAAAATGTGCCGCCACCGGATGTTCCCGAAATAAATGAAATGATTGCAGCCTTAAATGCGGGGCGATATGCGATTTTTCCGGAACTGAAAAATGCGCAGGGTGCCTTGAGAGAGGGATTGGCAGGAATGCTGGATGGTTCCTTGACGCGGGAGCGGGCGGTAACGCTGATTGATGAACAAAATAGGAATCCCGAAACAAACAAAGCGGATGCATCGATCGGTACGGCTACACAGGAGTTTACGCTTATTGAGACGGGGAACTTTGTTACAGACGCAATGCGGGAAAAAGCGGGAACAGATTTTGCGCTGTTTTTGGACAACGGAAAAGACGGTAAATATAATGGCAAGGGCGTAAGCGGACGTCTTTATGAAGGCGATCAGACGGAAGCGGATGTGATACGGATATTCCCTGATTTAAAGCACGGAGAAAGAGGCGAGCTGCAAAAGGTTACGATGACAGGGCAGGGATTGCTCGATACATTGGAATATTCAATTTCTGTAGATAATGACAATAGAGGATGGTTTTATTATTTCTCCGGGCTTCGTATGGAGTATGCGCCATCGGCTGAACCGGGCAGCCGTATCAAGAAGATAACCACGGAGGACGGCAAGGAGATTGATCCGAACAAAATATACTCGGTAGCCGTGATGGATGGCAGCGTTTCGGAGGATGTGATCATTGGTTGTGATGATACCGGACAATTGGTTAGGGACGTGTGGGAGGAGAAGATCAAAACGATGGGGACGATCTCACCGAGTGGAGATGGAAGGTTTGCGGTTAGCGAACGATAATAAAAGGAATAGAAAGCCTGTATATCAATACAGGCTTTTTTGATGCAATTAAAACAAAAATGTAATATAAATGAAAAGAAATTGTAAACAAATGAGAGGGATGGCACTTTTATGTGGTATCCTGTTTTTAATAGTTGGAAGGCAGATGTATTACAAAAGAAAAAAAGGATCAAACAACCGATAAAGGAGAGTGAGAAATAATGTTGACAAGCGAAATAATGGAGACCAGCGAGACGACGCTGGTCAGGCGCGAAAGTTATGGAACGGTACGGTATGCGAATGAAGTACTTGCGACGATCGCGGGTCTTGCGGCGGCAGATGTCCCCGGGGTTTCTGCCATGAGCGGGAATTTTATGGAAGGCGTGGGAGAGATATTGGGGATGAAGAAGCTGAGCAAAGGGATCAGCGTGGAGGTTGCGGAAAAAGAGGTTACAATTGATGCGGCGATCGTAGCGGAGTATGGAAGGGCTATTCCGGTTGTTGCGAAGAGTGTACGAGCGAATATAATACAGTCGTTGGAGAGCATGACAGGCTTAAAAGTTTCGCAGGTCAATGTGCATATCAAGAAGCTCGATTTAAGTACGGTAGGCAGCCAAGCAATGGTATATGCGTAAGGGTAACAAAAAAACGCGCTCACGAAGGGGGCGCGTTTTTTTATAAAAGAAAGAAATAATAAAATACGTTATCCATTTGTTTGCATGAATCGTTTTACCTCTTCTAAAGCCGGGACTGAAGGTTGTGCACCTTTGCGGGTTGTGGATATTGCCGACGCGGAGCATGCAAATTGTATTGCTTCCGAAAGTGTATGATTGTTAGAAAGATGTGCGGCCAACGCGCCTGTAAATATGTCCCCGGCAGCGGTTGTGTCGATAGAATCCACAGGATAGGCGGGAAAATACTTTGTCTGTCCGCCTATTAGAGCAGCTACGCCATGTTTGCCGAGCGTGATCAAAGGAAGTGGAAAGCCCATGCTATGAAGCCGTTCGAGAGCATAGCAGACATTGTCAGGGGTGACAACGTCCATTCCCGTTATCGCTGCCGCTTCAATCTCGTTCGGTTTGAAGATATCGATGCAGCGCGGGATATCGTCAGGGATCTTATTTTGTGGAGCAGGAGCGGGATCGACGATCACAAACATACCTTTTTGTTTGGCGACGCGTATTGCCTCGTAGACCGTGTCTTCGCGAATCTCCATGCCGATGGACAGAATATCGCCGGCACAAAAAACATTTTTGTGTTCGTGTATGTGTGCGGGGAAGCACTGTCTGTTGGCACCCGGACAAAATAGGATTGAATTTTGTCCGGCACAGTCAACAGAGATCATTGCGATACCTGCTGTGTAGTCGGGATGAATAAGGATTTCTGATGTATCAATCCCTTTGCCCGAAAGATAGGTAAGTAATTCATTGCTTGTGGCATCGGTGCCAAGCATACCGAAAAATTTCACATTACTTCCGAGCGCCGCTGCAGAAACAGCTTGGTTACCGCCTTTTCCACCCGGAAATGTATGGAAATTATCTGTTACCACAGTTTCCGCAGGGGCGGGGATATGATCGGTATACATTACAAAGTCCATATTAATGCTTCCCATACACAACACATTACCTGATAAGTTCATCATCAAAATCCCTCCTTTCGAACATTTTTGATAATATCCATAAAGTGCTTAACATTTTCCTCACAAACAACATTTTTCCAGTTGCCATCTTCCTTGAATGTACTGCCAACGATCGCTCCGTCGGAGCAAGAAAGCAGACGACTTGCGTTTTCAGCTGTGATACCGCTTCCGAGGAACACAGGAAGAGAAATCGCAGAAGAAAGCTCACTTACCTTTTCATAAGTGGGAGGAATACCGGTCTCGAACCCTGTGACGATAATGGCATCCGCTCCTTCACTTTGCGCATCATATGCCTGTTCGGGGATCGAACGGTCAGAAATGATAAAATGGCTTCCGTGCTTGACATTGACATCACATAAATATTTGATATCATCGGCCTTGAGCATGGAACGATAACGCGCAAGTTTGGCGCCTATGCCCTCTGTAATGCCCGCATGCGATACATAGGCGTTGACCCATTCAAAAACACGTACCCATTTTGCTCCATCGGCAAGAGCGATTGCGGTAGCGGCAAATCCTCCGTTCAGATGACAGTTAATGCCGATCGGAATATCTACAGCTTCCGTGACCTTGACTGCAATTGCCGCCATGGCGGCTACGGTTTCATTACCGATGTCATGACCTTTTAGATAAGGATAATCCCATATATTCTCAATTTGCAGACCGTCGACCCCTCCGCGCTCTAGATGCATTGCGTCCTCTACGGCAAGATTGGTCAACTTTTTTATGTCTAGGGAATGCGGATCGTAAAGGGGAGAACCGGGGAGCGGAAATAGGTGAACCATACCGATAATTGGCTTCGGTTGCGAAAAAGTTTTTTTCATCCAAACAGTGTCCATAATGATTGATCCTCCTGAAAACAGCAGAATAAAATTTTGCTGAAAGAGTGGCGCAATAAAAAATTGCAATGAAAGACATACTCCGATTATATGTATTGATTTTATGTTTTTAACGACTTTGAATAAGAATGTAGTATGGTATTGAAATAGTATTTAAAATATAGCATATTCAAAAAACAGTGTCAATAGTTAGCGAGGAGCTATGCAATTCACATATGTGAGAGTGAGAAGGGCGGAAAGTACGATAAAAAATAGCATATGTGCATAAAAATCATAGAAATAACAATTGACAATAGAGGATTGCTTGTTATAATGGAATTATCAACTTAACAACTATACACGGCACCAGTGTAAAAATTTATTTTTTTATGATTTCAAGATCACATTGAAAAATTGTACTTTTTCCTGCAGATAATATTTAATGATTTTGGCACCCTAATGGGTGCTTTTTTTATGTGTTGAAGCATGAACGAAAAAGTACACATTATCAATTAAATGTGGATTCAAAGAGTTTAAGAACATCAATTTACACCTGTATCAAGTTTTTAAAAAATCATATATAAGGGTTTTGCCGAAATGGCTGAACGATACGCAGAGGGGAGGAGGAGAGAATAAAAGCGGTATATGGATTGAAGTAGTAAGATAAGATTTCATTTATTTGTGGGAGGTAAAAGAGGGGATGAACAATACGAGAGGGACACCGGTTCTTGAAGTGAAGGGTGTAAGCAAGGCCTATTCAGGGGTAACTGTTTTGTCTGAAGTAGATTTTGATCTTTATCCGGGAGAGGTACATGCACTAATCGGTGAAAACGGAGCGGGGAAATCGACATTATCTAAGATTATTTCCGGTGTTACAGATAAATCGGCAGGTGTGATGTACCGCAATGGGCAGGAATATTGCCCGGTTGATACGCGTGAGGCAAACAAGCAGGGAATATCAATCGTGCATCAGGAATTTAACCTGATTCCGGTATTGAGCGTTGCACAAAACATATGTTTGGGCAAAGAGCACGCAAAAGGTGGATTTATCGATGAAGCGGAAAGCGCGAAAATAGCGGCGGATATGCTGAAAAAGCTGGAGCTCAATATTCCTGTAAAACGAAAGGTTCGATATTTGAGCGTTGCGCAACAGCAGCTTGTAGAAATTACCAAGTGTCTGTGTGAGCATAGCGATATTATTATCATGGATGAACCGACCGCAACGCTTACATTGAATGAAACAAAACAACTCTTTAAGATCATTAGAAGCTTACAGGAGAAAGGGGTTTCCATTATATACATATCGCACAAGCTGGAAGAAATTTTTGCGGTATCGCAAAGAATAACAGTACTCAGAGACGGGCAAAAGGTCGGGACTTATGAGACGGAGGAGTTGAACGAAGAGAGGCTTGTGACACTTATGGTAGGTCGTGAGATATCTTCTATGTATGAACATCAAAGCGCTGTACAGGATGAAGTTGTGTTGAAAGTTGAACATCTGACAAAGACAGGATTGGTAAAGGATATGAGCTTTGAGCTTAAAAAAGGGGAGATACTGGGATTTGGAGGACTTGTTGGCGCGGGACGAACGGAGCTGATGAAAATGATTTTTGGGGAATACCCCATTGATCAGGGTACAGTTGAACTGTTTGGAAAAAAGATCGCGAAGCCTAAGATCAAGGATATGGTAGGAAACGGACTGGTATATCTGTCGGAAAGCCGGAAGGAAGAGGGGATCCTCGCTAATATGCAAGTGAAAGAAAATATTACGCTTGCGGTGTTAAAAAGCATGGTAAAGGGAGGGTTTATTAGCCCGCAGAGGGAAAAAAGGCTTTCAAAAGAAATGATCGGCAAGCTGGATATTAAAACGCAGGGTCTTTCGCAAAAGGTAGGGCATTTAAGCGGCGGGAACCAACAGAAGGTGGTGCTTGCAAAGTGGCTGGCAACGGATGTAAAGGTTCTGATTTTGGACGAACCGA
>CAZBSH010000023.1:0-40371 GCA_964494645.1 uncultured Christensenella sp. | reverse complement strand
CACTTTCTGGGATCGACGCCGCTCATACGCAACACTTGCTCACGCATATCTTCACTGCTCATATTCATTGTGCGCCGCCTCCTTCCAAAAGCCCGAGCGCCTCTGCCAGAAGCTCGGTAAAATAATGCACCGAAACCGTGTGACCTGCGCTGTTCTTATCAAGATTATAGCGGCACAACGGACATGCGGTCACAATTTCTTCCGCACCCTTCGCCTGCGCCGAAGAAAGGATATTCCCGCACATTTTCTTAGAGGCATCCTTATCCTCGATCACCACATAACCGCCGCAGCATTCGTTGCGGTACGCATAAATAACAGCCTCCGCGCCAATCGCCTTAATAAAATCTTCGATGATCGTCGGGTTCTCCGGATTATCAAACTGCATTTCGTCATTCGGGCGCAAAAGCAAGCAGCCATAATACGCGCCGATCTTCCTGCCGGTAAGCGGATTGACCACCTTCTTCTTAAGCTCATCAAAACCAATGCGATCGCGCAACAGCTCAAGATAGTGGATCACGCTTGTTTCTCCCGCATAATCTTGCTCAAGCTTCAAATAATTATTGACCTTCATGCGGATGTCGTCGTCTGTTTGCATGTCATGGTTCACACGCTTCAAAACATGATGGCACGCGCTGCACAGCGTGACAAGTTCCCGGTTCAGCGTCTTTGCACCGTCTAACGCGCGCACAGCCGAAAGCTTTGTCGCGATCTCATCCTTTGCCAACGGGTATACCGCGCCGCAGCACTGCCATTCACTCAGTTCTTCTAACTCGATCCCTAACGCCTGTGCAGATTTTCTCGCATATTCATCCAGTTCTTTTGCCTGTGTCTTTAACGTACAGCCCGGATAATAACTAAAAACCATAGTTTTTTCTTTCTCCTCTTCCGTCAAACCATCTCTTCCGGATGGAATACCTCGTCAAATTTTTCAGCGGTCAAAAATCCGAGCGCAACACATGCCTCTTTTAAGGAAATGTTTTCCTTATGCGCTTTTTTGACCGTCTTCGCAGCGTTGTCATAACCGATATACGGATTAAGCGCTGTCACCAGCATCAGGGAATTATGCAGGTTGTGCTTCATTTTCTCCCTGTCCGCCTCGATCCCCGACGCACAATGGTCATTGAACGAACGCAAACCGTCCGTAAGAAGCCTTACCGACTGCAAAAAGTTATAGATACATACCGGCATGAATACATTCAGTTCAAAATTCCCCTGTGAAGCCGCCATCCCCACCGCGACATCGTTGCTCATCACCTGTACGGCGATCATCGTCATCGACTCACATTGCGTTGGGTTTACTTTACCCGGCATGATCGAGCTGCCCGGCTCGTTTTCCGGAATGAATATTTCCCCCAGACCACAGCGCGGTCCGCTTGCGAGCCAGCGTACGTCGTTTGCGATCTTCATCATATTTGCCGCGAGCGCCTTTAGCGCGCCATGCGCAAATACAAGATCATCCTTTGAAGTCAGCGCGTGGAATTTATTTGCCGCCGTTACAAATTCTTTGCCTGTCAGGTTCCCCACCTGTTTTGCGATTTCCTCCGCGAACCCTTTGGGCGCGTTCAGCCCTGTGCCGACCGCCGTTCCGCCGAGCGCCAGCTCCTTTAGTCCCGGCAAAGCCGCCTTCAGCATTTCCTTTGTCTTTTCGAGCATATTACGCCAGCCGCTGATTTCCTGCGAAAAAGCAATAGGTGTCGCATCCTGCAAATGGGTGCGTCCACTCTTTACGATGCCTTCGCTTTCCTTTTCAAGCCGCTTGAACGTATCGATCATCCGATCCATCTCAGGCATCAGCTTGTCTTCAATGTTTAACACCGCTGCAATATGCATCGCCGTTGGGAACGTATCGTTTGAACTCTGCGACATATTCACATCGTCGTTAGGATGCAGAAGCTTCTCGCCCACGATCTCATTTCCGCGGTTCGCAATCACTTCATTCGCGTTCATGTTGGACTGCGTCCCGCTTCCCGTCTGCCATACCACCAGCGGAAAATGATCGTTTAACTTGCCATCCGTCACTTCGTCACAAGCCTGTTCGATTGCGTTGCGCTTTTTCTCGTCCAGTTTACCCAAATTAAAATTGGCGATTGCCGCAGCTTTTTTCAAGATACCAAACGCATGCGTGATCTCCCTTGGCATGATCTCTTCCCCAATTTCAAAGTTCTGCAAGCTTCTCTGTGTCTGCGCTGCCCAGTAACGGTCAGCTCTTACCTGCATTTCGCCCATCGAATCCCGTTCAATACGATATTCCATTCGTTTTCCCTCCCACAAATAGCCGTTTATATGTTGATCTGTTTGATTACGCCTTTTAATACCTCTGCGCTGTGACGCAGTTTTTCCACTTCTTCATCCTCAAGCGGCGGAAGCACATTGCCGCACACGCCATCCGGGCCTACAAGAAACGGAATCGACAGGCACACATCGTCAATGCCATATTCTCCGTGCATCATAGACGATACAGTGATCGCCGTATTTACGCTGCCAAAGATACATTCCACGATCGTGCATACAGAGATCGCGATCGCGTAAAAGGTCGCACCCTTCCGCCCGATGATCTTCGAGCCGGATGTCTTAATATATTGCTCGATCTCTTCCGTGTCGATATCGGGCTGAAGCATATCTTTACAATTGAAGCGCTTCTTATAATCGAGAAAATTGACGCTTCCCACCTGCGCGATGGACCACGGCACAAATGAGCTGTCGCCGTGCTCGCCCAGCACATACGCATGTACATTTTTTTGGCTCAAAGAAAGATATTCCGCGATTCGCGTGCGCAGGCGCGCCGTATCAAGAATCGTCCCCGAACCAATGATCTGGCGTTCCGGCAGCCCCGACACCTTACAAAACGTATATGTCAGAACATCTACCGGATTGCTGACCAAAATATAAATCGCGTCCGGCGCATATTTGACGATTTCCGGCGTAATCTGCTTGATCACATCCACATTCGTTTGCGCGAGATCTATGCGCGATTGTCCCGCTGTGCGCGGCATGCCGGAGGTAATGATCACAACGTCCGAACCCTTCGCGTCCTCATATGTCCCCGCATAAATCTTCATGGGAGAACAAAAGGGCGTTCCCTGCCGCACATCCATTGCTTCTCCAAGAGCCTTTTCCGTGTTTACGTCGATCATCACCACTTCTGTAGCAAGCCCTGTCACCGCCATCGTGTATGTGATCGTCGATCCGACGCTTCCCGCGCCAATGATCGTGACCTTTCTGCTCATATTAAAAATCCCCCTCTACATAAAAATCAGGCATTCCACACCGCCAAGAAGTTTCACTAATACAACGCGGCATGTACGCCTTCTTTTTTATTATTTTACTTATTTGAGTACGCACAATTCCAAGCATCATTCGTCTTATGCAGCCTGCCCCGCCCTCACGCGTGAAATACTGCCCGTTTCGTCCGCCGTCAAGCGGTACGTCCTGCTCCTTCATTGCAAAATTTCTCCTCTTGCTTTTTATCCATTGTCTTTTTTTTCACACATGATGCGTAATAAAAAACCAGATTGTGTATATTTTAACAAATATTTTTTCTCTTGTAAATAGATATCGGCATAATCATGCAAAATTGAAATAAATTTTAACGAAATTATTGTTTATTCTTTCACATATGTAAAGTTTGATATGTTTTTCACTTACTTTTTATCCATCTTTTCCGCTATACGATCATGTCTTTCAAAAAATAAACGCCTACGCCAGCTGCGCCGCACAAAAGCATGACGATCATAGGGTTCATTTTGAATTTACGTAATAAAAATAAAGAGAGGACAAAAATCATCGCCGTAGTCAGATCGATGCTTACATTTTGCGGCTGCGCTGTCCCTGTGAGCGCGATCAACAGGATCGTACATGCGGAAGAAGCGATCAACCCCACCGACGAGGCACGCAAACCGCTCAATACATCCGTCACTCCATCGATCCCGCTATATTTACGAAACAGATAATAAAGCGTCGCGCTTAGAAGTACGCCCGCTAAAATGCACCCAAGCGTAGCGGCAAGCGCCCCCGCAAATCCGGCAATGCGCGTTCCCACAAATGTCGCTGTATTAACAGCGATCGGGCCGGGTGTCATCTGCGATATAGTGAGGATATCCGTCAGCTCCCGGAACGTGATCCACTGTTGCGTGTCCACGATGTATTGCTGGATGAGCGGTATCGTCGCATAACCGCCGCCAAAGCTAAAAAGACCGACCTGCAAAAAATTAACAAAAAGATTAAACAGCAGCGTCATGTTTCGTCCTCCTCTTAAGCCATCCGGCAATAAACGCAACTGCCGCGCTTCCTAAAATGACAACGATCACATTCACCTGTAAAAAAAACACCAGTATAAACGAAAGCGGCAACAGACAGGAAAGTACAGGCTGCCTCTCCTTGAATACCGCGCGCCCCATGTCGATGACCACATCCACCACCAGCGCGCATACCCCTGCCTCCATCCCCTTGAGCGCCGCCGCCACGATGAGGTTATCACGGAATGCCTCATAAAAAACAGATACAACCGTCAAGATGATCAGCGGCGGGATAATAGCGGCGATGCAACCGATCAACGCGCCTTTTTTTCCGGCGACATGAAAGCCCGTCACCGTTGCCAGATTGACGGCGATCGCCCCGGGCGACGACTGCGCCACTGCCGCTAAATTCATTAGTTCTTCTTCACCGAACATCTTCTTTTTTTCTACAAAATATTTTCTTATCATGGGCACGACCACATAGCCGCCCCCAAATGTAAATGCGCTGATAAAAAGGTTGATCCCAAACAACCACCACAACGAAACCTTTTTTTCCATATGTATCCTCCACTTTTATTGTAGCAATTGTATACCCATAAATAAAATGTTATTATTTTATCATATACATATTAAATTTATAATGGATCTGGAGGCATCTTATGAATTTGCATCATCTCGGCGTCTTTTGCGCGGTATGTAACGAAATGAGTTTCACCAAAGCAGCACAACGGCTTTATATGACACAACCCGCCGTCTCGCATGTCATTGCGGAGCTGGAGCACGAAACAGGATGCGTACTGTTTGACCGCGTCGGACGAGGTATCTCCTTAACGAGTGCCGGCAGGGCTTTTCACGAAAAAGCCGCCGCCATCGTCGAGCTGCACGAAGACCTGAAGCGCAGCAGCGGCAGTCTCGAATTTATCTCGCCCATCCGCATCGGCTCGAGCATTACCATCGCAAATTTTCTATTGCCCGGCATTATGCGTGAATTTCAAAAATCCTTTGCCGATACGCCTGTACGCATTGAGGTGGATACCGCGCGCCGAAACACGGAAAAGCTGCTTGCCGGACACATTGACGCAGCGCTTATCGAAGGCGTAATCTCCGACAACCGCTTGCATGCACAGTCTTTTTCCGCCTTTACGATCATAGCCGTATGCGCGCCGGATTATCCGGTACCCTCTTCTCTCACGCCCCGGGTCCTCGTCACACAGTCACTGTTGCTGCGGGAAAAAGGAAGCTCTGTTCGAGATGTTTTTGACAGCACACTGATGCTGCATGGTCTGGTTTGTGATCCGTCATGGACAAGTGTCGATTCGCAGGCATTAATCCATGCCGCGCAAAACGGCTTTGGGATCGCTATCCTGCCCGAGCTTCTTGTGCGCGATGAACTTACGAGCGGAAAACTGATTCAACTCGAACTACAAGATATGCACATGCAAAATAGCAACTACACGGTATATCATCGCGAAAGGCATCTTTTTGCGCCATTACGCGCTTTTCTGACCATCGCGGAAAAAAGCGGCTTAGAACCGGTTTCCTCTTGACGCGCATAAAAAAGAGCACCGGTTTGCGGTGCCCTCCCAAAAACGGTAAGTGGCGCTTGTCTGTTTTACCCGCCAAAATATTCCCGTAAAAACGCGCACACATTCCGCGCCTCCTCCTCGCCATCTTCTTTTTCCTTATAAAAAAATTCTGCCGTGGCAAAACGAATACCAAGCGCTTTAACATAGAGTGCATTTTTTTTAAAATCCACATGTCCCTCTCCGTACGGCGTCATTCTGTATTCGCCAACTTGCGTATCCTTTAGATGCAGCGCGGCAATCTTTCCTTTCCCTTGCGCCAAATCATAAAACGCCATTTCCGGCATCTCATAAAAGGCATTCGCAATATTGCCAATATCACCATATACTTTGACATACGGCGAATCGATGCGTTCCACGATCTTCGTCGCCTTTTCAATTGTATCACAAAACGGTTCTTCTGCGTTTTCTATCGCGATTGTAACCCCATAATATTCGCAATATGCCGCCGCCTTTGCCATGTTTTCATAAAAGCGCTCAATATTTTCCGGTTTCGATTCTTTGTCGGTTGTACAATATCCGTTTACAAGCACAACTCTTGAGCCCATGTCAAATGCAAGCTCCACCGCCTTTCGAATCGTTTCAAGCGCCTTTTTGTTATGATACTCATCTAGCATTCCCAACGGGAAATCGCGCAATGCCGAAAGGGACAGCGTCTTAAAGGGCATTTCCATATCAAACGTATAAGATCGCCAATACGCGCGTTTCTTCTTATCCCAATCGAGTCGTTGAAACCTCTCGACATTTTGATCGATACACAGTTCCAAATAATCATAGCCCGTACGCTTCGCGAAGACAATTTTTTCCTCCAGCGGCATAGCATCAGGCATTGCCTTTTCATATAATCCCAACGAGAATTCGTCCTTTTGCATTCATTCGATCCTTTCTCTAATCCATTAATGCTTCGCGATACTGCGTCGGGGTCGTATGATAGTACCGCTTAAACATTTTATAAAAATATTGTTTGTCGTTAAAACCCGCCTGCTCCGCAATTTCAGAAATTTTATTCCTGCTGTCCGCCAAAAGTTCTACCACTTTTGCCAGTCTCATTTGAATCAAATGTTCTGTAAAAGTATGACCCATTTCTTCACGGAAAATCCTGCAAAAATATGCCGCGCTCAAAAAAACATGATCCGCTACGGTACGCATCGTTATATGTTCGCTATAGTGCTCCTCCATATAGATGAGCGCTTCGCGTATGATCTTACGCACAACTTGCGGCGGTGCCTCCTCATCAATGTTCTGCCGTTCGTTCATCGCAATACAATTCTTCACCGCTTCTACGAGCGTGAACTCTTCAACCGGCTTAACAAGGTAATCTGCAACACCGAGTCTGAGCGCTTCCCTTGCATAACCGAACTCTTCATATCCGCTGATAATCAAAATCCTCGCGCGATCATCTTTTTCACGGATTTGCCTGATCATATCAAGACCATCGACAAGCGGCATCCGGATATCCGTGATGATCACATCCGGCATATGCTCGTTACAAATATCCAGCGCCTGCTTGCCGTTTTCCGCTTCAAATACAACATCAAAACCAAGCTCTTTCCAATCAAAATTGGTAGTCAGCCTCTTTCTTACCCAGTATTCATCTTCAGCAATCAATAATTTCACTATGCTTTTCCTATCATTACTCAATTGGTCAATACAATTCCTTTGTGATTTCTGTCGTCTGCTTCATCCATCCACCGAGTTCTTCATATGCTTTTTGATATTGCACAAATAGTTTCTTATAAATTTCATGGTTTTCTTTGTTTGGTGCAATGCGTTTTTTATACCGTACCATGTTTTTCACAGCCGTATCGAAATCATCATATATCCCGCCAGCAACAGCCGCCAAAATCGCAGAACCCAGGGTGCAGGATTGGCTATTCTCAGGAACGTTGATCACAACACCGCTTACATCCGCGTGTATCTGCATGAAAAGATCACTGTTTGTCGTGCCTCCCCCCATACAAACTTCATGGGCATCGATGCCGCGCTTGCGAAACGAAGAAAATATATTTTGCGTGCCATAGGCAACGCCTTCCATGATCGCACGGAACAGATGCCCCTGCGTATGCAAAAGCGACAGACCATAAATCGTGCCCCGAATATCCGGATCGTTATATGGCGTACGGTTTCCCTGCCACCAATCAAGGACCATAAGACCATCCGAACCCGGTTTTATTTTTCCGGCAACTTCATTCAATGTCGCATATGCATTTCCATCGGTTATGTCGAGATCTTTACAAAAATTCTTTTTATACCAATTCACGATGGAACCGCTTGATACCTGCCCGCCTTCAATCATTCCCACACCACGCCTGATGCAGTCAGGGTAAGGACCAAATACACCGGCTTTTTTATACTCATATTGATCCGTCATTGCCATAAGCATATGAGAAGACCCTGTTATGAGCCCGACTTGTCCGGGTTTCACCACTCCCATACCAAAATTAGCCACCGCCGCGTCAACGCCGCCCTGACCGACAATCGTATTTTCACACAGACCCAAATGCTCTGCCGCCTGTGGGGTCAGCGTCCCAAGCTTATCTCCAAGGTATGTAATCGTTTTGGGAAATTTATCCGTCACATCCTCCAGTCCGATTTCTGCAAAAAAGTCTTGTGGATATCCGCCGTTTTCGTTGTCATAATACCATCGGATCGCAATATTAGAAAGATTAGACGTCCATTTGCCCGTCAGTTGAAACGTAAGCCAGTCCGCATATTCACAAAGCAAATCCGCCCCATCATAATTTTCCGGTTCATTTTCTTTAAGCCAAAGCGCCTTGCACGGCATCCACTCAGCAGACGCATTTCCAAAATCATTGAATTTCAATGCCGGATGCTTGGTCTCGCCGATCATCTGTGCTTCTTTTGCCGCGCGCACATCCATCCATATGAGGCAATCTCGCAGAGGTGTACCATCTTTTTTACAAAGCACGATACTGCTGCAAGTCGCATCATAACTGAGCGCGACAATATCTTCTTTCTGAATACCCGACCTCGCAACGGCTTCTTTTGAGCTTTGACCAAGGCAATGCCACCAGTCCGCCGGCGATTGCTCCGCCCATCCCGGCTGTTGATGGCGCGTCTCATATTCCGTTGTTGAATACGCGATCTCATTCCCGTCTATGTCATAAATGCCGACGCGCATCCCTCCCGTGCCGCCGTCGATCCCCATTACATATTGATTTTTTATCATGTCACACCTCTCAATCCTTTTCTAGTCTCCCAAATATTGTTCAGGCAACCTAATCACCACTTTAGTTCCTTTGCCGGATGCGCTGGTGACAACAATCCCAAATTTTGTTCCGTATTTAAGCCTGAGCAGATGGTTAATGTTATTGAGCGCACCCGTAAAACGAATCTCTTCCGGAGTTTCCATAATCTCTTTACGCAATATCTCAAGTTTTTCTTCACTCATCCCAATTCCGTTGTCTTCGATTTCGATATACAATACACCGTTTTCGCTGTACGCGCGGAGCGTTACCTCTCCCTTTTCATTGCGTTTTTCGATTCCATGAAAAATTGCATTCTCTACGATCGGCTGCAAAAGCAACACCGGAATCATGCATTGGTACAATTTCGTCGGAACGTCACAGGTATAAACAATCTTGTTATGAAACCGAATATTCTGTATCGCCACATAATCATTCACGAGTTCCAATGCCGCATAAAGCGTACCCGTCTGCATTCCTTTTCCCAGCTTTTTTCGATAAAAACGGGAAAGCATAACGATCATCTGCGAAAGTTCTTCCATATCATTAAGCGATGCGATCGCATACATAGAGTCAAGCGTGTTATATAAAAAATGCGGATTGATCTGCGATTGCAGAAACCGAATTTGCATCTCCTGATTCAAAATACGCTCATCTGTCAAATTTTTCAAAAGTTTATCTATTTGTGCAGTCATTCGATTGAATCCTGAATAAACTTCCTTGTACTCATCCCTGCGTTTGTTTTGTATTTGTTCTGTGAAATTTCCTCTTCCCACCTGCTTCATCGCCTTAAGCAAACGCTGTAGCGGATTATAAAAAGCGCCCGCAACAAACCATGTGACAATGAGCGCCGCAATCACGATCACGATCAGAACCGAAAGTATCTTCGGTACATTGAACATCGCGCTTTGCAATACGTCCATGGGCAACAACCGCACATATCGCCATCCCGTATAAAACGAAGTGTTGTAGATTGCCAAATAATCTTTCCCATCCATATCATACCGAAAACTACCGTAACGCATTCCATGTTCTTTCAACATAGTACTCAACTTATGAAATCTCTCGGGAAGCCTTCCCAGCACCGCTTTATCATCGTACGATACCACAACGTCTTCGGCACTCAATATTATCGCTTCCGAACCATCTCCTGTACTTTTCGCATTGAAATTATCATAAATATAATATTCATCTACTTTCATTTTGAGCACATTATCATTGGCACTGGCTGAAATATTTATCGGTAGTGTATATATGATACTTTGCGCGTCTTCAGTCAAAATATCATTTTGGCTGTTAACCCAATCTGATGATACCCACTTATGCCGCTTCTGCATATCTTCGATCACGTCGAACCTTCTTTTATAATCCCCCTCCTTGCCATAACGCACACCATCAAGCGAATCTATGATCACATCCTGCTGCTCTAAACACAGCGCAATCGAATGCAGCCCCAGATACTGGTATTGCTGCAGCTCTGTCACCGGCTGGTCTACCAACGCACTGACCAAACGCTTTGTAAGCTCGCTTGATAATTGCTTCCCTTCTCTTAACTCACTATGAACTTCTTTCGAAGTTTCAAGCAGTGTTTGATAATACAAAAGCTGATCCGCCGCAACCTGTATAAAATTTAAATTGCCATCAATCGTCTCAATCACCTGATCCATCTCATTCACATATAAAAGCGTCGTTTGATCTCTAAAGACCTGCTCCAACTCAGTAGAAAATACGCGAAAAAACAGCAAAAGTGTCACAACTATCGTCAAAACGATAATAGAAAATAGTTTTGTTTTGATACTGCAGAAAAATGGTACGCTGTTTTTTAATTGATACATACTGCACCGTTGTCCAAAGTGGCGAAATTTTACAATCGCTTTGCCCAAAAGCCACCGGAATCGGTGGCTTTTGACACATTATCAATATTATATACCAGTTGTTTGATTTTTTACATAGGATCTGTTGGATTTACTACAAAACTGTCTACATTATCCGATGTTACGATATCAACGCCGGTGTTAATAAAAGGCGGCAACGGGCTGCTTCCCTTTTCCTGCCAATCGCTGAAGGGGTCAACTAACTTATGATGATTTGCATACGCTTCCATCATCGCCCAATATCCCATATTGAACGTATTCTGTGCGACAGTACCATAAATTTCGCCACTCTTAATTTGATCCAGAATATCCTGTGTAGAGTCGACCGTCATAATTTTGATATCCAGCCTGTCAAGGTCACGTATTGCTTGCGCTGCTCCGGCTGCGCCGATTCCATCCGCCGCGAAAATAACGGTAATATCCGGATTCGATTGAATCATTGCTGTAACCGCTGCCGTAGCCTTTGTAACATCGCCTTTATTGTCCACAACATTTGCGATCACCATATCCGGATAGTTTTGCGCCTCCGTCTGGAAACCGTCCATTCTTTGACGGATATTAAGTTGATCCGGACGACCTGTGATTCCCACAACGCCTTTTCCGTTATCCATCAGTTCTTCCGCAAAATATTTACAAAGGTAGCTTCCCAGATACGTATTATCCGTCGAGCAAAAGCTCAATCTGTTTGAATTTGGCGAGTCGGAATCATACGTAATTACCGGCACCCCTGCTTCGATCGCATTATTAATGGGTTCTACAAACGGCTCCGGCGTAATACAGGTTAACAGCACCCCTGCCGGTTTTGTCGCAACGACTTGCTCAAAAACAGCAACTGCTTTGTTCACATCATATTCCGGATCCCCGCCAAATTTGACTGTGACACCCAACTGTTTTGCGGCAGCTTTTGCACCTTCATAACAGCCTACCCAAAACGGATGACCCGAAAGGAACGCAACCATATAATATGTTTCGTCCGCGTTTCCAACATAGCTGCCGGACTCCGTAGAAAGGCTCTCTTTTTCTTCTGACACGGGTGCTGCCGAATCGCCGGCCGCTGCGTCTGTATTCTTTGATGCCTGAGTCTCCTGCGTACCGCTTTGCTGAGCAACATCATTGATCGTGCCGCACCCCACAAATGAAAAACATAGTACCAGGGCCAGCGCAGTACAGATAATCCTTTTTACTGATTTACTCATTTTCTCCTCCATATTTTTATTATATTTTGGACATTCGTCCAATTATACCACGAATTTCCTTACGCCTTCACAAGCGCCTTTTCTCTTTTCATATTTCTGGAATAATCCAGCCAAACCGCCGCAATCAGGATCACACCGCTAATAAACTCCTGCCAGTATACTGATATATTAAGCAAAACAAGCGCATTGCTGATGAGCCCTAACATAATGATACCAAGCACCGCGCCCAGTACCGTACCTTCGCCTCCCTCCATGCTGACACCACCAATAACACATCCGGCGATCATGTTCATCTCGATTCCCTGTCCGACAATGGCCGAAGCATAACTGAAGCGCGCTAAAAAAAGGATACCTGCGATACCGCACAAAAGCGACGATATGATATAGACACACATTTTTACTTTTGATACCGGTATTCCGGAATATGCTGCTGTCTTTTCATTGCTCCCCGTATAAAATACTTTTCTTAACAACGGGGATTTGCGAAATAGAATGTCTGCTACGATTACAAAAACAATGCTGATAATGACAAGAATCGGAATGCCGCCCACATCCCCTGATCCCAACGCTTTAAACCCCGCGGGCAGTTTGTTTGTGAGCGAAATGGAATATCCCTCTGTTACAATAAAACACAGACCTCGCGCAATGCTCATCGCTGCCAATGTTACAATGAACGGCGGCATTTTTTGTTTGGCAATCAAAAATCCATTGAATACCCCCATCAACACAGCAACCGCAAGTCCGCAAAGGATGCAAAGGATAAAAGGCATCCCCCCCACATACATAACCGCCGCAATCGCACATGCGACCCCCATGGTTGCGCCAACCGAAAGGTCGATCCCTCCCGAAATAATGACCATCGCCATTGCTACTACTACAATAAAATCCAATGCTAAGCTGATTGCAACCGCACGGATATTGCTTGGTGTTAAAAACACCGGGGACAGAACCGCCATAATAATACAGATTGCCGCAATGATGATAATTAAATTAAGTTCTCTGAAGTTCTTTAATTTATGCCCGATCGTGTTTCCCTGTTTTCTCTCTTCCATTTTCTTCCCCTCCATTCGTTAGATAGCGGTTGCCAATGCCATAATCCGCTCTTCTGTCAATTCCTCTTTTGTAAGTTTCCCTGTTACTTTCCCTTCATGCATGACCACAACCCTATCACAAAGCCCGATAATCTCCGGAAGTTCTGATGAAATAACCATCACTGCCACACCGCTATTTGCAAGATCCCTCAGTATATTATGAATCTCACTTTTTGCGCCTACATCTATTCCGCGTGTAGGTTCATCCAGAATGATTACCTTCGGCTCGATATTAAGCCATTTTGCCAGCATCACCTTTTGCTGATTTCCGCCTGATAATTTGCCGACTTTTTGCTTGATACCGGATATTTTGATACCCAGCATTTTCGCAAATTCTTCGGCGCTCTTTCTCTCTGCTTCTTCGTTGAGCATTCCCTTTCTTGTATTCTTCTTTAAAGCCGTAACACTAATATTCTTGCCTACATCCATTTTCAAAAACAGTCCTTGTTCTTTTCTGTCTTCCGTGAGATAGGCAATGCCTTTGGAAACCGCTTGCGAATAATCTTTCAATTTTACTTGCTTTCCTTCGAGGAATATCTCTCCTTTTCCAAGCTCTAACAACCCACAGACCCCGCAAGCAACCTCTGTCCTTCCTGACCCCACTAACCCTGCAAAGCCTAAAATTTCACCTTTTCTTATCTCGAAATCTATATCGTAGAACAACTTATCAATGCCGAGTCCCCTACATTCCAGAATAATTTCGCCTGTTTTTTTACTTTTTTCAGGATATAAGTTCTCTATTGTTCTTCCCACCATACTACAAACGATGTCTTGTGCTGTGACATCCGCTGTGTTGACCGTGTCAATATAATGTCCATCGCGCATAATCGTGATCCGGTCACACAGTTTGAAAATTTCTTCCATTCGATGACTGATATAGATGACCCCAATGTTTTCCTTTTTCAAACTATCAATCATTTCAAACAGCGTTTCTGTTTCCTTTTCCGTCAATGATGACGTAGGCTCGTCAAAAATGATAACTTTACAATCCAACACCCATGATTTGATAATTTCCACAATTTGTTGGTCTGCAACCTTCAGATCGCGCATTTTTTGATTCGGCCGTATCTGTGACCGAAAACGATCCAAGAATTTCTGTGTTTCCTGCTCTAGCTTCGTATAGTTTATGAGCCCCAGTTTATTCTTGAAACGTTCCAAGCTCCCCATGAAAACATTTTCCGCCACTGTTAGATTTTTACACACCGAAAGCTCTTGGTGTACTAATCCAATTCCGGCATCCTGTGCGTCTTTCGGAGATAAAAACGCCATTTTCTCGCCACCTAACCAAATTGTTCCGCTATCGGCTGTTAGAACCCCTGAGATAATATTCATGAGCGTAGATTTTCCCGCTCCGTTTTCTCCTACCAAAGCCAAAACCTCTCCTGCATACAGATCAACCCGCATATCAGTCAAAGCCTTCGTCCCCGGAAACTGCTTATTGATGCCTTCTACACGGAGAACACATTCTCTTTCCATGCAACCGCGCCTCCTTTTTTATTTACTTGTAATATAAAAATAATTAAGATGATACCTATATATTAACCTGCATTTTTTTTGAAATCTATTGGATAAAATTTTCATTTAGTGTGTTTTTTTGTCTTTTACGCAATCATATATGACTCGTTTTTTAAAAAAAAGAAAGCTTGCTTGGGATATTGGCTATCACAATCCCAAGCAAGCTTCTTTAAATGTTCTAACTATATTGATCTGTTTTTATGCGTCTTTTCTTTCCGCGATCGCTCGCTTCACCTGCTCGGTGAACATAGGCAATATCTTATTGATATCGCCTACCACACCGAAATCCGCTACCTCAAAGATCGGTGCCGTTTCATCCTTGTTGATGGCAATGATCACTTCAGAATCTTCCATACCAGCCAAATGTTGGATCGCGCCTGAAATGCCGCACGCGATATACAAGTCAGGACGTACCGTCTTACCCGTCTGTCCTACCTGTCTGTCTTTTTCCACCCAGCCGGCATCCACACATGCGCGCGACGAGCTGACTGTCGTGCCGCCGCCAAATGCTTCCGCCAAATCCTCCAACAGCTTAAAGTTTTCAGGACAGCCCATTCCTCGACCGCCCGAAACAAGTATCTTCGCGTCTTGGATATCCATCTTATCGCTCACCTTTTTGATGATATCGAGGATTTCTACATTCACGCTTTCTTTAGGAACATTCACCGGATAATTTTCCACCTTGGCACGAGACTCAACGGGAGAAATACGCTGCATTACGCCCGGGCGAACCGTCGCCATCTGCGGACGGAAATCCGGACAGATGATCGTCGCCATGATGTTTCCGCCAAACGCGGGACGCGTCATGCGCAAATTCTTTGTTTCCGGATCAATCTCAAGCCCCGTACAATCCGCTGTCAACCCTGTGTGTACACGCGCCGATACACGCGGCGCGAGATCTCTGCCGATTGCCGTCGCGCCATACAACACGATCTCCGGCTTTTTTGCCTCGATGATCTCCGTCAAAACGTGCGTATAGGGCTCTGTCATATAGACCTTAAGCGCCGGATCATCCGCCAAAATCACATTGTCCGCGCCGTAACGCCCTAATTTTTCCGCCATTGCGCCGATATCTGCGCCGAGCACAACCGCCGTCACCTCTGTTCCGAGGTCCGCCGCAAGCTCTTTTGCCTTGCCTACAAGCTCCAGCGAAACGCTTGTCAGCTTATTATCTTCCTGTTGTGCGAATACGAATACGCCTTTATATTCCTGTATATTCATCATATCACCACTTTCCGTCAAATAATGAATTTGCTGCGGAGTTTTTCCATCAGAAATTCAACCGATTCCCCTGCGTCCGTATTCACGACTGTACCAGCTGCCTTTAAGGGCTTGGTAAATGATTTGAATACATGTGTCGGCGAACCCTTTAAACCGATATTACTTCTGTCAACATCGAGGTCCTCAAGCGTCCATATCTTCACTTCCTGCTCGCGGTACGCGTCAAATACCCCCATCGGCGTCATATACCGCGGCTCATTGAGTTCCGCAAGCGCCGTGATCAGGCACGGCATCTTCGCCTTCAACAGGTGATATCTGTCCTCATATTGACGCTTTACAACAATGCTGTCCCCCTCGATTTTGATTTCCTCCGCATAGCTGATGTTGACAAGCTTCAGGTGTTCTGCGATCTGCGGACCAACCTGCGCCGTATCTCCGTCGATCGCCTGACGACCTGTGATAATCAAATCAAACGGGAGTTTTTTGATGGCTGAAGCAAGCGTAGTGCTCGTCGCCCATGTGTCAGCGCCGCCAAACGCCCTGTCTGTAACCAAAATTGCCTCGTCAGCGCCCATCGCAAGCGCTTCCCTAAGGGCGAGATCCGCCTGCGGCGGTCCCATAGAAATCACGCTTACCTTCGCGCCCGTCGCGTCTTTTAAACGCAACGCAGCCTCAAGCCCTGCTTTGTCATCGGGATTGATGATGGACGGTACACCCTCACGGATGAGCGTCCCTGTATTCGGATCCAGCTTTACTTCATTCGTATCCGGAACCTGTTTGATGCAAACAACAATATTCATTGTATTTCCCCCTTCCGTTTACTTGAGCGCAGCGCCGGAAATAACCATACGCTGCACTTCGCTGGTTCCCTCGTAGATCTCTGTGATCTTCGCGTCGCGCATCATGCGCTCCAACGGGTAATCCCTTGTATATCCGTATCCGCCCAAAAGCTGCACACATTTGGTCGTCACTTCCATTGCCGTTTCCGCCGCAACAAGCTTTGCCATCGCGGATTCCACCGAAAAACGCTCCTGTGTATCCTTTGCCACCGCCGCGCGATAAACGAGCAACTGCGCCGCGTCGATCTTTGCTTTCAAATCAGCGATCACAAACTGCGTGTTCTGGAATTTGGAAAGCGGACGTCCAAACTGTTTTCTTTCTTTAACATAAGCAACCGCTTCATTGAACGCACCTTCCGCAATACCCAGTGCCTGCGCCGCAATACCGATCCTACCACCGTCCAGCGTATTCATCGCGATCTTGAAACCCTGTCCCTCTTTGCCTAACAGGTTTTCCTTGGGGACGATGCAATTTTCCATAATAAGCTCTGCCGTAGCACTGCCGCGGATCCCCATCTTACGCTCTTTCTTACCCACCGAAAATCCCGGGAAATCTTTTTCAACAATAAATGCCGAAATCCCGTGGTTTCCTTTGGATTTGTCCGTCATCGCAAAAATAATGTAAATATCCGCGTACCCGGCGTTTGTAATAAAGATCTTGTTGCCATTGAGCACATAATGATCGTCTTCAAGCACAGCTTTTGTCTGCTGTCCGGACGCGTCAGTACCCGCTCCCGCTTCCGTCAAACCGAATGCGCCAATTTTTTCGCCCTTTGCAAGCGGTACTAAATATTTCTGTTTCTGTTCTTCCGTACCGAATTGCTTGATAGGGTTTGAGCCAAGCGAAGTATGCGCGGATACAACAACGCCTGTTGTCGCACATACCTTAGAAAGCTCCTCAACGCACATGGCATATGCGAGCGTGTCGCAGCCCTGTCCGCCATACTCTTTGGGGAAGGGTATGCCCATAAAGCCGTACTTCTTCATCTTTTCCACCGTCTCTACCGGGAACCGTTCTTCTTCGTCCAGTTCTTCCGCGAGCGGTTTCACTTCATTTTCTGCAAAATCACGAAATAGTGTTTGCAGCATTTGATGTTCTTTGCTTAATGTGAAATCCATATCTCTCTCCTAAACATAGCGTTTTTTACAATATCTTCACCCGGTGATATACCGAGTCAATACCCATCTTCATACGGTACTTCGCGACTGTGCGCCGCGCAATACCGATCCCCTGCGCGCCCAGCCGCCTTGTCAGCTCTGTGTCTGAAAGCGCCGCATCCTCGAGCAACATATCGCGGATCAAGCGACAAATGTGGTCACTGCTTACCGTTTGCCCTTTTGCGCGAAAGCTCCTGACAAAAAAGTGCTTTAGCGAATATACTCCCCTGTCGCTGATCAAAAATTTTCCTGCCATTGCCCTGCTCACGGTTGATACATTCATACCGAGCACCTCCGCCACATCGCACAAGCGCAGCGGCTGTAAAGGGTCTCCCCTCAAAAAAAATGCCTCCTGCGTACATACGACCGCTTCCGCAACCTTACGCACCGTCGTTTTCCACAGTTCAAGTGAGCTTACCATGCGGTTCGCTTCTCTGTACCGCTCCTTTAAATATGCTTTGGTCTCTTCGTCCGCATTTTTTAACCCGCGGTATTCCGCATTGACGGATAATCGCGGCAGCCTCTCTTCTTTCAAGGCAACCAGCAACCGTTCCTCCGTTTTTACAACGGTGATCTCCGGCTGAATATAGCGCACCGGCTCGCCGTCATCCATACTGTTGACGTACGGGTTCAACGCCCGTACCATTTCACAGTATTTGAAACATTCTTCTTCTGAAATTTTTAACGCACGCGCGATCTCCCTCGTCCTATCTTGCGCTAAATCGCGCATATGACGGCGGATGATCTCGTATGGATACATTTCCTTTATCCCTTTGCGCCTCAGTTGCAGTGTCAGGCACTCACCCACATTTCGAGCACCCACACCTGCAGGCTCTAACGCCTGTACCAATTTAAGCGCCTCGCCAACCTGCGTCTTGCCCACTTGCAAAAAATCCGCAAGCTCCGTTAAAGGATCGCTAAAATATCCCCTCCGGTCAAGGCTTTCGATCACGGCCAGCGCCACACGTTTTTGCGTTCCCGTGACCCGCAACGCGCCCAGCTGCCTTTTTAAGTCGTCTTTTAAAGTGTTACGCCCCGCAACCTCGCCGCCCCGGGCATCTGTCGCGCGCACACTGCTGATCTTTCCGCCGCGCGAAACACGGAACACCTCGTCTTGCGACGGTCTGTGCGCTTCCAAAAGCTCAAGCACGGGGTTGTCTGTCGCGACCTGTTTTAAATAATCATTAAGCTCCAGCGCATTCATTTTGAGCAAAAATAACGCCTGCTGCAACTGCTGCCCCAGCATCTGTGTCTGTACCTGTTTTTGCTCGATGCCTATCTGAACCATATCATCCCGCGTTTAGAAAAATCCACGATGGAGCCAAGGGTCGGCTCCATCGCAAGGTTACTGTTTGGTTACGCCCAGATCTCTTCGTCTGTCGGTATCCTTTTATCTTTGTTATAAAGACCGATCTGCGAAACGTTGATCAAGTGCGTGTAATTCAAATTCTCAGAGATACTGTTGTTGCCCCATGAGCCGCAGCCAAGCGTCGTCGTCGGCGAGAATCCGTTTGTGAGTGCGCCGCCCGCCGTTGTGGACGAAGGCTGGTTCACAACGATACGGCTTACAGGCATATGTTCGCCTACCATCTCGATATGCTTGCGGTCGTTCGAATGGATCGCGCAAGTGTGTCCCTTTCCTTCATAATCGAGATTTTCGTACGCGATATCCATTGCCTCTTCAAACGTATCATACGGGATCGCAATCATGAACGGGCACATTTTCTCTTTGCACAACAGGTCAGCGCGTCCTACGCCGCGCGCCTTTAATACGACCACCTTCGTGCCTTCCGGAACGCTTACGCCCGCAAGATCCGCGATATGCTGTACACTCTGTCCCACAACATCTTTAGAGATCACGCCGCCCGGGAAGATCGTCTGTGCAAATTTCTCCACCTCTGCCGCATCCTCAATGTAATAAGCGCCGTTTTTCTCAAATGCTTTGATTACCGTATCAAATTCGTCCTTCGGCGCAATGATGCTCTGCTCACCCGAGCAGATGATGCCATTATCAAACTTACGACCCGCAATGATCATCTGCGCTGCCTCATCATAATCAACACCGCGGTCAATAATGACCTGTACGTTTCCGGGTCCAACACCAAGCGCCGGTTTACCACTGGAATAAGCGGATTTCACCATGCCCGAACCGCCTGTCGCAACAACAACATCCGCTGTCTTCATAACCTCCTGCGTCATGTCAAGGGTCGGATTTTCGATCGTCTGCACAAGATCTTCGGGAAGTCCCGATTTTTTCAGCTCTGCGCGGAACAAATCCACAACATATTTATTGAGATTGCTCGTACGCGGATGCGGCGCTATCACGATCGCGTTTTTACCTTTTAACGCAAACATCGCGTTACACATAGGCGTGACGACCGGATTCGTAACAGGCGTTACCGCGCCGACAACTCCTTTGGGCTTTGCCACCTTGATGATGCCCGTTTCCTTATCCTCGTCAATGATGCCATAAGATTTTTTGCCCTTCAGGCTGTTCCAAATGCACTTTGATTTTCCCTTGCACTTGGCAACCTTGTCCTCATAAACGCCCATGCCGGACTCTTCAACCGCCATTTTCGCAAGCTCCTCCGCACGATCATAAACAACCTTTCCGATTGCTTTTACCGCCGCGTCCACCTGCTCCTGACTGGCGCTTTTCTCATATTCTGCCTGCGCGATACGCGCTTTTTCAAAGATCTCTGCCACATTAGCCATTTTTATTCCATCCTCCTAAAATATATTAAAAAATGATACTTTTTTCACAAGTTTATCCTGTCTTATTATAGTAGATTCTCGAAAAATTGCAACATTATGTAAGTAAAAAAAAGCATTATCGCCCGATAGTCATTCCTTAGTTAGTTAAGTTTTTTTGTATGCTTACAGACGTGCAAAGTCCTTTTTTTCGGTGTATAATGTATAATTGTGAGGATTATATATAGCTATTGTGCCAATGGAGGATGAATATGAACGAAAGAATTAAGTGTGAAAAATATCTCAGCAAGGTGATGAGCGCGGACGAGGCTGCTAAGCTCATTTATCCGAACGCAACGATCGGCATGAGCGGTTTTACCCCCGCAGGGCATGCAAAGGCAGTTCCGCTGGCCATCGCCAAACGCGCGGAAGAAACAGGCGAGAAGCTGAATCTGACGGTTATGACAGGTGCTTCGGTGGGGGATGAGATCGACGGCGCGCTGGTGCGCGCCGGCGCAATGAAGCGCCGTACGCCCTACCAGACAAACTCGACCGTGAGAAACGCGATCAACGCAGGTGATATTGATTATTTCGACGTACATTTGAGCCAAATGGCAGTATGGGCGAAAAACGGGTTTTTTGGCGACATTGACTTTGCGATCGTGGAGATCGTAGGTATTGACGAAGAAGGACATTTGATCCCCTCCACATCCATCGGCATGGCCAATACTTATATCGACTGCGCAAAACACGTTATTTTGGAAATCAATACATCTCAGCCGGAATCCCTAAAGGGTATCCACGACGTATACACAGTAGAACGAGTGCCCCATTCACAGCCCATCCCGATCATCCATGCGCAAGACCGCATCGGCACGGAATATTACCCGTGTGACTTTGAAAGGATCGCCGCCATCGTTTTTACGGATATTCCTGATCACGGACGCGCTGTTCCACCCGTGGACGATATCTCCCAGAAGATCGCGGATAACATCATTGAGATCATTACCAAAGAAACGCAGGAAGGACGTTTGAGCATTCCGCTTCCTCCGCTCCAGTCGGGCGTAGGCGGTGTGGCAAACGCAGTGCTCGCCGGGCTCAAAAAATCAGATTTCACCGATTTAAATGTTTATTCCGAGGTGTTGCAGGACGCTGTGTTTGACCTGATCGACGCGGGAAAGATCGCTTTTGCATCCGGTACGTCGCTGACAGTTTCGCCGGATTTCGAGGAGCATTACAACGCAAACTTTGAAAAATACCGTAGCAAGATCATGCTACGTCCACAGGAGATCAGCAACCATCCGGAAGTCATTCGCCGCCTCGGTATCATTGCTATGAATACAGCCATCGAAGCGGATATCTATGGCAATACGAACTCCTCGCACATCAACGGCACACGAATCATGAATGGGATCGGCGGCAGCGGCGACTTTGCCCAAAATGCCGGACTTTCCATCTTTATGACGCCGTCCACAGCCAAGGGCGGTACCCTTTCATGCATCGTTCCGTTCGTTACGCACGTCGATCATACGGAGCACGATATCCATTTTCTCGTTACGGAGTATGGTTATGCCGATTTGCGATGCCTAACACCCAGACAGCGCGCGCGCGCGATCATCGAAAACTGCGCGCATCCGGATTTCCGCCCTATGCTGCGCGACTATGTGGAGCACAGCTGCAAAGAATGCGCCGCACAGCAAACCCCGCATATTCTAAAGAACGTGTTCCAAGACAAATAAGCTTTTACGGCAAACAAAAACCGGCATCTGAAGTGCCGGTTTTTTTCTTGCTGCTTGTTACAGTTGAATCTCCTGTGCGGGCATAAAGTTCGTTTCCATCGTCCAAACGTTTGCTTTGCCTTCCCGCATACGCATCACAACAAACGTCCCAAAAAAATCTTCCATCTCGCCATTGTTTTTCCATGTGCGCAGAAAAGCGCGGGACGGATGCGCAACGATTTCTTCTTTGAGCGCGCGTTCTTCAACAATTTCCAGCTCACCACTGATACGAACCTGCGCGCCGCTTTGCTGATCGACAAAACAAAGTTCAGCGTTCGGATTAGTCAAAATCTGATGATACATCTTTTTCATTTTGCCTGTATGAAACACAATCCCTTCATGGTCTGCCTTGTAGAGCAACATCCCGCGCACTCTTGGACTTGCGCCGTCGATCGTTGCCAAAAAAAATGCCGGATTCTGATTCATCAACGTATAGATCTGTTCTTTTTCCATGGTCACACCTCCAAATTCCTGATATCTATTTTAGACACCGGCAGCAAGAGGCGCTATCAAAAAGCGATCATATATTTACAAATTTGCGTACAATAAACGATATTCAGACGGTGTGACCCCGCAGCGCTTTTTAAAGCTGGATGATAAGTGAGCGGCAGAGCTGAACCCGCACCGCTGTGCAATTTCCGTAATACTTTGTTCGCTGCTGCGCAGCAATTTTTTCGCCTTGCCCAAACGGATAGAAACAATATAAGCCGCAGGCGAAGCCCCTGTCTCTTGGGAAAACTTGCGGGAAAACGCTGAAACGGAAAGGTTTGCGTTGCGAGCCAATCCTTCGATCGGTATGGGATTGCTGAAATTTTGATGGATATATTCCACGGCATTTCGCACCGCGCTGCTTTTAGGCAACCGTTCCCGCTCACAGATACCATAAGCATTTTTGATCAAGTCATTGACGATCAAAAAACCCAGTGCCTGCAAAATCGCTTCTCCGCCTGTCGGATCAGTCTCATACTCCTCCATGAAGCGCGAAATGAATACCATGATTTCTTTCGGCACAAAAAATTCATGCCACTGCCGTGCGCTAAAAGGCACGATCCCGTAATTCTCAAAAACAGACTCAACCAGCTGCGTTGACGCCATGATCGCAATATAACGCGCAAATTCATCTCCAGCCTTTTCTTCATGAGTAATCTCAGGGGGCAGGATCGCCGCAACGTAGTGATCTTCATCGGGGTGTAGCGTTGCATTGATCACCCCGTCACTTTTTTTCAAAAGAACAATAAACGAATACGCAGGATGCGTGTGCCCCTGCCGGATCGCATATCCACAAAAGCCTGTGCTGGGCACAAACATACCCACATCATCACATACATATGAATCCACATGTTTTAAATCGTTTTGTGTAACATCTCCAACCAGAGCCTGTATCTTTTTTAAATCGCGCATATTCTCCTACCCACGCATGTTTTACATGCTATAGAAAAACCGGCGTTTTCAAACGCCGGTTCTTTGCATCCTGTTTATGCGAATAATCCGGGATTGTGCTGATAAAGCGAGCAGGGTCGCCCACCCGTACCATAATTCATGTTTTGTACCAGTTCGTTGTTTTTATGCAAGTATTGCAGATACCTCTGTACCGTGATGCGAGACAGTTTGACCGTTTCTACGATGTCTTCACAGGAAAAACGCGCGCGCGGACTTGCGTTGAACACTGAGCGAATCATATTGAGCGTTTTTCGCTGCAATCCCTTTGGAAGCTCAAGACTGCCGTCGCAGCCATACAAATAGCTGTCAACCGCATCCTGACAAAGCGCTTTGCCCTCCTGTCGCAGTGCTGCACGATGCAAAAAGCGTTCGACCGCCTGATTGAAACGGTCGGTATCCAGCGGATCGACAAGGCAATCGAGCACCCCCAGCCGAAGCACCGCCTTTAACGTATCACAGTCGTTACGCGCAATATAGGCGATCAGTTCCGTACGCACTCCCGCAAGACGCACTTCGCGCATCAACGCAAGTCCCGCCGCCGGATTTGTACAAACGTCCACCACCAGCAAATCAACCGGATCACTGATCAGCTCGTTTGCCCTCATCCCATCAAAGAGCGGCGCGACCTCGATCAAAAACCGCTTATCTCCCATCGTTGCCTGCGTACGCCGGACTGTCCTGCCAAATTCATTTTTCAGCACCGTCATCCGATACATAGAAATATTCTCCCAATCAATAAAGCTTACTGTATATCTCGTATACCTTATCTCTGTCAAGCGTCGCGTAATTACGCGCCATCAGACGTCCTTGCTTCGTCATGACAGTATCCGTAAACACATCAAGATCTTCCTTTGTCACGCCGTATTCATGCAGCGGCTTGCATTGCAAAATCTGATTGAGCAGCTTTTCAAGCTCCGCATAAACGACCGCTTCCCCGCATCCGAGGATATTTGCAATAAACTGATTCAGCTTTCTGATCTTGCCATTCGGATCAAGCTCAATATACGCCTTGAACACACCAATCAGCAATGCGTAATTTGCTTCGCCGTGCGGTACATGATAAGTGCCCCCCAAAGGATAGCTCATGGCATGCACAGCCGCACAGCCCGCATTGCCAAACGCGATACCCGCATAGTTGCTCGCAACCAGAAAATCTTTTAAGAGCGGGAAACGCGCATCCTCACCATTGGCGGCAATCACTTTATATCCTTCCAAAATCATACGGATCGCCTCATATCCAAACATCTCCGTATAAGAGGTCGCTTCAGGTGAAAGGCTTGATTCCAGCGCGTGGATCAGAGCGTCAATCGAACTTGTCGCAAAAAACTTAAATGGCAGCCCCTTCAAAAGCTCGGGAACCATCACCGCACTGTCCGCATACATTTCGTCAAGCGCCAGACCAAGCTTTGTATGACGGCTTTTCAACTCAAGAATAGAAAGGTTCGTGACCTCGCTGCCCGTACCGCACGTCGTGGGGACAAGCACCAGTTCCTTATCCTTTATGATTTCAGCTTTGCCATCATACAGGTCAAGGATCGGGCTCACGTTTTTCAACGCAAATATCTTTGATATATCAATGATCGTTCCGCCGCCGATAGCGATAATACGCTTATAGTCGCCTTTCATGTCGGCGTACATCGCTTCCGCCATTTCGTCGGACGGTTCGCCCGCGCCATATTTTTCCTGATACAGCACATCAGCTTTGATGCCCAGTTCCGTGAAATAGGGATTGAATATATATTCATTGGTAATAATGAGGTCTCCGTCACCGATTTTGTATGCTTCACAAAATTCCTTGCATGTATCAAACGAGAAAATCTGTGGTTTAATTGCCAATTCCTTCATAATTTTTTCCTTCCTTAATCCTGATCGTCATAGTTACAGCAAAACTTCTTTTCGAAAAATTCTATGAGCTGCGGTCGGAAATCCGGGTGTGCGATACGGATGAGGCGTACCGCTCGCTCACGCAGGGTAATACCGCGCAGATCAGCAATACCGTATTCTGTAACAACAAACTGCACATCGTAGCGCGATGTTGTGACCGCCGCCCCCTCGTCGATCAGGCTGACAATCTTAGAAACCGCTCCTTTAGCAGCCGTTGAAGGCATCGCCATGATGCTTCTGCCATTTTTGCTCATCGTTGCGCCGCGTACAAAATCCACTTGTCCGCCCACGCCTGAAATTTGCTTGTGACCAACGGAGGTCGATACCACCTGTCCCATCAAATCTACCTGTACACACGAGTTGATAGATACCATGTTATCATTTTGCGCGATCACCATCGGATCGTTTACATAGTCGACCGGATAAATGCCCACCGCCGGGTTATCGTCAAGGTAATCATACAATCTGCGCGTTCCCATTGCGAAGGTCAAAATGCTCTTGCCGGGATGCAGATTCTTTCTCTTGTTTGTGATTACACCCGCTTCCACAAGCTCCACCACACCGTCAGAAATCATCTCGCTGTGGATGCCGAGGTCTTTTTTGTCCTTTAAGAACAAAAGCACAGCGTCCGGGATCGCGCCGATGCCAAGCTGCAAACAATCTCCGTCGTTGATCAGCGAAGCACAATGCCGTCCGATCTCTCGTTCCACATCCGTGATCTTGGGATTAGGAAGCTCTAAGATCGGCTCGTCAAATTCGATAAAATCCGATATTTCTGAAACATGAACGAACGAATCACCGTGGATACGCGGCATATACTTGTTTACCTGTGCAATGACAACCTCCGCCTGCTTCACCGCTTCCATTGTATAATCCACGGAAATACCCAAGCTGACAAAACCGTGCTCGTCCGGCGGCGTGACCTGTACCAGCGCTACATCCGGCTTACAGTTGGTGCGCAGTAGCTCCGGCTCCTTAGAGAAATAGACGGGCGTAATGTCCGCGCGCCCTTCCGCACACGCAGAGCGCGTGGTTCCGCCAATAAAAAACGAATTGTGGCGAAAATGCTTTTCCATCCCCGGCGCGCAGTATGCGGATTTCCCCATCGACACCATGTGAATGATCTCGACGTTTTCATATGCCTGTGCATTGGCAACCAATGCCTCCGTCACATGCACCGGTTCCCCTGTCGCATGCGCGATCACGATACGGTCACCGGATTTGATCTTTTTTACAGCCTGCTCCGCAGTCGTCAGTTTCGATTTATATATTTCCTTCCAATCCATCGCTTCCTCCTGTTATTTCAGTTCGTTTCTTTTGTACCGTTTTCGATACGCGCAAGCTCCTGCTTGAGCTGCGCATAATCGCTTTGCTTTGTAATGATCGTCTTGCCATAGCGTCCTTCCAACGTATCGTGCAGGGCACACGCGCTCATACACCCACAGATTACGACAGCATAATCCATCGCCTCTTGCCCTGCCGTAACAATCTTACTGTGCGGAAAATCACGCTGTAAGTCGCGCGCAATATTCGTGCGCTCATAACGCTGGTTGCATCCGCCGCAATACTTGACTCCAATTGTCATCGCTTCCCCCGCTGTACACGTCTTTGCGCTAAAATATCACGCGCCATATCGAGCGTCTCATCGCTCACGCCCGTCACAAGCACAACGTCCACAATCTCCGGTACTTCCTCTTTCACCGCTTCGGCAACAACTGATTCCAAAGTCAGGGAAGCGGAGGGACAGTTGCTGCACGCGCCCAAAAACCGAACCTTAAGTACTCCATCCGCAATATCTACGACCTCGATATCGCCCTGATGCTCGCCCATTGCCGGACGCACACGCTCACGCATGACCCGTTCGATTTTTTCAAGCAATTCCTTCTGCATCTTTGTCCCCTCTGCTTTTCCTTTGCATACGCTTCTTACTGTACGCCGCTTATTCCTTGATGTGCGCGATGGTCTTCGCCAATTCCTTCTTCATGGCAAGGTTCCCCTGACGCGCGATCATGATGCGCTGTGCCTGCGGGCTGCCGGCGCCGTGCATGGATTCCGTACGGTATCCGACCGCCGCCGTTCCCAACGCCAGATTCTCGATCAGGCGGAGAATACGCAAACGGTTTTCCGTCGAAACACTATCCACGCCCTTTAAATATTTTTCAACATATTTTCCCAGCTTAGGATCGCGGAAATCCTTCTCGGAAGGAGCCGTGACCATGATGCCGCCGGCGATGTCTTCCGCCAGCCGTACGATCTCGTATGGGAAACGCGTTACATTCTGCTTACACACATTCGCAAGCAGCAAATCGATCATATAGTTGCCCGATTCCGTTTGGCTGCCCTCCGCCGAGCATGCGATTCCGCATGCATAAAGCGTTTCGTTCAAGTGTGTCATTTCGATCAACTTATCCTTGATGTGCGAAGCTTTGGCTGCGCCATTATAATCCGCCGCAACCGCAGCAGCGCCGATCAATACATCGCCTACGCCTACTTTACATCCGCCATAGCTCTGACGGTGATATCCGGCAAAACGCTCTACCATCATTCCCGCGAATTCTACCTCTCCGTTCAAGAAGATACGGTCATTGGGAACGAACACATCATCAAAGATCGTCAGCGCTTCCACACCGCCAAATTCCGCGTTTCCTACGTCAAGCTCGCTGCCTTCTAACTTACGCGTATCACACGACTGGCGACCGATGATCATAAAAAGTCCGGGCGCATCCAGCGGGACCGCAAACGAAACCGCGTAGTCTTTATCTTCCTCACGCATTGCGATGGTCGGCATAACGATCACCTCGTGCGAGTTGAGCATTCCTGTCTGATGTGCCTTTGCGCCACGCACAACAATCCCATCCGGACGTCTTTCCACAACGCGCAGATACATATCCGGATCCGCTTGTGCATGCGGCGCCAAAGAGCGATCACCCTTGGGGTCTGTCATCGCGCCGTCAATCGTCAAATCTTTATCCTGACACTCTTTCATGAACTTCAAAAAGTTTTCGTGGTAATTTGTGCCACAAGCCTTGTCTGTTTCAAACGTTGTGCTATAAACCGCGTTGAACGCGTCCATACCAACGCAGCGTTGGAAACACGCAGCCGTTTTCTGTCCGAGCAGTCTCTGCATTTTAACCTTTTTGATCAGGTCATCCGTATTTCTGTGAATGTTTGTAAAGCGGTTGATCTTACGTCCATCTTCCAGCGTAACGGTCATTAAGTCTTCATATTCGCTCATTTGTGCCAGATCATACGTCATGCGAACCGAATTGAGCGACGGGCGGAGAATCGGATCATCAACAGGGTTGTCGATCTTCTTCCCAAACATATATACTTCCATATTGATCTTGCGAATACTTTCGATGTATTCCTCACCGGTCATCAGTGCCATAATTTTGTTTCCTTTCTATTTTGCGTCCATTTTGATCGACCATCAAAATAATCCGACGGTCTATTTCCATAAAAAACACTTTCACTATATTTATATGCAAAAAACATGCCAAGTTATGTTAAATATATCACAAGTTTAAAAATAATGCACTGTTTTTCAATATTTTCTGGTATCCATCCGAAAAATAGGACCAACAGCCTCCTTTTGCGGCGGTTTTGTGCGCAGCATATTCTTTATTGTTTTATTTTTTCCTCAAACTACATGAAAAAAAGCATGGATTGTTTCACTTTCGCAACAAACCATACCTTTTAATTGCTCTTCTTATATACTTTTGCTATAAATACAGCATTTTAAAATGCCCGGAGTCTGTTTTGTTTCATTTTTGCAACTTGTTTCATTTTTGCAACGTTTGATGCTTATCCTGATATTTCTTTCGTTTCCGCACAAACGTCGCCGCATCCATATTCAAACTCTTGGCTGCGTCACGTACATTTCCCCAGCGCTGATACGCATGGTTGATGTAATCAAGCTCCATACGCTCCACCACCGATTTCAGATCGATCCCTTCCCCGCTCGACAATAGCTGCGCCTCTGCGGAAGCAACGTGTAAAAACAAATTTCCCACCGTTACCTCGTCCGTGCTGCTCATAATCATCGCGCGTTCCACAACATTCTTTAGCTCACGGACATTGCCCGGCCAGCGGTATTGCAGCAACACCTCCTCCGCGGCGGGTGTCAGCCGCTTTTTCATCCCGTATTTATGATTGAGTTCGTCCAAAAAGCGGTGCGCCAGGGCGATAATATCCCCCTGCCGTTCCCTGAGCGGCGGAATTGTCACCGGAAAAACGTTGAGGCGGTAAAAAAGATCCGCGCGAAACGTCTTTTCCTTTAACATTTCTTCCAAGTTTCGGTTCGTCGCCGCAATCACGCGTACATCCACCTTGATCGGCTTACTCGAACCGATCCGCTCGATCTCTCCTTCCTGCAACACACGCAGCAGTTTTACCTGCATATCAAGGGGCAGCTCTCCGATCTCGTCCAAAAAGATCGTACCGTTGTCCGCCACCTCAAACAGCCCCATCTTCCCTTCCTTATTCGCACCTGTAAACGCACCGCGCTCATACCCAAACAGTTCGCTTTCAATAAGCGTCGCAGGAATCGCCCCGCAGTTCACCTTGATAAAACGTTCTTTGGCGCGGTTGCTCTCCTTATAAATATAAGACGCGATCCTGTCCTTACCGACACCGGTCTCCCCCGTCAACAGCACGGTCGTATCCAGTTTGCATACCCTGTCTATCATCTTCATCATAGCAACCATCGAATGGTCGCGCACAATGAGCTCGCTGTCACCCAAAAGCTCCCTGCGCATTGCCGCCAGCTCCGACACGTTTGCTTCGTTCTCCCTAAGACGCATACGCAGCTCGTGCAGCTCGGTGATATCACGCACATTCGTCATGACCATAACGACCTCGCCTGTTTCGTCGAGCGTAGGCGTGCTTGTAATGACCGCGCGCTTGCCCGTCTGGAACTCCTGCTCCAGCGTAATACTTTGTCGTGTACGAATCGCTTCCAGCGTCCCCGACTGGTTGATGATGTCATGCGCCACCAGATCGCGCATATTCTTCCCGATCACCTGTTCGCGTTTCAATCCGGAGATGATCTCGTAAGACGTATTGACCATCAATGTATTGGCATTGCCATCCGTGATATATATCCCGTCATACGATGCTTCGATCACCACATCAAGCACACCGCGCGCCTTGTTTAAGTCGCTCAGCAGATTGCCATGACTGCCGTTTTCATAATATGCGGGTTCTCTGGTTTTCATTTCGCTTTCCTCCCGATCATGGCAGGCGATACCTGATGCGCGGGTGTCCTCCCGTACGGTAATCAATGTCCGCGATCACGCGCCCGGCTTCTTGCAAACGCTTCAAGTATCGCCGCACCGTTACCACCGAACATTCTACACCATCTGCAAGCTCTTTTACGGTCACGTCCTGTTTCGGTCTTTCTTCCATATAGCATATAATCTTCTGTTCTACGCCGCTGATGCTTTTTTGCGATTCCTGCTTTTGCCCCGCATGCAGCAAATGATCCACCGTCTCCTGATCAACGGAGCGCAATCCTTCTACCGTATGCGCATACTCCGCATACTGTTCCAACGCTTTTTGCAGACGTTCGTAAGAAAAGGGCTTGATCAGATAGTCGATCGCGCCAAGATGCATTGCGGCTTCTACAAAAAGCGCGTCACGCGCAGCCGTTACGAGTATGATACTCGTCCGACAGTCCTTCTCCAGCAAAAGTTTTTTGAGCGCCGCGCCGTCGTAATCCGGCACAAGAAAATCAAGTATCATCAAATCTACCGCATTGCCCCGCAAAAATGCCAACGCTTTTTTAATTTCCTGAAATTCCCCCGCAACATGAAAGCCGCTTTCTTTTTCCAGATAACCGCGAATCAAAAAGGATACCATAGGATCCTGATCTACAATGATTGCCTTGCGCATACCGCTTCCTCCAGCATGTTATTATTGTAAGAGATTTCATAAACACTGTCAATGTAGCGTACGGGCAAACAAAAAACGCACCCCTTAAAGGATGCGCAGCACAGTCGTGTTCGTTCTTTAGTCTTTATAGCTGATCGGGTCAAAGCCCATTTCTGTATATCTTCTCATCGGTTCATCCCAAATCCAATGGATCGGATGCATATCCATACGCTCTGCCGCAGCCTCTTTCGTGTCCTGCCGCGCAGAAATGTATTCGCCGGTCATAATTTTTGCATCTGCCATTCCAAATAATGAAAACTGAACCATGATTTCCCACCGCACCTTCTATTACATATCAGCATTTTACTTTTACCGCTGTTTTAATAATCTATCACAAAGACTGTTAGATTTCAATATCATTTTCTACCGTTTGCCCCGAAAAAAATATTTGCCCCAAACAAAAGACCGTATTTCAGCTGTTTTCTTCGTATTCATCTTTTCCAGAGAAAAAATCTTCCACCGGCATAGGCTTCGCAAAATAATACCCCTGCACACTGTCACACCCGGCATCCCGCAAAAAGCTAACATAGTCCGCTGTTTCCACGCCCTCCGCAACAGTATCAATCCCCAGCTCATTCGCCATTTTTATGATATGACGGATGACTGTATTTGCGCGCGCCTGGTCGTTGCTGTCCGCAAAAAACGCACGGTCGATTTTTATGACATCCACTACAAGATCTTTTAACAGCCCCAGCGAAGAATATCCGGAACCAAAGTCGTCCATAGAGAGCGTGAATCCTTCCTTGTGAAGCTCTGAAAGCACCCTTTTCAAGATATCCTCGTTGCCGACGATCGCCGTTTCTGTAAGTTCGATCTCCAGATATTTTTTGGGTACGCCATACTCGTCGGCGATGCGTGAGAGCTCTTGCACAAATTCCGGATTCGAAAGATGCAACCGTGAAAAATTCACCGATATCGGAATCAACTCTTTACCTTTGTCCATCCGCGCCTTTAGCAATGCGCAGATCTGCGTAAACATATACATATCCAGATTGACAACAAAACCGTTCCTTTCGAACACGGGAATGAACTCAACCGGGCTGACCACTGTACCATCCGGCTTTCTCCAACGCGCCAGTGCTTCCGCTCCAACAAGCTTTTCATCCCGCAAACGATATTTTGGCTGCAAATACACGCAAAACTCGCCATTCTCCATCGCCGCTTCCATTGTCGATTCGATCTCTTGTGTGCGGATCGCTTTCGCTTTCAGCCTTTCATCATAATTGATCTGTTCTTTGCCATCCACATCCTTGCGCGCCAAATTGTGCGCATAGTTTACCTTTTCAAAAATCTCTTCAACGTCCGTCTCCCCCTGTCCCACCATATAACGCCCCACCGAAAAACGCAGATTATGACCTGTTATATTGCTGACATTTTTTTTGAACATTTGAAGATCCTCATCCGTATTCCGACTCGCCTCGTTTGGTCCGTCATACGCTTTGAGCAAAGCAAATTCGTCGTTGTTAAGACGCGCCTCAATATCGGTGTCCGGATTGACAAACAGCCCCAGTGCCTGCGCTACACCGCACAGCACCCTGTTCCCCTCTTCAAACCCGTAAAGCTCATTGATCAGGTTAAAGCCTCGCACATCAAGCTTGACCATATTATAGGTGCCATTCCGATTTTGCTCCAACAGCTCCTGAGCATCTTTTTTAAACTTATTGATATTGCCGAGCCCTGTAAGCGGATCAATATAAGCCATCTGCCACAAGCGGCGTTTGTTTCCCCGTTGGCTGACGACGATATAAATAATGCTTGCGATCATTACACCGATAATAAACAACATGATCACCATGATCTGCGTGCTGTATTGTTCAATAAAAAGAATGAGCGGAGAAGTCTGCTGCTGAGCGGATGTGTTTTCCAGCAGCAAAGAATTAAACTGCGTATCTGTGATCGTCGGAATACTTTTATTGAGTATCCCGATCAATACCGGATCAGTATCTTTACGCAGGGCAAAGGAAAATTCGTCCGAGAGCGTCGTAACCGCAGAAATCATAAGAGATGGATACCTTTTATGGATTGCATCCGTTGCGGCATACAAATTTTCCATTGTAAAATTCGCCTCGCCCTCCTCTATCGCATGATAACAATCCTCGACGTTGTCAAAGTAAAGGATCTCATTATCAGGATAATAGGTACTCACGTATTCCTGGTGCGGCACATAGATCGACGGCAACGCAAAAACATCATCCGGCGCAATCACTGTTCTGGCACCCACAATAACGATCGGTGACTTCAAGAACGTATCAGAAAGTGCAATATTCAAGCTTCTGGCCTCATCCGGATTATTATCATAGCTTAAAAGCATATCTACAGCACCGCTGCCTACCATATCGATCGCCTCATCATATGCATAACCACCTGCAAACTCAAAGCGCAGACCGGTTTTTTCAGCAACCAGTTTGAGGATATCTACATTGATCCCCTGCGGCACACCATCGCTGCTCAAACTTTCGAACGGCGCCCAACCTTCGTCGCATATAAAACGAACCGTCGGAGCGGCCTTAATATATTCGATCTCCGTCGCCGTCAAAAGAAGCTGCCCGCCGTTTCCTCCAAAATATTCCTGATAAAGCTGATCGTTAAAACTCGGTTTTTCGATCTGTATCTGTTCGAGCGCTTCGTTTATGCGAACGATAAGTTGCGTATTTTGCTTGGACGTCATCATGTAGAAAGGTGCCGGCGCAAACTGCGCGATTGGTTTTTCCCCTTCCGCATTGCGCAAGTTATTCACAACAATCGCATCTACTTCTCCTTTTTGCAACGCCTCTTTCAGCGAAACCGTATCCAAATAAAACGTCTCCTTTACCGAAAAACCGTGCTCTTTCTCGTACACACGAAACGCTTCGTTTCTGTCATTCGAAGCCATAAAACCGACCCTGATCCCGTCAAATGCCTCGTAATCGTTGTATGTCAGCGTATCATTGCTGCTCAGAGCATGCATACGCCCAAAGCTTGTACCGGTCGAGTACGAAGCAAACGCAAACTTACTCTCCCGCTCAGGTGTTTTTAACGCATAATCAAGTACATCGATCTCGCCTGCTTCCAGCCGCTGCAAGCATTCGTCCCATGTACCGTACACATATTCAAATGTCAGCCCCGAATATTTTGAAATTTCGTCCAGATAGGCAAAACCATAGCCTGTCTCCTGCCCATTTGCATTTTTACCGTAAAATCCATCAAGCCCAAAAACGCCTACCTTTACTACCTGCTTTTCCGCGGCATTTCCCACACACGGTAATGCAAAAAACAGCAAACAAATACAAAGCACAATCCCTACGATTTTGCGCAAATATATATTTTTTGAAGAAGGACATCTCACGTCATGCACTCTCCCATTATTCGTCACAACCACAAAAAACACGATTATATTTTTTCCAACCATCGCGTCTAATCAATATCTTCTTTAAATGGTATAACATATATTTGCGATTTTTACAACTCTATTTTTCGCTTTATAAAGCCTCAAAACCCAAATTCTTGATAGGCATCCTGAATTTTTGCGCTCCAATGCATGAACGTTATTGCCTAAATCCTCTGCGTTTTTTGAAATGCATTGTGTTTTTTTTGCCCATCAGTTAAAATAATACCGATATAGCACTCTTTTTCTCGAAACTCTCAACCAATGGACAAAATGAAACAACGATTCTGCAAAACCTCATATATCGTCCTCTCCGGTCTTCTGCTGTTTCTATGCATTTTTTTTGTTATGCAAATTCTTCTTGCGGCGCCATCTGATTCCGGCGCCCCCGTCTTGAATCCCATCGGCTTTCGCGGTGAATGGAGCGTAGACGGTGAAAACTGGATCGACCTTACAAACGGTATCGAAGACGGTTATAAAACCGTTGATATCCGCGGGCACTTTTCCGCGGATATTCCGGTCAATGAACGCATTTGGACACGCCTCGAGCACATCGGTATAGTACTTAATATTGATGGAAAACCCATTTTTTCCGCCAATCAGCCGGGAAGTTTTCCTTCCGGTATCCATTCCCCGGGCTATAGCTGGCTCAGCTTCTTATCGCCGGGAATCACGCCGGATGAAGAAATAACCATCACGCTGACCTCGTATTACGCCAAAAGCGTTGTCACGCCATATTTGCTGACTGACAGCTTCTATGTCGGTGATGGCAGCGGCTTTTTTGGGCTTTTACTCGAAAAAATGACATTTTTCGCTTTTCTTTCGCTATTTTCCATTTTCTCCGGTGCGCTTTATCTTTTTGAAGGCGCGGTGGACGGTCTTCAAAAAATGCCGGACGCAAAACGCATCGCCCTGTTTGGGCTATACCTTCTTTCGGGCGGGTTGTGGTGTATTCCCGATGTTTTGTATCCCTATTTTTATTTTTATATTTCTCCGCCTTGGCTGGCGGCATTTTTTGACATTGCCGGAATGTTGCTCATGCCCATTGCCCTCACGTTGCTGATCAGGTTTTATATGCGCGGACAAAAAACGAGATCTGTTATGACAAGCGCGTCTTTCCTCATATTATTGAGCATTCTTGTTTTTCTGCTCTTGCAGCTCTTGGGCGTTGCCGATCTGCACGAGACCCAGTTTATGATCGCCGGTCTCGCCCTCGGTCTGTTGATCGTAGGCGTTACCTGCATCGTCATGGAAATACGACGGTATCACGATACTTACTTAAAGCTGTTGCTTTTGACCGTATCGCCGGTTTTTGTGGCGATCCTATTAGACAGCGTCAGCATTTTATTTTATCCCTTTATGCCCCGGCGCACTGCGATGCAATATGGCTTTGGTATCTCTTTTCTATTTTCTATCGTGCAGCTTGTAAGTTATGCGAAGGCACAAATAAAAAAGGATGAAGCCTTCCGTCAAATGCAGGTCGACCTTGCGGAATCGCGCATGGCCATTATGCTCAGCCAGATCCAGCCCCATTTCCTGTACAATACACTCACCGCAATCAAAGTATTATGCCGTACAGATTCGCAAAAAGCGATGCACACCATTGACCATTTTGCGGCTTTTTTGCGCGGCAATCTGGATTCTTTATCCAGCACAAAGCTCATCCCCTTCAAGCGCGAGCTCACGCACACGAAACATTATCTCGAAATTGAGCAGCTTCGTTTTGCGGACCGACTGCACATCATATACGATACGCCCGTAACAGATTTTCTTGTTCCCACGCTCACGCTCCAGCCCATTGTGGAAAATGCTGTACATTATGGCATAATGTCTCGTGAAGAGGGTATTACCGTAACAATAAGAAGCCATGAAACGTCCGAAGCATGGATCGTGACCGTACAAGACGACGGTTCAGGCTTTGATCCACTTTGCCTGCCCGGCGATAAAAGATCACACATCGGCATTTCCAATGTGCGTCATCGGCTTTTGGTGCAGTGCGGCGGGACCCTTACACTCAACAGCACACATCAAGGAACTACCGTCATTCTGACGATCCCCAAAAACGAATGTGAGGAGTAGATCACATACAAGCACAACGCTATCTTCCGCAATCCCGTCCCTTGCAATAAACACTGTTTTTGAAAATCTGATATCCCAAATACCCTATCACGCACGCGAATACAAACGAAAGCAATTGATAATCGTCAAAAACACCGACAGGTGTAATCGGCAACGCTCTGTAAGATAGCGTACAATATCCGACAAACAAAAGAATATTCAATGCCGCAAAAACAAAAAACGTCTTTTTTTTCGGTCTTACACACCAGATAATAAACGCAAATACCGCAGCCATGGAAAAATAAAGCTCATGCTGCGCCGGAAGCAGAAAATACGCCACCATGGGAAACAAGGGTAAAAGAACTGTCGTCTCTACTTCACGTTTGCGCTCATCCGGAACAAAGCGCTTTACAAATATAACGATCGCGGCAAAACTCAATAAAAATAATGCTATCGCGAAACTTTGAAAATGGATTGCATCGTTAGGCATGAATTGCCAAAAGGAATAACCGTTGAAATGCATAGCCTCTCCGCTGCGTCCCAGCATCACCCCGACGATGCCGCTCATAAAATCTCCGCCGCTTAGCAGATTGGGGATCGAACAAAGGACAATTGGGATAAGCACAAATAACGGCGATAATTTTTCTTTCAGACTATATTTTTTGAAATCTTTTATGTAAAAATAAACGAAAAACGGTGCTAAATAAATAGCCATCAGCTTAAAGCATATCCCAAATCCAAGGATAAACCATGCTGCGGATTTCCTGTTTTTTAGAAATGCCAGCAACGCGAGCATCGCAAACATGATATACAGCGTATCCGGAAGGTTCGTTTTTACAACATCTAAAAGAAAAGAGGGCAGGAACAATGTCGCGACCATACCAAAAGTCGGAGCGTATCTCGCTTTCGGGCGATAGTGTTTGATAACAAAGTAAACTGCCAACGCCGAAATGACCGAACAAACGACAGCCATAAGCTTGATATTATACTCGATCGGGAAATAGGGATAAAGCCCCGACTCACAAAAAAGCCAGATCAAAAAGTACCAGATCGTCGTATAATTACCACCCGCTCCACCGGCTTCCGGAGGGTTGTTCAGCGTTGCGATCCCCTGAAACCCATGTTCGCTGATGTAGTTCCACCACGGAACCTGAAACGTAGGAACATCCATCGTGACAAAATGCCGCTGGCTGTAAATGCATACTGCATAAGCGATCAACGCAATGCATATCATCCAAAAATTTAAGTTAGAAAACAGTGACTTGTTTCCGGTCTTTAACAATCCTTTTTTCATGGCAAATACGCCTCCCCAAATTTCGTGCGCCCGCTTTCACAAAGACAAACAAAACTCACCGCTGTGCTTCAACAATAGTAAATCAAAAATATGCTGTTTTTAAGGCAAGCATTTGCCTATCGTTTATCATGCCACCCACATAGCTTTCTGTCAATAAAAACGATCCTTGTGCGCGGGCATCAAATATCGCTCCCTCTTGCTTCCAAAATCAGTATGTCCAAACTGCGCACGTAATACCATGATTAGCGGCAACCCCATAAGCATAGCGAAAAAGAAATTGTTGCTGCATATTGCCGCAAAGAACGCTCCTGCCTGAACAGGCATACCAATGGCATATACAAAACCTGTGATCATCGCCGCCTGCATCAGCGACAGCAACAGCGCAAGCAGCAAATATCCAATCAGATCTTTTCCTGTTTTTACCTCAAACGGCTTTTTAAAAAAGCAATACCATAATTTATAGTATAAATATGGAACCAGCAGATTAGAAACAAAACCCGCGATGCTTCCCCACGTCAGCATCCCCGTCAAAGCATCCTCTACGAAATTAGCAAACGCGGTCGCAAAACCACCAACAGGACCCATAAACACGCCATAGACAGGCAACAATCCCGCTACAGGACGAATGTCTGTCAATGCGGGAATCAATACCCACGATTTAAAAGGCATTGCTACCACAAGGTGAATACCGATCAATGCCAGCATGCACAAAAACGCTTTTTTACTGTTAAACGGCAAAAATAATTCTCTCATCGCTGCGCCTCCATGCTTATTCGAACCGTTTTTTTCTTGAAGTTGACCTCCGCCAGTATTGCGCTGCTTGTAACCACCGCGCATCCAACAATTGTCTGTATACTCAATGTTTCTCTTTCACCCAAAACAGAGGGCAACGTCATCGCCATGATGACCGTCATCAGTATCTCAAACGAATAGATGACGGAAGCATTCTGCGGTGTGGTATAGCGATTAGCGACAATATTAAGGATACCCGCCATGATACTAACAAAATAACTATACGCAAACAACCCCGAGATCAGCTTCCCATCAAGCGGAAGCATCATAAATGTACCCGGCTGCTTGATTGACCACAATATAAAGGAAATGCCGCCGATCATCGCGCACATCAAAACAAGAATCTGTATCGGCTCATACTTTTTCGCAGCATCATTTTGCCGAACGATATAAACAATACGCAATCCTGCCGGAATAAGCATACACAGAAAAAGAATAACACTTTGCGTTGTCAGCATCTCTTTATATCCGATCAATATGCCGACAAACATTACCAATACGCATATGTACGTTCTGCATTCTGATTTCCTGCCCATTAAAAGAGCGATAAAAGGAAGCAATACCGTTGTCATAGTCAACAGAAAGGCGGCTTGCATCGCTTCCATATCTTTCGTGAACTCTAATATCAACAGATTGTAACCTGCGTTCAGACTCGCAAGAATGAACGCATCCAAAATCATACGCTTAGTGATACCAACCCATACTTTGCGCCAAAAAACAATGCCTAAAACCAACGCGGCAATCAAGTTTACAATACATACGACCGCAAAACTCGGTACCCCATCCGGGATCATTTTGAATAATATTACTTCTGCCGACCAACAAAACGTTGCCGCTAAAAGGCAAATATTTGCCTGTAGTTTTGTCATGTTCGCTCCATAAACGCTACCCGTCTTTCACTTCGCCGGGCAATATCATATTTTATCTTTTCCACAAACACCTTGACCGTGATTTTGCTACGCTTTGCTCATCGCTTCCCTTAGGATTTTTTCAACATCCGCGCCAACCATATCCAGCCATTCCGCATACCGAAACGAAAAGTGTTGAATCCACTTTGTTTTCCTCCGGAATATAAAAAATTGGGTACATGTATGTTAACAATTTATTTTATCAAAAGAAGCGTCGGAAAACCGTCGGTGTTTTAATATATTGACCTTTGGATTCGCCTGTGTTAAAGGTTATTTATTGATGTGTAGAAATTAATCAAAAAGGACAGGCTCA
>CAZBSH010000022.1:0-40535 GCA_964494645.1 uncultured Christensenella sp. | reverse complement strand
GGCGCGTTTTGTGGACGTGAAAGATTTTGGGATCGAATCGGGCGACGCGCTTTACGGAATGCTGTGCGGTATGGTATCGCAGAACTACGATATTGAAGCGATCTTTATCGATGCGTTTCTGAAAATCGTAAAAATGGAAGCTTCAGAGTTAAAAAGCTTGATGGAAAAAATCAACGCGCTTTGCGAAAAGAACAACTGCAAGGCTGTGATCATCATCAGTGCTGATCCAAATGATGCGCCGGATTTCTTGAAGCCTTATATTATCTGAGCTTTTAAGAAGGGTTGTTGCCGGGGGCAAGATACCCCCCGTGTTTTGAATGGAAATTTTACGTTAAGCTGAGCGCATGATATGCGGCCAGCTTAACGTTTGCTTTTAAAGGAGTAATCAGAATATGCAGGTAATGAGTACGCGCGGAAAAGGAGAAAAGATTCCCGCGACGATGGCTGTACTAAAAGGGATCGCCGCAGACGGTGGTTTGTTTGTGCCTGAAACGTTTCCGAACATCGATCTTAACGAGATGGCGGGATATGCGGCGCATGAATACGATATTTTGGCGGCAAAGGTGTTGGGGCTGTTTTTTGATGTGCCGGAGGATATACTGGGTACGCTGACTCAGCAGGCTTATGCGTCGTTTGATGATACGAGGATCGTCCCCCTAAAACAGCTTTCGAAAACGGAATATGTGATGGAGCTTTCGCATGGACCGACGCTTGCATTCAAGGATATGGCATTGCAAGTTTTGCCGCGCCTGATACGCGTGGGACTTGACATACACCATCAGCAGGAGAATGTATTGATCCTGACCGCGACTTCCGGCGATACAGGAAAGGCTGCGCTGGAGGGATTTAAGGATGTGCCGCGGACGGCAATTCTGGTGTTTTATCCCGTAGACGGCGTGGCAACCATGCAAAGGCTGCAGATGGTGACGCAAGAAGGCGGCAACTTGAGCGTGTGTGGCGTGAAGGGAAATTTTGATGACGCGCAGACAGGTGTGAAGGAATTATTTGCAAACGACGATTTGAAGGGTTTGTTAAAGGAAGCGGGATATACGTTTTCTTCCGCAAATTCGATCAACATCGGCAGACTTATCCCACAGGTGGCGTATTACGTATACGCGTACGCAAAGCTAATGGCAGACGGAAAGATCGAAAAGGGACAGAAGGTGAACTTTGTCGTGCCTACGGGTAACTTTGGCAATATTCTTGCCGCGTATTACGCAAAGCGTATGGGTCTGCCCATTGGAAAGCTCGTGTGTGCCTCAAACCATAACAATGTGCTGACAGATTTTTTCCGGCAGGGAAAATATGACGCGAACCGTACGTTTTTTAAGACGATGTCGCCGTCGATGGATATTTTGATCTCAAGCAACCTGGAACGGCTGCTGTACGAGATTGCCGGGCGCGACGAGGCTGTCGTTACGCAGTGGATGGATTCTTTGAAAACGAATGGGGTGTATGAGATCCCGCATGGCGCAAAGCAACAGCTCAGTGAGCTTTTTTACGCGGATTATTGTGACGAAGAGGAAACGGGAGCGGCGATACGCAGCACCTTTGAAAAATATGGTTACCTGATTGACACGCATACCGCGGTCGCGCAGTGTGTGTATGAAAAATATGTGCGGGCGACAGGGGATGATTCTGTGAGCGTGGTGGTGTCTACGGCGAATCCGTATAAATTCACGCAGGATGTACTGCGCTGTGTTACGGGAGAGCGTGTGGAAGACGCGTTTGAGGCGGCAAACAAGCTCGCGCAGGCGACGGGGACGAGTATTCCGCCGCAGATCAGCGAGTTATGTGAAAAACCGGTGATGCATGACGGATGTGTGGACAAGAATGATCTGATCACAGCTGTCAGGGACTTTTTGCACCGCATGGGAGATTAAGGGATGGAGCAGAATAAAAAGACAATATTCAGCGGGATACAGCCATCCGGAAACCTCACGCTTGGCAACTATCTGGGTGCGGTAAAAAACTGGTCGGCATTACAGGACGAATATGATTGCTATTATTGTGTGGTGGATATGCATGCCATCACTGTGCGGCAGGAGCCGGCGGCTCTCCGGAAGCGTACGCTTGACGTAATGTCCATTTTGATTGCGTCGGGGATTGATCCGGACAAAAATATCCTGTATATGCAGTCACACGTTCCGCAGCATGCGGAGTTGGCGTGGATACTCAATTGCTTTACCTACATGGGTGAGCTTTCGCGCATGACGCAATTCAAGGAAAAAAGTGCTAAGGTAGGCGACAATATCAATGCGGGCTTGTTTACTTATCCGGCGTTGATGGCCGCGGATATTCTGCTTTATCAGGCGGATCTTGTGCCTGTGGGTGTAGACCAGAAGCAGCATTTGGAGCTTACGCGCGATTTGGCGATTCGCCTTAATAATCTTTATGGCGATATGTTTATTGTTCCGGAACCGTATATTCCTAAGGCAGGCGCGAAGATCATGAGTTTGCAGGAGCCGGAAAAGAAGATGTCTAAGTCCGACGAAAACGAAAATTCGTTCATCGCCCTCCTTGACCCACCCGAAGTAATCACCCGCAAATTCAAGCGCGCGGTGACGGATAGCGACGGGGATATCCGCTTTGCGGATGAAAAGCCGGGCGTATCTAATCTTCTTTCCATCTATTCCGCGATCACCGGTCAAACGATCGCGCAGGCGGAGCAGGAGTTTTCGGGGCAGGGCTACGGCGTGCTAAAGCAGCGTGTGGCGGACGCGGTCATTGCGGAGCTGGAGCCGCTGCAAAAGCGGTATGAGCAAGTGCGCACAGATAAGGCGTTTTTGCAGCAGGTGATGACACAAAATGCTGAAAAAGCATCGTATACCGCACGAAAGACACTTTTTAAAGTGCAGAAAAAAATCGGCTTTGCGCCAAGAAAACTGTAAATGTGAACAAACATTGAAAATTGGGCTTTTATCGGGCGGATGAAAGCCTTTTTTTGTGGGAAACATAGAAACGAAAAGTGTTTGATGATATAATACCTGTATGTTTGGATACATTGTACCCAAGGTATGCGAGCTCAAAGTGCGCGAGTATGAATTGTTCCGCGCGTACTATTGCGGGCTGTGCAAGGCCTTGAAAAGAAATTATAGGCGAACGGCAGTGCTTAATTTTGACAGTGTGTTTTTATATCTGCTTGCGGACAGTCTGCATGAGGAGCAGAATACCATAAAGCCGTGCAAATGCGGGCTGCATCCCTTTGAGAAACGGCAGCAGGTATGTGCGGACGCAGCGGAGTATGCGGCGGATGTCAACATACTGATGGCGTATTTTAAGGCGGCGGACGATGTGCGTGACCGTAAAAAGGGTAACATGGTGCGGACGTTTTTGAGAAAACCTTACCGCGAAGCGGCGGCAAAACATCCGCATCTTACAGAGGTTGCGCAGCAAACGATCGGCGGACTGCATCGGTTGGAAGAGCAGAAATCGATGAATACGGACGCGGTTGCGGATACATACGCCCGGTTGTTGGGCACGGTATTTGGGGATGTGGACGTGCTCCAATCGCATGTGTTATATGATTTTGGCTACAGCCTCGGTCGGTGGGTATATCTGATCGATGCGGCGGAGGACTGGGAAAAAGATGCGGCGGCAGGAGAATATAATGTATATCAATATAAATATGGAGAGCGGACGCAAGAGGCGAAGGAAGAAATATTGCGAAGTATGCAGTATTCCCTGGCGCAGGCGGCGCAGGCATTAGAACGGCTGGAATTGAAAAAGAATAAGGAACTGTTGCAAAATATTATTTATCTGGGGCTTCGAGAACAGACGGAACGCATTGTGGATGGACTGCCACGGATGACTGCACAGGTAAGATAAACGAAAGGTATGTAGATGAACCCATACGAGGTACTGGGCGTTACGGAAAACGCCACGGACGCGGAAATCAAGGCGGCCTACCGGAAGCTTGTGAAGCAATATCATCCGGATCGGTTTGCGAATGATCCGCAGAAACAGGCGGCGGCGAGTGAAAAATTAAAGCAGATCAACGCGGCTTATGATATGATCACAAAGGTAAAGCAGGGCAACTACCAGTGGAGCAACACGCCGGAGTTTGCGTCTGTGCGCGCGGCCATACAGCGCGGCGCGCTTGGCGAGGCGGAAGCGATGCTCAACCGTATGAGCGAGCGCCCCGCGGAATGGCATTTCTTGATGGGGATCGTGTTGCTGCGCAGGGGCTGGTATGATGGCGCAGCAGAGCACTTTACGCGCGCGTACCAGATGGAGCCGGGAAATAAGGAATACGAAAACGCGATGCGAGCGATGTCGCAGCAGGCGGGATCGTATATGGATTTCGGAGATATGCCTGCGGGTGGTATCCAAATGAATGGAAAGATGTGTATTCCGTGCGCGATCTGTGCGTGCTCAGGTTTGAGCTTGTGTTGTGGGCGCGGTATGTTCTGTTGTTGTTAGGGGAATGTAATGGTTAAAGGAAGAGGATATAAGCGAAGCTCCGGCAAGGGAAGCCTGGTGGTCATGTTTGCGGCACTTACGTTGTTGTGCGTTTATTTGGCAAATATACTGCCTGCGCTTCGTATCACATTTTATTTCATATCGTCGGTATTTATTATGGGGATCATGATGGAACGAATGACCGTGACGGCGTTTGTGACATTTGGTGTTATTTTGTTTCTTGGGTTTTTGATCGTGCCCGTAAAGCTTGGGATGCTGCCGTTTCTTTTCTTTTTTGGGCATTACGGTATCTTTAAATTTTATGTAGATGGCAACCAGCAGGGCGCGGGAGCTATGATCATGAAGCTGATTTACTTCAATATATGCGCGGCGCTCATCTACTTCTTTACCGATGGGTGGCTGGTCGCTCAAATTCCGTTTGATGTTCCGTGGTGGGGACTTTTGATCGCGGGGGAACTCATTTTTCTGCTGTATGACTGGCTGTTTTCAAGGCTCGCACAATGGTATTACAGTGGTTTGCGCGGCAGGCTTGTCGGCAGCAGCAGATTTTAAGAGGGAACTTTTTCCTTGGCAAGTACGTCAAAAGAACAGAACAATTGATTTAGGAGACAGGTATGGAACAAGCTTTTGAGGTCGCCTCATACGCGATGCGCTATTGGTTTATTGCCCTGGTGCTTGTGATACTGATTGCGGTGATCTATATTTCGTATAAGGAATACCAGCAGAAAAAGCAGGTCATGACGCAGGTCAATCAGTTTGGCGGATATATGCAGATTATTGCGGGACCGGAGGAATTTATTGGCGATCGCTTTGGCTTGACGCAGCAAAATAGTATTGGCAGCGCAGGGAATTGTGATATCGTATTGCCGGACAGGACGGTCGCGCCGAGGCATGCGTTGATTTTTGCGGAGGGCGACGAATATTACGTGAAGCCGGAAAGCAGGACAGAAACCAAGATCAATGATCGCCGCGCGGTCAATACACATAAGCTGAAAACAGGCGACAAGCTTTCCTTTGGAGATATCAGCATGCGCATTTACTTTAAGAGAACGAGGATAGGCAATGATCATTAAGAGATATGGCGCGGGGATCGTGCTTACATTCATGATATTATTTTTGCTGTCCGGTATGATGCTGCTTTCCTTTGTAGGCGGCGCTTTCGATATGCAGGCGCTTCTTGTGGGGGGGATATTTGCGGTATTTATCATTTTGCAATACAATATCCTGCGCAAGATATTTAAGCATGTCGAACGGTTTGCTCTGCTCATCGCCGACTTTTTGTGCATCATCAGTATTGTGATCCTTTACCGCCTGGATCCGGATACGGCAATGAAACAGTTTATGTGGATACTGATCGGTAATGTGGCAATGGTTATCGTGATGCTTGTGATCAAGCGGGCGCACGATTTTGGCAAGGCGAACTGGATTTTTATGATACTTGCGGTGGGAATGCTGGCGCTGACGCTGGTACTTGCGAGTACGATCGGCGGGGCGAAAAACTGGATCAAGATCGGCGGGATCAGCGTGCAGCCGAGCGAGTTTGCCAAAATATTGTTTTTGATCGTGACAGCATATTTTCTGTCTTCTAAGAACCGTAAGCGCGACATGTGGCCGTATTTTGTGTTTACGATCGCGTGTGTAGGAATATTGGTGCTGTCAAAGGACCTTGGCGCGGCGCTTCTGTTTGCGGGAACGTTTTTGATCGTATTTTATGTTGGTACGGGTAATCTGGCGATTACGCTGGGCGCGCTGGGGGCTTTTGCGGGCGGCGCGTTTTTGAGCTATAAGTTGTTTGATCATGTAAAGACGCGTGTGGAGGTATGGCAGGATCCGTGGGCAACATACAACGATAAAGGGTATCAGATTGTACAGGGACTGCTTGCCATCGCAAGCGGCGGACTGATCGGCACGGGACTTGGGCTTGGGATGCCTGAAGTGATCCCTGTGGGCACATCCGATTATATTTTTGCGGCTATTTCCGAAGAATTTGGGATCATCGTTGCGATCGCGATTATTGCGCTTTATCTTGTGTTTATTATCCGTGGTATTTTGATTGCGATGGATGCGCGTACGACGTTTGACAAATTACTGGTGTTTGGCGCGACGGTCATGTTGTCGCTGCAAAGCTTTATTATTATCGGCGGTGTGATCAAGCTGATTCCGCTGACGGGTATCACGATGCCGTTTGTGAGCGCGGGCGGAAGCTCAATGATCGCGTCTATGATGCAGCTTGGCATTATTGAGGGAGTTGCGCTTAAAAACGGGGAACATGAAGAGGCGGAGCTTGCGGAGATGGGAGGCGCGGTCGAATGAAAAAGAAAACAGACATCAAGAAAAACATGCGCGCCATGCTTGCGGTGTTCTGCTGCCTGTTTGTATTGCTTGGATCGTATTTGCTGTATTCTACGGTCGCGTATGGAGATCAGTGGTTTACCACGCCGTTTAACCCGAGGATCGCCTCTAAGAACAACGTAGCGGACGCGGGGAGCATCTATGACCGCAATGGGGTGGTGCTTGCCTATTCGGACGGGGATACGCGCAAGTATGCTGAAAGTGAGGATATGAGACGTTCCGTAAGCCATATCGTAGGAGATATCTATGGACGTACGTTGGGTGCGGAAACGTATTTTGCGAAATACCTGTATGGCTATGATCAAAACATTGCGGATAAATTTGCCAGTGTGCAAAGCGGCAAAAAAGGCGGCGATGTGTATTTGACCATTGACGCAAACCTGAACGAATATATCTATAACAATATGGAAAAGGACGGGGCAGTGGTGCTCATGAACTATAAGACGGGCGAGATACTTGCGAGCGTGAGCAAGCCGACATTTGACCCGAATACGGTAAAAGAGGACACAGAAGAAAGTGGCTCCAAATTTGTAAATCGTGTGACGCAGGGGCTGTATCCGCCCGGATCGACGATGAAGATCGTGACCACTGCGGCGGCAATCGAAAATGGGGTGACGGATTTAGAGATTGATTGCACGGGCAGCGCGATCATTGAAGGGCAGAAGGTCACCTGTCCCAAAGAGGGCGGGCATGGTCATGTCGGGCTGTCGTCTGCGTTTGAAAAATCCTGTAATATTTACTTCGGTGAGCTGGCTGTAGCGGTCGGTGATGACGCGATGCTTAAAACGGCGAACGAATTTGCGTTCAATTATAATTTCAAATTTCCGGACTTCAGGCTCAATAACAGTATATTTGAGGTATCCGGTAACAAAGGAGACCTTGCGTGGGGGGGCATCGGGCAGTATCATGATCTGCTGACGCCCATGCATAATATGATGATCTCCGCGGGAATTGCAAACGGTGGCGTGATGATGCAGCCCAATACGCTGCTTGATGTGCGTTATGGCGGAAACAGCGCCTATACCTACACGCCTACGCAATTCAGGACGGTAGCGCCCGCAGGCGTTGCCGCCACGATCACAGAATATATGCGGCAAACGGTGCAGAGCGGCACGGCGACGAAGGCGAATGTTTCAGGCGTGACGGTATGCGGTAAGACGGGAACAGCGGAATATGTGAATCAGGATACGGGACAAACGGATAATCATTCGTGGTTTGTGGGTTTTGTAGAAGACGCGAATCATCCGCTGGCGATCGCGGTACTTGGAGAAGGCGCAGGATTTGGCTCCGCGTATGCGACGCCGCTTGCAGGTCAGATTTTGGCGGAAGCGATCGATTTGGGATATTAATCAAATGCCGGCAGTACAAATAGCTGCCGACGGCGGTCACGATCGGAGATACAACAAATAAATTGAACGAAACACTGCAAAAAAAGATCAAAAACCTGCCGCAAAACCCCGGCGTATATATCATGCGCGACAAGGACGGCAAGGTCATATATGTGGGCAAGGCACGGGTGTTGAAAAACCGTGTCAGCCAGTATTTCCGTAAGGAAGCGCAGAAATATGTCAAGGTCGCGGCGATGGTTTCGCATATCGAAGACTTTGAGTATATCATTACGGATACGGAACTTGAAGCGCTGATTTTGGAGTGTAACCTGATCAAGAAATTTCGTCCGTATTATAATATCCTGTTAAAAGATGATAAGCATTTTCCTTATGTGCGTGTAGATCTGCGGGAAGATTTTCCGCGTTTTACTGTGGTGCGCAAGGTGCGCGATGATGGCGCGAAATATTACGGACCTTTTATTGCGGCGCACATTATCCGCGATGTACTGGACCAGATCGGCAGACTGTATCCGCTGCGCAGCTGCAATAACGACATCGCGCGTATGATCGCGCGGAACGAGCGACCGTGCCTCAATTACGAAATGGGGCGTTGCATTGGACCTTGTACAGGAAAAGTATCGAAAGAAGAATATGCGGAGCTTGTGAAAGAGGTCATTAGCGTGATCTCGGGTAATAATACAACGCTCAAAAAGGATATGATCCGCAAGATGGAACAGGCGGCGGAGGAGCTGAACTTTGAGCAGGCTGCTTTGCTGCGCGACCGTCTTGCTCTTATTGACCGCATCCGTGAAAAGCAGCGCGCGGGTTTTCCGAACTTGAACGATAAGGATGTGTTTGCGATCGAAAAGGGATTGGAAACGGCAGTGGTGCAGGCGTTTTTGTTTCGTGACGGCAAATTGAATGTTGCGCAGAAATATTATATGGATTATCAGGGCGAACCGCTCGGCGAAATGATGCGGGAGTTTTTGCAGCAATATTATGCTGATCAGAGCGGGATACCCAAGCATATCTATGCGCTGCCCCGACCGGATGATCATGAATTGCTTGAGGAATGGCTAAGCACGAAGCGTGGTTCTAAGGTGGAGATCATGGAGGCGGTGCGCGGCGACAACCGTAAGCTGGCAGAGCTGGCGCGCAAAAACGCGGGTGACGCGGTGAAGATCAAAGAAGGCGCAAAAAAGCAGCGGCAGGCGGCGGCGGGGAATCTTGCAAAGGCGATTGGGCTTCATGAGGCGCCTGAGCGCATAGAGTGTTATGATATTTCCAATACACAGGGAACGAACAACGTATCTTCGATGGTTGTTTTTACCGACGGAAAACCTGATCGCAAAAAGTATCGGCATTTTAGGATCAAGGGCTTTGAAGGCGCGAACGACTTTGCTTCTATGAATGAGACGCTGGAGCGTAGGCTGATGCGCGGTATTCAGGGGGATGAAAGCTTTTTGCCCATGCCGGATCTCATCATCATAGATGGTGGAAAGGGACAGCTCAGTGCGGCACAAGATGCGTTGTTTGCGCTGGGGTGTGACGATATTCCGATTGTAAGTTTGGCCAAAAAGCAGGAAGAGATATTTGTGCCCGGGAAGGAAGGAAGTATTCTGCTGCGCGTGGGCAGTCCTGAATTTCGGCTGGTCACAGGGATCAGGGACGAGGCGCATCGTTTTGCGATCACATACCATCGTAAGCTGCGCGAAAAACGGCATCATACGGGAGAGCTTGATTTGATCGAGGGTGTGGGAGATACGAGAAAGCGTACGCTGTTAAAGGCATTTGGCAGTGTCAAACGATTAAGGGATGCTTCTTTGGAGGATATTAAGGTGGTAAAGGGTGTGCCGGGCAATGTTGCACAAACGGTATACAGGCATTTTCATCCGGAAGAAAAAGAATGATGTTTTGCGCGTGTCTAAGTGTGGTATAAAGAGCTTACCAAATAAAAAGGAGAAAGACTATGACGTTCAGTGTGTTTGTAAATTTTGACGGCAACTGCCGGGAGGCAGTGGAGTTTTACGCAAAGGTATTCGGGCTAAGCGATCCGCAGTTTATGACGTACGGCGATGCGCCGGGGGCGGATATCAATGAAAAAGATAAGGATCGTATTATGTATGCGGAGCTGATGATCGGAGACTGTAATGTAATGTTCATGGATTTTTCCTCGGATATGCCATGCGTAAAGGGGAACAATGTCCAGCTCTCGTTGAGTTTGGAAGAGCAGGAGCAAGTAAAACGATTGTTTGCGGCGCTTGGAGAAGGCGGGACAGTTGGAATGGAGCTACAGGAAACATTTTGGAGCGGGCTTTATGGGATGGTGATCGACAAGTTTGGAGTGCAGTGGCACATCATGCAGAAATAGCGCGGATCAAAATAAAAAACGGTACAACCATCGGTTGTACCGTTTTTGTTTGCTGTTTACTCGCCGAAGTTATTGTCGGCCAGTTCGCCAAGCGCTTCGATCGCTTCTTTTTCGTCCGCGCCGTTTGCGAATACATAAATAGACTCGCCGGATTTTACACCCAGTGAAAGGAGTCCCATAATGCTTTTGGCGTTGATCTTTTTGTTGGAGAACTCAATCAGGATCTGGGCATCGAACTGGTTCGCGACCTGCACAAAGCTTGCCGCTGCCTTTGCCTTTAAACCATCGTTGTTTTTAATCACTAGTTCTTTGTAAATCATATCAAAAACCTCCTTGCTGTGATGGACGGCAATGAATTTGCCGTAGACCGGTCGGCCATTTTTATTGTCAGTGACCATTTAAGTCTTGCGCAATTGCGTTCAATTTACGAAGACGGTGGTTCATTGCTGATTTGGTTGTCCCGTTAAGCTCGCATAATTCAAGCAGCGTAGCTTGTGGATGAGATAAACGCAGCTCTGCTGTTTCGCGCAGCGTATCGCTCAGATTTTCCAGACCGATATGCTTGTCGATCAGGCGAATGCTGCTTACTTGCGTCATTGCGGCGTTGACGGTCTTGTTGATATTTGCCGTTTCACAGTTGACAGCGCGATTTACATTGTTACGCATTTCTTTTAATATACGCACATTTTCAAAATTTAGAATGGAAGAATATGCGCCTACCAAGGCAAGAAAAGCGGAAATACTGTCCCCTTCATTTAAGTATACCACAAAGTTTTGCTTTCTGGGAATAGTTTTTGCCTGAATCTCATTGTTTTTGAGCAATTTGCAAAGCACATTGGCATAAGCCTCCGAATTTACTACAAATTCCAAATGATAATTCTTCTTGGGGTTGGAAACGGTTCCGCCGCCTAAAAATGCACCACGCAGGACGCAAACAGTACAACAGCCTTTTTCCAGCATATAGGAAGGAGGAACCGCATCCGTTAATAGATTTCCTTCCAGCCCGAGCGCGGATAATAATAGCATTGCGTTATCTACGGCGATGGTGTAGGAATGCTTTTTTTTGAGAAGATTATCCTTCACCTGTATATCCGCTTCGATTTTTAAGACTTTTGTAAGCGTTCCGTAAATACGCTTAGCGACAGCCATATTTTCTGTATTGTAATGGATATGTACGCCGGAAGAATTGATCTTTAGATTTCCGCATACAAGTGTTAACGCGCACAGTTCTGCCATGATGCAGCAGTCGTCTGTGACTTGTAATGTGCAAATTTCATCTTTGGCAGTCGACGAAAACGACATAAGAGCCCTCCGTTTTTATCAGCGGTTTTTCTCCAGATTGATGTCGCGGTGCTCTAGCGTGACGCGCAATCCCTGATCGGAAAGCAAGCGGAACAGTTCCTCCGCCATCACAACGCTACGGTGCATACCGCCGGTACAACCGATGCCGATCACAAGCTGGTTTTTGTCCTCGCTGATAAAACAGGGCGCAAGCTTTTGTACGATGGTGGCAAGCTCGTGCAGAAAAAATTTGGTTGGCTCAAACGAAAGGACAAAATCGCGCACATCAGACTCGAGACCGGTATGGTTGCGCATCCCTTCCACATAAAACGGATTGGGGATAAAACGCATGTCAAACACCATATCCGCATCCAGTGGGATACCGCGCTTATAGCCAAAGGAAATGATGGAAACGAGCAAACCCTGTTTGCCTTCTTCCGCATACATCATGTCGATCATCTGGCGCAGCTTCATGACGTTATAGGAGGACGTGTCAATAACATGGTTTGCCATGTCCTTGATCTGCTGCAGCTTACGCCGTTCAAGATGCACGCCCGCGATGATCTCGCCGCTGCCCGAAACGGGATGGTTGCGCCGCACTTCTTTGAAGCGTTTGACAAGCACAGCATCTGAAGCGTCCAAAAATAGGATATCTAAATCCAGATCCATGCACTTTAGTTCGTCGATTGTCGCATAAATGGAGTCAAAAAAGTCGCCCATGCGTGTATCCACAGCGACCGCGACTTTTTCGCGGATGTGTTGACTTTCCATGCACAAACGCGCAAACTGAGGGATCAACTCAGGCATTAAATTATCCACACAATAGTAACCGAGGTCTTCTAAACGCTTGATGGCGGAAGAACGACCTGCACCAGAAAGTCCTGTTACGATCGTAAATTTCATGTTTTTATCTCCTTGCGTTGATGATCTGCGCCGGCGAGAGACCTGCTTGCTCCGCTTTCTCTAGAGCGGGGGCGAAGTCACCGATGCGATCTACGGAATGAGCGTCGCTTCCGATGGAAAAAAGAACGCCCGTTTTGGCACACTCTATCAGCTCGTCCGTTGTAAATTCGGGATGTTTGGCATTGATCTCAAGCGCGGTCCCGACCTTGGCTGCATGCTGCGCGATGGCAAGCTTATCAACAGGGAGACCGTAGCCAATATGCGTGATGATATCAATGCGGTTTTTGTTCATAGCGTTGATGTATGCTTTTGTATTGCGTGCGACAGCCGCTTCGTTGTTGCTTTTGGGGAGCATAAAATGGAGCGTGTTTTTCAGCCCTTGGAAGCGTGCCATTTTATGATAACCCATCAAATTGACGTCAAAAGCATTCGCAGGATACGCAGGAAGATCAATATCCCCTTCGTCGGAGAGCAGGTTCATTTCCGCGCCGGACAGCACTTCAATATCGTTTATATATTTTTTGCGCATTGCGTCAATATCTTTTAAATAAGCGTCCACATCTTTGATGTTGAAAAAAAGATGTCCAATCCCGTGATCGCTGATCACGATTTTGGTAAGCCCCCTTTTTATCGCGGCGCGAACATTGTCTTCGACTGTCCCGCTGCCGTGGCTGTGTATCGTATGTGTATGTGTATCCCAAGCTATTTCAATCATGTTTTAAAATTCACCCAGTAACCTCACCTCAGGCTCTAGCCTGATGCCGGTTTTTTTGAGAACTTCTTGCCGCACATGGCAAATAAGCTCATAAATATCGCGTGACGAAGCATCTCCTGTGTTAATAATAAACCCGGCATGCTTCCCCGAAACCTGCGCGCCGCCGATGGTATAGCCCTTGAGTCCGCATTCGTCGATAAGCGCGCTTGCATAGTTGTCCGGGGGGCGCTTAAAGGTGCTGCCTGCGCTGGGAAAGTTGAGCGGTTGTTTTTCTTTGCGCCGCGCGTTCAGATCTTGGAAGAGGGTCATGCATTCGTTTGTGTCGCCTGATGTCAGGCGAAAGCCGGCGCCAAGGATCACACAGCCGCTTTTTTGTACAATGCTTTTGCGGTAGGAAAACTGCATTTCCTCATTTGTCAGAATTTTCACCTCAAGATCAGGCGTTAGCACGCGCACATATTCTACGACATCCTTTAATTCACCGCCATAAGCGCCGGCGTTCATGGAAAGACCGCCGCCTATACAGCCGGGAATCCCGCCCGCGAATTCAAGACCGGTCAGTCCCGCGTAGATCGCTTCCAGGCATACGCTGCGAAGCGTTGCGCCCGCCTGCGCGCAGACAAGACATTCTTCACAAACAGTCACTGCGTCAAAACCGTCCGCCAGCTTGAGCACAACGCCTCTAAGCCCTTCGTCTGAGACTAAGAGATTGGAGCCGCGCCCAATCAACGTATAAGGGACACTTTCACGCTTGAGGGCACGGAGGACACAGATCAATTCTTCTTCCGTATGGGGGGTAAGCAACACTTCGGCATTGCCGCCCGTCTTGAAGGTCGTGTGGTTTTTCATGGGTTCATCTTCAAAAACTTTGTCAGCACCCAATAAAGACACACATGCAAAAACCAGTTCGTTTTGCGTCATGATTGTTGTACCACATCCATAATATTCTGCGCAAGCCATTCGCCGCCTCCCTGACCGATACTCTTCAAACGGAAGTTCATGGCCGCGACCTCCATCACAATGGCAAGGTTGCGCCCCGGACGTACGGGAAGCGTGATTTGCGGTACTTTGATGCCGAGCAGCGTAATGTGGTTGTCCGCTGTTCCCAGACGGTCGATATCGCGCACATCGCCGGGCTCTAAATGAATGGAAAGCGTAATGGATTTTTCGCGCACGACACTGCCCATGCCGTATAATACCGAAACGTCAATGATACCCAGACCGCGGATCTCCATCATGTGGCGGATGATGTCCGGTGACTGCCCGACGAGCGTATCGTCGGAAAGTTTGTGGATTTCTACCACGTCGTCCGCGACAAACCGATGTCCGCGCTTGACAAGCTCCAGGGCGGTTTCACTCTTGCCTACGCCGCTGTCGCCCGTAATGAACATGCCTACGCCGTATACATCCATCAGTCCGCCGTGGCGAGAGATAACGGGTGCTAATAATTCATCTAAATAAATGGATGTTTTATGGCTCAATTTGGTTGTGGTGAGTCCGGACATCAGCACCGGTACATCGTATTTGCGCGCGCACTCCAAAAATTCCTCCGGCGGCGTCAAATTACGACCGATCAGTACGCATGGGATCGGGTGCGAAAAAAAGCGGTCGAGACGTACAAGGCGCGTCTGTGGGTCAAGCGTTTGCAGATAGGTCATTTCCACCATGCCGAAAAGCTGTATCCGGTTGACGGCGAAATATTCAAAAAAGCCGCTCATTTGCAGCCCGGGACGGTTCAAGTCGCTCGAGTCGATTTCGGCGGTGTCCCGCTTTCCCACATAAATGACGCTTAGGTTGATTGCCTGTGCAAGATCGGCTATTTTGATGACACGTTTCATAACGCTATACCCCCAAAATGTATTTGTTGATCACTTCCGCAACGCCGCTTTGTTCACATGTGCCGCAGACATAATTTGCAATGTTTTTTAAATCTTGCGTCGCGTTTCCCATTGCAACACCAAGACCGGCATATTTGACCATGCTTTCGTCGATGGAATTATCTCCCATGGCAATGATCTGCGCAGGCTCGATGCCCAGCTTTGTCGCGATGAACGAAAGCGCGTTGCCCTTTGTCGCCTCCGGGCTCAGTACTTCTAAAAAGCCTTTTTGAGACTTGGGATAAGCAAATTCGGGAAATGTGATACGAAGCTCTTTTTCATATGCCTGTACTTTTTCTTCCTCATCTACCATGATAATTTTGGAGGTAAGGATCGTTTCGATATCCATGATGTCCGGATTGGCAACCCCGCCGTAAGTGCACAGTTTTTTATACAGGTCGGCGTATTGGTTTTCCTTGAGGTAATAGATGCCCTCGTCGAGATAGATTTGAAAATGAATATCGCGCACAGCCGCCCAGCGCATGACCTGCTTTGCGCCAATCGGCGGGAGATAGGTGGAATGGATCACGTTTTCCCACGGATCGATCACCTGTGCGCCGCCGCAAGCGACAACATAATCACGAAGTCCAAGGCTGCTAAGCAGTGGTTTGATGCCCGGAAACGCCCTGCCTGAAGCGAGGACGATATGTACCCCGTGCTCTTGCGCGGCCTTTATTGCCTTGCGGTTGGCAGGCGTTATTTCTTTTTTTGCGTTTAGCAGTGTGTTATCGAGATCGAGCGCAATCAATTTATAAGCCATAAAATCTTTCTGTCGTTCCTTTCTGTGATAAAAAATAGATACACTGACATTATACAATATCAGGGGGCTTTTGACAAAATAAACTTGCCGGTGGGGGTTGCTTGCGCCGATATTCAGAAAAACGTGAAACATAAAAATTAACACAATTTTTGCACAATATGGGAAAGACGCATGGTATACTGGATGTATACGATCGACAGACGGCGGGACCCTCTCTGAAAAGGAAATAGGTATGATAGATTTCACACATTTACATGTACATACGGAATATAGTTTGCTGGATGGCGCGGGGAGAATAGACGATCTGGTCGCGCGCGCAAAGGAAATGAAGATGGACGCGCTCGCCATTACGGATCATGGCGTGATGTATGGCGTGCTTGATTTTTACACGTCCGCGAAAAAGGCGGGTATCAAGCCGATCATTGGCTGTGAGGTGTATGTTGCGCAGGGAAGCCGGTTTGAAAAGAACGCGGTGACCAAGGAATATGCCCACCTTGTTTTATTGTGTAAGGACATGACAGGGTACAAAAATCTGATGAAGCTTGTATCCGCGGGTTCATTGGAAGGGTTTTATTATAAACCGCGTATTGATTATGATTTGCTTGCGCAGCATACGGAGGGGCTGGTATGTCTTGCCGCATGCCTTGCGGGGGATGTGCAGCGTTTGCTGATGCAGAATGACTATAAAGGCGCAAAAAAAATGGCGGAAAAGTTGCGCGGCATGTTTGGCGAAGATTTTTATCTGGAAATACAGGATCACGGCATTCCGGACCAGCGGCGTATCAACCCAATGATCTTGAAGCTGGCGGACGAGACGGGCATCAAGCTTGTTGCGACCAATGATGTGCATTATGTGGATCAGGAAGACGCACACGCGCAGCAGGTATTGATGTGTATCCAGACGGTAACGACCCTTGACGCGCCCAGCAAAATGGCGTTTGAGGGGCAGGAATTTTATTTGAAATCCCCTAAGGAGATGTTCCGGTTGTTTTCCAATGTACCTGACGCGATCATCAACACGCGCGAGGTAGTGGAAAAATGCAATCTGGAATTTGAATTTGGCAGCAATCATTTGCCCGAGTTCATTGTACCGGATGGGTATACAAACTTTGAATATTTGAAACATTTGGGCGAAGAGGGGCTGTCGGAACGGTATGATACGGTCACATCTGAAATCAGGGAGCGTTTCGACTACGAACTCAATACGATCAACGAGATGGGTTTTACGGATTATTTTTTGATTGTGTGGGATTTTGTGAATTTTGCGAAAACCAATGATATTATGGTCGGACCCGGACGTGGCAGCGCGGCGGGTAGCATCATTGCCTATACACTGGGAATTACCAATATCGACCCCATTGAATACAATTTGCTGTTTGAACGTTTCTTGAACCCTGAGCGCATCAGTATGCCGGATATTGATATTGATTTTTGCTATGAGCGGCGGCAGGAAGTAATCGATTATGTTACGCGGAAATACGGTCAGGAGAGGGTCGCGCAAATTATTACCTTTGGAACGATGGGAGCGCGGTTGGTGATCCGCGATGTGGCGCGCGTGATGCGCATGAGCATTGCGGACGCAGACAAGATCGCAAAGATGGTGCCCTTTGAGCTGAAAATGACGATCGATAAAGCGATGGAGCGAAACCCAAAGCTGCAGGCGGAGTACCGGAACAATCCGGAGGCAAAGCAGGTAATCGATGTTGCGCGCAAGCTGGAAGGGATGCCTCGACACGCGTCTACCCACGCGGCAGGAGTCGTGATCGCGGACGCGCCAATCACGGACTATGTTCCTTTGCAAAAGAATCCAAAGGACGAAAGCGTGATGACGCAGTACACGATGAAAAAGCTAGAAAGCCTCGGGCTTTTGAAGATGGATTTTTTAGGGCTTAGGACACTGACAGTCATTCGGGACGCGCTTGCTATGATTCGTCAAAACCATGGGATCGATATCGACATCGACCATATTGATTTAAACGATCAGAAAGTGTACGCGCTGATTTCCACGGGGGAGACGGATGGTATGTTTCAGCTGGAAAGTGGCGGCATGCGCAGGCTGATGCAGGATTTAAAGCCCTCTGATTTAAATGAGATCATGGTTGGGATTTCGTTGTTTCGTCCCGGTCCGATGGAAAGCATCCCCGAATATATTCGCAGCAAGAACGATCATAAGAACGTGCATTATGCGCATCCGATGCTGGAACCGATTTTAAACGATACTTACGGCTGTATGGTATATCAGGAACAGATCATGCGTATTGTACGGGATGTGGCGGGATACTCCATGGCAAGGAGCGACCTTGTGCGTCGCGCCATGAGTAAAAAGCAACAGGATGTTCTCGAGGAAGAGCGTAAGATATTTATTTACGGCGAAGAAAAGGATGCGGAAATCACCGTTGACGGCGCGGTGCGGCGGGGCATGGATGAAAAAACGGCGACGGCGTTGTTTGACCAGATGATGGCGTTTGCAAACTATGCGTTTAATAAGTCGCATGCGTGCGCGTATGCTGTGGTTGCCTACCAGACAGCGTACCTGAAGTGCTATTATCCGGTCGAATTTATGACAGCGTTGCTAAATAGCTTCATTACAAGCAAGCAAAAGTTGGCGGAATATATCCAATCCTTAAAGCATGCGGGAACGGTGATCCTTCCGCCGGATATCAATCGCTCAGACATGCGTTTTACAACGGAAAACAACGGTGTGCGTTTTGGGCTTTCCGCCATCACCTATGTGGGAGAGGCGATTGAAGAGGTGATCACGCGTCGGCGCGGAGGGTATAAGAGCTTTGAGGATTTTGTAAATAAAAACGCTGATGTGCTCAATAAAAAAAGGCTGGAAAGCTTGATCCTTTCGGGTTGCTTTGATTGCTTTGGCAATAAGCGCTCGCAGCTTGCCGCCGTTTATGAGCAGGTTCTTTCGGATGCGGTGCAGCTGAAAAAACGGCAGGCCAGCGGGCAGATGTCTTTGTTTGACAGCGCGCAGAACGAATTTGAGGCGTTGAGTATATTGATGCCTGATATCCCGGAGTTTGAGGAAACGCAAAAACTTTCTTACGAAAAGGAAATGACAGGGCTTTATATCAGCGGACATCCGTTGGACGAGATTGCGGAATCGATCAGTACGCGTGCGGTAAACATTGGCGATATCATGCAGACCGCGAGTGAGGAAATGACGATGTACGAATACGACGGAAAGCAAGTGGAGCTTCTGGGGATCATTACTTCTACGCGTATCCGGCCTACTAAGCAGAAAAAAATGATGGCGAATCTTGTGCTGGAGGACTTGTACGCGCAGATCAACGTGATCGCGTTTCCAAATGTGTTTTCGCAGGCGGAATCGTTGATCCGCAACGACAGTATCGTAGTGATTGGCGGGAAAATCACCGTCAGCGCACAAAGCGGTATTGAGCTTTTGGCGGAAAAAGTGAGCGCGTTTGTACCCGACGATTCGTTTTTTGCAGGCAAACAAATTTACGTAAAAATCGCACAGGATGCCCCGTGTGACGTGGATGGGCTGATGCGTATCACGGCGCGGCACCCGGGCAACAACAGCCTTGTTGTTTACGTGGAAAGAACAGGACAGAAATACAAGTTGACGGGGGCGCGCAGTGTCGCCTATCATGCGGATTTGCTTAGTGAACTGGAAGGCTATCTCGGCAAAGAGAATGTAGTGGTAAAATAGTTGTATGCAAAGCCGGATTTTTTACAAATGTTATTGTTTTTTGGGACAGGCTTTGATAGAATATTACCTGTATTGTAGTTTGGTAAGGCAAATTCTTAAGGAAGGAGCAGGACATGGAGCCGAACGATAAAAATGTGGAAGAGTATGTGGTTGTGAAGGCGCTGGAAAACGGTGTAAACGTGATCGGCATGACACGCGGAAAAGATACGCGGTTACAGCATACGGAAAAGCTCACTTCGGGCGACGTTCTGCTTGCCCAGTTTACGGACAATATTTCTGCGATCAAAATTTCAGGGCGTGCGCGTATCTTGACCAAACATGGAGAGGTATTCTCAGGCGATGAAGAAGTTTAACGTTAATTTTTATATATTATGGTGGTAGTGTGATGAAAAAAAGAATTGGTATTTTGACAAGTGGAGGAGATACGCCGGGCATGAACGCCGGAATTCGTTCCGTGGTTATGGCGGCGGACGCAGCCGGTTTTTCGGTCATGGGGATCAAAAAAGGATACTCGGGATTGATCGAGGGACGCGTCGAGCGCATCAAGACGGAAGATGTGGACGGTATCGTCGAAGAGGGCGGTACGATCTTGAAGACAGCGCGCTGCGAAGAGTTTAAGACCCCCGAAGGTCAGCAAAAGGCCTTAAAGGTCATCAAGGCGTTTGATATCTCGGGCGTGGTCGTGATCGGCGGAGATGGGTCGTTCCAAGGGGCGAAGGTGCTTTCGCATTTGGGCGTACCGACCATCGGTATCCCCGGAACGATTGACAATGATCTTGCGTATACGGATTTTACGATCGGGTTCGATACGGCGGTGAACGGCGTAACGAGCGAGATGTCCAAGATTCGCGATACGATGGAATCGCATGAGCGTGTGGGCGTGATTGAGGTAATGGGCAACAAGTGCGGGGATATTGCGCTTTACGCAGGTATTGCGGGTGGCGCGGAGCATGTGATAATCCCGGAGGTGGAGTTTGACATTGACCACATCTGCGAGAAGATCATGAGTGACCGCATCAAAGGAAAGATGACGAGCATCATATTGATCGCGGAGGGTGCCGGCAAAGGCGAGGCGGTCGCAAATTATATGCGTGCGAAGGGAAACCTTGACGCAAAGGCGATCGTTCTTGGATATACGCAGCGCGGCGGTACGCCAAGCGCGGCAGACCGTATCCGTGCGACACAAATGGGCGTACGCGCGGTACAGCTCCTTTCAAAGGGCATTGGTAACCGTGTTGTGGGTATTCACGATAACAAGACGATTGACGAGGATATCGACGAAGCACTCAACAAGGAATTGGTCTTCAAAAAAGATATGTACGATGAATTCCTTATCATGTCGGAAAACCTGTAAGTGGTTTTGAAATTTTGTCATAAATAAGGTATACTGGAAAAGGTCTTATCAGTAAGACCTTTTCGTTATATTTAGACAATTATAAAGAGGGATGTGAGCGATATCAACACTTTTGCAGTGCCGGATGGCGTGAAAATAGGAAGCGGGATATTATATCCAAAATTAAAGGAATTTTTGAAACCGACCGATAAGGTTATGCTTATTGTCGATAAGACGGTAGACGCGCTTTATGGAAGCGACGTTTATGACAACTTATCTTCCTATTGTAAGGACATCAAGCGGGAGTTTGTGCATGCGGGAAGTCTGCGCGAGGCGTTGCTGATGGCATATTATATCGTCAATCGCGATTTCGACGCGGTCATCGCGATGGGCGGCGGCAAGGTGCTTGACGTAGGAAAATATGCGTCTACAATGTCCAAAAGACCGTTCATCAGTATTCCGACGTCTATGTCGCATGACGGCGTGGCCTCGCCAATGGCGGTTTTGAAGTGCGATCATGGTGAAGTACGCACGCTTATGGCGGAGATCCCTACATATATTATCATGGATATGGATATCATCCGAAATGCGCCGCGCCGGATGATACTGGCGGGACTGGGAGACCTGATTTCCAATATTACCGCGCTTAGAGATTGGGAAATTGCGGTACAGGCGGACAAAGCGAAGATGGACGATTTTGCGTATATCATTTCAGGAACAGCGGTGCGCGCGATCTTGCAATATACGCAGCCCAGTCTTGACGATACTGCGTTTTTGACGCAGTTAGCGGAATCTATCGTGTTGTCGGGTCTTGCCATGAACATCACAGGTGATACGCGTCCGTCAAGTGGTGCGGAGCATTTGATCAGTCACGGGATCGACGCGCTGGGGAAGGGAACGTTTCACGGATTGCAGGCGGCGATGGCGAGCGTGCTGGTGGAATACCTGCATGGCGGAGATCATGAATTGATCCGCAGTTTCTTAAAGCGGTTTGGAATACCCGCGAGCTTCGAGGAACTGGGGCTTACCTATGAAGATTATGTGCAGGCGATGCGGCTTGCGCCCACGACGAGAAAAAACAGGTATACTATCTTAAACGAAATTTCGTTAGAAGATCACAATTTGAAGAAAATTTACGATGCTGTTTATGGAGGTTAATGCAATGCAGGCAGAGAAACGTGGAAAAGTGAACGGCAGCGTCGCGGATTTAGCGGACATCGAATGCTTTGTGCTGGATATGGATGGGACAATCAATTTGGGTGACCGTCTGATCGATGGCGCAAAGGAATATATCGAATATATGCAGCAAAAGGGAACGAAATTTTATTTCTTTACCAATAATTCTTCAAAAGCGCCGTCTGACTATGTAAAGAAGCTGGAGCGTTTGGGATTTAGCGGGATGACGCGTGAGAATATTATGACGTCCGGCGACGTGATGATCCATTACTTAAGAACACACGCAAACAATCCAAAGGTTTTTCTTGCGGGAACGCCGGAGTTGGAGGCGCAGTTTGTTGAAGCGGGGATCATACTTTTGGACGCGGATACGCAAACGGCAGATTTTGCGGTTTTGGGATTTGATACAACTTTTGATTTTAAAAAGGCGGATGCTTTGTGCAGATTGGTTTCGGACGGCGTTCCGTTTTTGGCAACAAACATTGACAGGGTGTGCCCTCTTGACGGCGGAAGGTTCTGGCCGGACTGTGCATCTATGGCAAGCATGATCACTCACGCCACGGGCGTGGAACCTAAATTTGTAGGAAAGCCATTTAGAGAAACGGTGGATTATATTTTAAGCAAGACAGGTGTGGAGGCAAGCAAGACCGCGATGGTGGGCGATCGGCTGTACACGGATATCAAAACAGCGAAAAACGGTGGGATTATAGGGGTCGCTGTGCTTTCCGGCGAGATAAGTTATCAGGATATCGTGGAGGGTGATGTGGAGCCCGATTATATTCTTGACAGTGTATACGACATCTATCGCGCGATCAGTGTCTGAGTATGAAACAGGGACGTGTCACACATTCGTTTTATCCTGTTTTTGACGAGCGGTCGAAAATACTGGTGTTGGGAAGCATTCCGTCGGTTAAATCGCGTGAGCAAGGGTTTTATTATGCAAATCCGCGCAACCGCTTTTGGGAAGTTGTGAGTACGCTGCTTGGCGATCTGCTGCCCGAAACGGTGCCTCAAAAAGAGAAAATGCTAAGGGATGCAGGCATAGCTCTTTTTGATGTATTACAGGCGTGTGACATTGAAGGCAGCGCGGATGCATCTATCAGAAATGCCGTTCCCAATAATTTTTCAGAGATATTTGCGGCAGCGGATATCCGTATGGTATTTGCGAATGGGAAAAAAGCGTACGGGCTTTATCAAACGCTGTGTTTTCCTGAGACGCATCGGAAATGCGTTGCCCTGCCGTCGACCAGCCCGGCAAACGCCGCGGCAAAGCTTCCGTTTTTGATCAGCGAATGGTCGTGTATTTTAGAATATTTAGATCGGTAACAGTATTTTATAAAGGCGAGGGGGAATCTTTCAGTGGATATGTCGGTGGCATTGGCCTTGTTTTTCGCAGTCACGGTTGCGTATATTTTGATTATTGATATTTTTACGATCTTGTTTCGTATGACGGGTATGACAGAGGAAAAAGCGAAATTTCAGGTCATATCTTTGCTTACCAACAGCGGATTTACGACAAAAGAAAGTGAATTGGTCGTTGGGAAATTGCTGCGAAGAAGACTTGCGCGCACGGTCATGCTGTTTGGATATGTGTTTTCAGTCACGATTATTACGGTGTTTGTCAATGTTGTATTGACGCTTCCGCGCGCGATACAAAACGATCTGTGGACGCTTGTCGTTATTTTAGCAATTATATTTTTGGTGTTTATGCTTGTCAAAAAACTTCCAAGAGTACGTGTACGGTTTAACGCGATCATTGAAAAAATGGGGCAGCGATGGATGCTTCAGGGAAATGGAAATATCATCAATGTAATGGATGAATACGCACGCGGCGTTGTCGCCGGTGTTGACTTAAAGGAAATCCCACACGAGCTTGATGGTCAAACGCTTGCCGACGCGCAGCTAACGTCAAAGTATGGGCTGCATATCGTTATGATCAAGCGGGATGACGAGATACTCGAATATATCACAAAAGACACGGTTCTTGAGAAGGGAGATCAGCTTCTGCTGTTCGGCCGTCTACAGGACGTGTTTCAGTTGTTTACGCCGGAAGATCATCCCGGGCGCTTGCGCGAGGAAAAACGGGCGCTTAAGCACGGGACAAAAGAAAACAAGGAATAGGACGTGTCTTAGTCAAAACAGAATAAAGGCGGTATGAGATATGTTTATATTATCTGTTGTTGCGCCGGTGGTGCTTGCGGTTTGCTATGTGGCAGTATTGTGCTGCTATATCCGCATGGAGGCAAAAAATGATTTTATCCGCGCGACTACATTAAAACTCACACTTGGCGCACTCTTTTGTATGACGGGTGTGATCGGTGTTTTGCTGCTCACGATGGCGGGCAGTGTTACCGTTGCCGATATTCTTATTCTGTGCGGGCTTATTTGCGCGGTCGGCGGGGATTATTTTTTGCAATTTATTCGTCTTGACGCCAAAAAGTTCAACACCGGAATATTGTTTTTTGCTCTGACTCAGTGTTTTTTGCTCGTTTCCATGTTTTTACGCTTTGGCATTGGATGGCAAGAGTTTGTGATGACGGTCGTTATCCTTCTGCTGGTGCTTCTTTTGATGAAGAAGCAGGATTGGAAGCTCGGAAAAGCGCAAGGACCGCTGACCGGTTACACGATGTTGCTTGTGCTGATGGCATCAAAAGCTGTAGTCGGCATGTTTTCGCCGCAGGCGATCGCCGGACGAACGATTGTGATGGCGGCGGGAGCGGTGCTGTTCTTGGTTTCAGACCTTTTCCTCGGTATATGGAACTATCATACTGACAAGCGGATACACGCGAACCTCAATTGGATCACATATTTTTCCGGGATGTTTTTGCTCGCGCTGAGTTTGCATCCCATGTAATTCATTCGTGGGTGATTTTCGAAACGAGTGCCCATTCTATGCGACGTTCTATGATCTCTTCAACATGGATGTGCAGTCCGTATGCGTCTACATCGGGATGGCTGCCATCCTGCGGAATGCTGTCCAGTCGGCTGAACACAAGACCGCCCAGCGTATCAAAATCCGCATCCTCCGGGATATCGGTCAAAAGCGCTTCGTTCAGCGTTTCAATATCCGTGCTGCCTGCAACGCGCCAAAGATTGTCCTTTAGCTGTGCAACCTCTTGCTCATTCTGTGGATCGTACTCGTCATAAATATTACCTACGATCTCTTCTAATAAATCTTCCATGGTCACGATGCCGCTGGTACCGCCATATTCGTCTACGACCACGGCGATATGGTCTTTGGATTTTTGCATGGAGCGAAACAATACATCCGTATGTACAGATTCCGGGACACAATAAACAGGGCGAAGCAAACGCTCCAGAGGCTTGGACGGTTGTTCGCGCAGGTTCAGAAGATAAGCGCGCGTATTCAAAATACCGATGATATTATCGATATCTTCATCATATACCGGGAAGCGCGAAAGACCGCTTTCGCGGATTAACCGCAAAATTTCTTCCGATGATTCCTCTTTTTGAATGGCGATCACATCGGTACGGTGTGTCATCACATCGCGCGCGATGGTATTATTGAATTCGAAAATATTCTCGATCATTTCTTTTTCTGCCGATTCGATCGCACCCTTTTCCTCGCCAATATCCACCATCAGGCGTATTTCTTCTTCCGTCACGTCGTCATCCTTCTGGTGTGGATTCATACGAAGCAGACGCAGGATGCCGTTGGTGGATACGCTAAGCAGCCAGATGATGGGTTTCATGATCACAGAAAGAATGCTGATCACTCCTGCTGATGCGCGCGCGACCTTTTCCGGACGCTGCATGGCGATACGCTTGGGTACAAGCTCGCCAAATACAAGCGTAAAATAGGACAAGATCAGCGTGATGGCGATTACAGCAAGCGTATTGAGCGTATCGGGAGAAACAGCGGTAACGCCCTGAACGTTGATCATCCAGTCTGTCAGTTTGCTGGCGAAATTATCGGCGGCAAAAGCGCTTCCCAAAAAACCGGCAAGCGTGATGCCAATCTGTATCGTAGACAAAAAACCTGCAGGCGTTTCTACCATTTTAAGCATTTGCCCGGCTTTTTTATCGCCCTCGTCCGCCAAGCGGCGGAGTTTGTTTGCGTTGAGGGAAATCACAGCGATTTCGGTAGAAGCAAAGAAAGCGTTTAAAGCAATGAGTACTATTTGCAGCAAAAGCTGCCACCATATTGGATCGTTCAAGAAAAAGTCCCCCTGTGATTGATTTACGTATTCATAACACAAGTATTGATTGTGTAAGCGGCAATATTAGGAAAGAATTACAGCTGATAAAGTTTGTCCACTCTGTATGACAGCGGTATTGCCAAAAACGGCGATCGCGCTTTGCGTATTCCCTCCAAGGTCAAGCCTGGTTTTTTCTTCACCGGTTTTTCCATCGAGAAGCAAGAGGGAACCGCTGCCGGTGCATTGCAGAAGAAAGCCGCTTGCGTCAGAAGCGTATACCGTTGCCAAAGAAGAGGAGGTTGGCTGCTCTAAAGGATGTTGCCAGAGTATGTCGCCTGTGTTTTTGTTATATGCGACGAGAGATCCGCCGTCTCTTCCGGATACATTAAAATATATGATGTCCTCGAGGTTTGCCGAACCGAGAACAGGCGAAGATTGCAACGTACCCGCAATATCCTGCCGCCATACTGATTCGCCGGAAAGTGCGTTTAGCTTGCTGATATGTGACATACCGGCGGCGTCATAAGTACCAAGGTACAAAGCAGCACTGTCATCCGTTTGCTCAAAGAGTAAAGCGGCATCCGAAGCGCCACCGACATCCTGCGCATAGACCGGTAACATAGTGTTGAGGTCAAGGCATTGCAGCAAGCCGCCGTTATCGGCAAGGAAAAGATAGTTGCGATAGGCAACGGGCGAACTTTTGAAGCCATAAAGGCGGGGAGCTTGCTCGTTTATTTGCGCGTCGTCCGCGTACTGTGCCGAGGTGTAGCGATATTTTACGGGCTCTTCCGGAGAGACAGAGAGTGTTCCCGCGGAAAGGTCAAAATCCGTATGCAGGCGTATGGTATAAACGATGCCGTTTTCGCCCGGCCACACAAGCGTATCCGCCTCAGACGCGATAAGCGGCGAAGCGGCGAAGCGCTGGAATGCGCTGCGGTAAGCAAACGCGTCTTTTTGATCTGCGCCGCAACGATATAAAAGCTGACCATTGATCAGGCTGTATATATGCATATAGGAAGAGCCGGTACCGTCGCCGCCCTGCCCGACGTACAAAAGCGGATAGCCGCGAGGATCAACGGCAGGCGTACCGCCGGCGGTGAAACCGAGCGTAAGCGGGTCACGCGTTGCGCTGCCGTCTGAAAGGTCTAGGAAATAAATGTTTCCGTCGGTGCAAGGAAGGATGACCTCGGTCAGGTCTTTCTTTGATTTTTTGTTATCGTATAAATTCATGATCTGCCGCACATCTTCATCCCAACGAATGATAAGGGGCTGTGTGGACGAAGAAGCGATCTCTGTGCCGAGATCAAAAGACCATAGCGTATCGAGCTTTTGCGGAGCATTTTCCATACTGCCAAAATGTGCGGAATCGCGGTAATTATTTCCGCGTAAAGCGGATACGCCTGCAAGCGAGGTATATGCGCTCCCTGCGGGGAAAGAAATCGGATCGGTACGGTTAAAGTTGCTGAGTATTTCACCGTTTTGTTGGATTTCTGTCTGTAAGCCAAATGCGGAAGGCTGTGTAACGTTTGCTGCCGCGATGGTAAGGTTATTGGCAGAAGAGGGCGGTGCAGTAGGAAGAACCACGGAAACAGCGCCGGAGGAAGCGCCGCCAAACAAGCCGGTTTTGGTAAAAAACATGATTCCTAAAATAATACCTGCCACGATTGCGGCGAAGATGAGGAGCAGGATAATCAGGCGTCCAATACGCAAACGTCCCCGCCGACGTCCGCGTGGACGTGAATACTTTCTGGGGACCGGTCTTTGGTACGGGCTTTTATATTGACGCTGCATGGCAAGACTCCTTCGATTGATAACATTACTGTTAAGTTTCATTATACAACAGGAAAGAAAGATTTTACAGTGTTTGGAAAAAGTACAGGAAAACACAGCGAAAAAGTGGTCAAAAATGTATAAAAAGCAATCTCATATGCATGGTACGCGAGAGGAAGCGGAAAAAGAAAAAAGAGAAGTGTGGACAAAGAGTTATCCTCAAATAAAAAAGCGCATAACCACGCAGAAAAAACAAGTTATCCACCAACGACTGTGGATAACTTTTTGGCTAAAAAAAGGCTTTGTTATGCGAAAATCGAAAAAGACGAAATGACTAATATAGTATAGTTATCCACAATCGCTTAAAATGCGTGGTTATGCAAAAAAACAGGTGGAACGAAGCAAAGTTTCCAATCGACCGGAAAGTGAATATTTAAGCAATATCTCGCCGAATTTATGCATAAAAATGTATAAATCAGAATGCTACTTTTTTACCATAATAGGCGCACTCTAGAATACGTTCCAGATCGTCGGGATTTGTTTCACGCGGATTGGAAAGGGTACATGGATCGAGAAAAGCATTTTCCGCGATTTCGCGTTTGTACATATTATATTTGAACTCGTTGACACCAGCCTCCTCGAAGCTGGTTGGCAGGTTCAGATTTTGCGTGAGTGTAGCAATGGTCTGCAGCAGCGAATTAAGCAGCAGTTTATCACGGTCGCCCTCAAAGCCGATACGCTTGGCGATGCGTGCGTAGCGGCGCAGCGCAGTGTGGTCGCGGCGGTTATAATCTATAACGTACGGCAGTAAGATAGAGTTACACAAGCCATGGGGAACCCCAAATAACGCACCCGCTTTATGGGCGATGGAATGGTTGATGCCAAGCTGTGCATTGGTAAACGCCATACCGGCTAAGCAGGAAGCAACGTGGATTTCGTCCTTTGCTTCAATATCGCCATAATAAGAATCTTCCAAATAACCGATGATGATGGCGATGGAATGGATGGATAAGGGGCGCGTAAAGCTGGAACGATTTTTTGCAACATAGGCTTCGATCCCGTGTGTTAACGCGTCCATACCCGTATAAGCGACGAGCTTGGGCGGCATCGTAGCCGTAATCTGGCTGTCGAGAATCGCTACATCAGGCGTGATCTCAAAATCCGCTATCGGATATTTTACCTTTGACTGATGATCGGTAATGACGGCAAACGAGGTTACCTCGCTGCCTGTACCGCTTGTAGAAGGGATCGCTACAAGGATCGCCTTTTCGCGCAATTGGGGGAATTCGCCCGATTGAATGATCCGGTCGAAGGTAAGTTCAGGATGCTCGTAGAAGATCCACATTGCTTTGGCCGCATCAATCACGCTGCCACCGCCAATGGCAAAGATAATGTCGGACTCGCGCTCTAAAAGCCGCGCTGCGCCCTTCATGACTGTTTCAACCGAAGGTTCGGCCTCTACATCGAAAAAATACTCGATGTCTTCCATATTGCAGTCGCGCAGCACCTCTGTCAGTTTTTCTACGATGCCAAGCTGTTCCATGATATGGTCAGCTACTACAAAAGCGCGTTTGTAGCCCTTTAAATGACGGATCTCATCTATGGAGCCGTGCCCGAAAAAAACATCTCTTGGAACTGTGAATCTTGACATACTGCGCCTCTTTCTATTTCGATGTTGATTTTTAATGTATTTCAACGTGAATAATTTGGTTTCATTATAAGTTTTTTTTGTTTTTGAAGCAAGGTTTTTTTCGGATTTCATCAAAAAAGACTGCCCCCGGAAAGGGCAGCCTTTCTAATATTTTAGGATCGTTTACTTTTTTAAATATTCATCGATACTGGCGGCGGCAGTTTTGCCGGCGCCCATCGCAAGGATAACGGTAGCTGCACCCGTGACCGCATCACCGCCGGCGTATACGCCGGGAATAGAAGTCGCGCCTGTCTCTTCGTCCGTAATGATACCGCCCCACGACTGTGTGTTTAGATCAGGCGTGGAGTTTTTGATCATTGGATTGGGAGACTGACCAATGGCAACGATCACCGCGTCCATGGGCAGGGTATATTCACTGTCCTTTATGACAACGGGTCTGCGGCGACCGGAAGCATCCGGCTCTCCAAGCTCCATACGTACATTTTTAAGACCTGTGACATTGCCCCGCTCGTCACCGAGGATCTCTACCGGCGCTTCCAACAAACGGAAATCAATCCCCTCTTCTTTTGCGTGGTGAACCTCTTCGAGACGCGCGGGCATTTCTGCTTCGCTTCGACGGTAGATGATGTATACGTTGCCCGCTCCCAAACGCTTGGCGCAGCGCGCCGCGTCCATTGCCACGTTCCCGCCGCCGATCACAGCAACGTTGGAATATGGCTTGATGGGCGTATCGTAAGACGGATATTGGTAAGCGTGCATTAAATTGATGCGTGTTAAAAACTCGTTCGCGGAGTATACGTCGTTCAAGTTCTCGCCGGGGATGTTCATGAAGGAGGGCAGCCCCGCGCCGCTGCCGATGAACACGGCATCAAAGCCTTGCTCTTTCAACTCGTCGATGGTCAATATCTTACCGACAACCATGTTGAGCTCGATATTCGCGCCCATTTCCTTTAAAACATTGATCTCGAGATCGACGATCTCCTTTGGCAGACGGAACTGCGGAATGCCGTATTTGAGTACGCCGCCCGCAGTGTGGAATGCTTCAAACACCGTTACATCATATCCGCGCTTCAGAAGGTCGGAGGCGCATGTCAGCCCTGCCGGACCGCTGCCGATGACTGCAACCTTTTTGCCGTTCTTTGCCGGAAGATCCTTTATACCAAGCGCGCCTTGCGACATTGCAAAATCCGCAGCAAAACGTTCCAGACGACCGATCCCCACCGGCTCGCCCTTCGCTCCGCGCACACAATACTTCTCACACTGGCTTTCCTGTGGGCATACTCTGCCGCATACCGCAGGCAGACCGTTTGTTGCAGTGATCACCTTGTAGGCCTCGAGGAAGTTTCCTTCTTTGATCTCGTGGATGAATTCAGGGATGTTGACCTGTACAGGACAGCCCGCCACGCACGGGCGGTTCTTACATTCCAAACAGCGCAGGCTTTCTTCCTTTGCCATAGCAGCTGTGTAACCAAGCGCTACCTCTTCAAAGTTTTTGGAGCGAATATCAGGATCGAGCTCGGGCATTTTTACCTTCTCAAGCGACATATTCCTATCCATTGGTCAATCCTCCTTATCCGCCATTTGTATCAGCCTGCAATCCGCCTCGCGCTCTTTTAAGCCGTCGTACATCGAAAGCCGGCGCATCGCCGCGTCAAAATCTACTTCGTGTCCGTCAAAATCCGGTCCGTCAATACACGCGAACTTGGTTTGCCCGCCTACCACCAGCCGGCAGCCGCCGCACATGCCTGTGCCGTCTATCATTACAGGGTTCATGCTGACGATCGTTTTGATGCCGTATTCTTTGGTAAGGGCAGATACGAATTTCATCATAGGGATAGGACCGATCGCTACCACGATGTCGTAATTTACACCATTTTCGATCTGCTGTTTGAGCGCATCCGTCACAAAGCCGTGTACGCCAAACGTTCCATCGTCCGTTGTGATGATCAAGTTATCTGACGCTGCAGTCATTTCTTTTTCCAAAATGATGATATCTTTGGTTTTGAAACCCGCGATCATATCTACCGACACACCCATTGCTTTTAGGTGTTTGGCTTGCGGCAGCGCGATCGCGCAGCCCAGACCGCCGCCGATTACAGCCGCTTTTTTGATGGACGGGTCAAAGTGTGACGCTACGCCCAGCGGTCCGACAACGTCAAGGATCGTGCTGCCCGCGTTGAGTGTTCCAAGCTGCTGCGTGGACCTGCCGATTTGCGCAAAGATGATTGTGATCGTCCCTGCCTCGCGGTCGAAATCTGCGATAGTTAATGGAAAGCGTTCGCCCTTATCGTGCGTACGAAGCACAACAAACTGTCCGCTTTGCGCTTTCTTTGCGATCAGCGGCGCTTCGATCACCATTTTTGTGATGTTATTCGCCAGTTCTTCTTTTTGTAAAATTTTGAACATGATTTACACTCCATCCTTGGTTAATACAACCTTTATTATATCTGAACAACATATCTTATACAAGAAAAAAACTTTACGTGATGCATTGACATCCGCTTTTTAAGATATTAATATGGTATTGTCATAATGAACGTACGTTCAGTAAAACCTTGAAAAAATGAGCGTGAGGCGAGGGATGGAAGAGAAAATTGACCTGCGTGCACAAATGATGGGCACGGCGAAAGTTCCGGTGGCGATCATACGCCTGGCGATTCCGGCGATTATCAGCATGGTCGTTATGGCGATATACAATATGGCGGATACCTACTTTGTTAGCATTTCGCCCGAGGGTTATTTGGGGACGGCGGCGGTCTCTGTATTTATGCCGATCATGCTTACGACACAGGCGTTGTCGATTTTGTTTGCGGCGGGCGGCGCAGCATATCTTTCCCGTTTGTTGGGGGCAAAAGAGCTCGAAAAGGCGGGGCAGACTGCAACGACGACGATTATGCTTGCGTTTTTGATGGGTGTGATTGTGGCGGTTGTGGGATGCATCGGCGCGCGACCGATGCTCTTGTGGCTGGGCGCTTCAGATGGTACGATCGGTCTTGCGTTGGAATACGCGATTGTAATGTTTTTGGCTTCGCCCGTACAGCTTACAAATATGGCGTTTAACAATTTGCTGCGTGCGGAGGGCAGCGCCGTGCAGTCTATGACGGGCATGGTTATCGGTGCGGTACTAAATATCGTTCTTGATCCGATTTTTATTTTTACGTTCGATATGGGCGTGATGGGGGCGGCGGTCGCAACAGCGATATCGCAAGTTGTTGCGTTTGTGATTCTTTCCTCTAATTATTGGCGCAAGAAGACGGTTGCGCCTTTTTGCTTGAAAGGCTTCCGGTTTGATAAAGAAATTATTTCATATATTACAAGGATCGGTTCGTCGACTTTTTTGACACAGCTTCTTGCGGCAGTAGGATTTGCGGTGATCAATGTATGCGCAAAGATATATGGAGACGGGGCGATTGCCGCATTTGGGATCGTTAACAGAATACAATTTTTGGGGTTTGCGCTGATCTTTGGTTTTGCGCAGGGGTATCAACCTGTTGCCGGATACAATTTTGGGGCATATAAATTCGACAGGCTGAAATCGGCGATGAAGTTTGGCATTACAGTCGCGCTTGCGATTGGAGCAGGTGTGACGCTGCTTTGTTATTTTTTGGCGCCGCAGATGATGCGGATATTTACCACTGATGATTATGTGATGCAGATCGGTATTCCGGCGCTGCGCTGGTTTACGGCAGGATTCACACTGACCGCTTTTACCTTGGTGATGATGATGACGCATCAGGCGTTCGGACGTGCGGCAGGAGCGCTCGTGCTTTCCATTTCAAGGCAAGGCGTGTGCCTTATCCCGACAGTGCTTGTACTCGCAAATGTGCTGGGGCTTATCGGGATTATGATCTCGCCGCTTGTGGCGGACGTTATTTCAGGCGTGATAGCGGTTGTGTTTGCGCTGCGGATATTCAAGTATATTCGCAACAGGCAGGAAGAATACGTGCGGGGGCTTCTTGACCCGAACGCGGAACAATAGAAAATGAAGGAGCGAATATATGCCTAAAAAAATAGAAGATGTGACACAAAAGATTATTAATGCGGCATTGGAAATATATCATAAGGAAGGCTATGACAGCCTTTCGATGCGGCGCATTGCTGAGGTAAGCGGACTCGCGGTGGGTACGGTATATACGCATTTTGAGGACAAAGAAGCGTTGCTGGCACAGGTCCTTGCGGGAGAGATCGAACAGATCATGACGCAGTTTATGGAGACGGTGTTTGGTAAGCAGCCAAAAGAGGCACTTTACGGAGCGATTTATTGCTTTATTGGTCGTATGGTGGAAACGCCGGAGGACGTGATCAATCAGGTCGTCAACTTTGAATCGGACAAGGAATACATTGAGCGTACCTTGTTTGGGATACGCAAGCAGGTACAGCAGCTTTTTGTTGAGCTGATCACGCGCGTATTTATGGAATATGAAGTGGATATCACGGAAAAAGATGCGGAGGTATTGGCGGAGCTTTTGTTTGGGATGCTGAACTCTGTTTCTCTTTACGGTGTTGGAAATGTGGATGAACGTTCGAGGCTGGTGTTTGATATGCTTATCGCGTATGCGGAAAAAGAAGCGGCGAGGCACAAAGAAAGGACGGACGAAAAAACCAAAGAGAAAAAGAGCTGACCCGCAGGGTCGGCTCTTTTTGGTTTCAACGATCAGTCAGATCAATTTGTTGCCTGCGTAACAGGCGTATAAACGCGTGCCGCTGCTTCGGCATCCATATACAGGATACCGGCTTCGCTGTTGTTGGAAATACGAAGCTTTTCGATAAGACCGGTCGCGTTTTCCTCTTCTTCTACTTGCTCGGTCACATACCATTGCAGGAACTGCTGCGTTTTAAAGTCACGTTCGTCCATCGCCGCGCCCATCAGGTCGTTGATCATTGCGGTGACCTTTTGTTCATGTTCGAGCGTTTTTTCGAAGATTTCCATTGGAGACGCGAAGCTTGCGTCGGGGGCTTCGATTGCCAAAAACTCAGTATTTCCGCCTACGCGCAGGACATAATCCAGGATCATTGTGGCATGGTCGCGTTCTTCCTGCGCCTGAACACGATACCAGTTTGCAAAGCCGTTCAGGTTTTTAGAAGAGAACCACGCAGCCATAGAAAGATAAAAGTAGGCTGAGAAAAATTCGTTTTTCATTTGTTCATTGAGCATAGATTCGAGCTTTTTACTGATCATATGAGTACCCCTTATTGATTATATTTATATATATATATGATACCCTAAAATGCGGAGCGTAAAAAGGTTTTTCAGCCGGTAGCGTTTTTAGCCGCCGAATGCGCGCGAACGGGGGACTCCCATGTATAAATCCGTCCGATTTTCATTTTTTGGATTGGCTTCCTTTCTTTGTGATCAGGAAAAAGACTGCCCAAGCTATGAATATGGCAAAGATCACAAAGATCCCTAGGGAATAAGGGCTTTCCGGAGAGGGAAGGTCATAACTTGTTGCCGCGTTGAGCAATTTTGAGTTGATCAAATAAGTTCCGCCTGCCTGGGCGGGGAAGACGATGGAGCCGTCATCCATAACTGTAATGCCATTCTCATTATAGGGAAGAATATCGTTGTTGATATCATAATAATATATGTATACCGTGCTGCCCGGTTCGTATACGCTACCAACGTATAGTTGCATCGAAACAGAGGAAGGGATGGTCTGATTGGCGCTCAAATCCACAAAGAAAGCATCCTTATCTGCGGTGGATGCGCGTTTTTTGTTAGGCGGCGTTTTCTGGGATACATCTGCCGCAAGGCTTACGCTGCTGGGAGAAGCCAGGGTGGCGCCGTCAAAAATGAAGCTGTAAGGGTAAGCGCCGTCAATCGTAAAGACAAGGTTGCGATCCTGCCCGATCAATGCGTATAAAATATTTTCGGGGACATCGGCAGGGCGGGTAAGCGCGACATGGATATTCACCGGAACAGCGATAAGCAGCTTGGACAAGATGCCGTCCGTATCAATGATCTGTTCGAGCAAAACAAATTGCGCGCTTTGCGCGGTAGCCGTAAAGGTCTCCTCGGTGGCTTGCTCGAAATAGCTTCTTACTGTTTCAAAAAGCGTATGGTATTCACGAAGAAGGGGGGCAGTGAAGCGGTAGCCGAGATCTCCGTTATATAGATTGCCTGTTGTTGCGACGGTGAGCTGATCCGTATCAAGGATTTCTACGCCGCTTTTTTTGACAGACTGAACGCGTCCCGCATAGTTTCCGTCTTCATTTAGATATTTTTCCGCGACGACATCGATCCCCGAAAATTGCACAAAATCTTCGGAGTTTAATGTCATGTGGTCGTTCAGAATGTTTTTCAGTTCCAGACCGGAAATCGTTGTTGTTACAACATAATCACCATAAGGCAAAGCGTTATTCAACTCCGCCGCCGTAATATCACCGGAGGGGATGGAGGTGCGCACCGCCTTTCCGGCAAATAGTGCGAGATCCGCGCCCGTTGCGCTGAGCATAGCGTTACCGATCATAGTTGTAAAATTCGTGGGACCGGTATATACGAATTCGCTTTCTCCATTTAAAAAAACGGGAGACATAGCGACGGATCGTTGCAGAAAAGTCTGCTGTTCCTGTGTATAAGTGCTGAGGATGGAGCCGATTTTTTTATCAGCGGCTACATTGGCAACGCTTTCTGCGTCGACGGTAAAGGGCAGGATTCCCATGATCGCTCCGTTTTCATCGAAGCTCAATTCTACCACGCCAAACGCTTCTAACGCATTACCCGACTGTACAATGATGGGAGTTTGCCCCGCAACATAACCGGGGTAATCGACATAACCGTTGGGGTAAAGCGCATGGGAATACCCATCGACAATCAGGTCAATTCCGCTTACACGTGTGGCGATATCAACACTGGATGGATCGGCGTTTTGATTTGCGCCGAGATGCGTCAGCGCGATCACAGCGTTTACACCTTCCTGCCGCATTTCGTTGACAGCCTGTTGTGTTTTTTCGTAAAGCAAATCTCCGTTCAGGAAATCTACCCCGGAAAGGCTGCCTTCATCCGCGCTATTAAGCGCTGTAGGCGAAGAGATGCCAAGTACGCCGATTTTGATTCCTCCGGTTTTGTAAATATGATAGGAATCGAAAAGAGGAAGCCCGTTTTGCATAATATTGACAGAAAGCGCGTTTGCGCCGGAAGCTTCCGTTAGCTTCATAAGCGCGGGCAGCCCATAGCTGAAATCATGATTTCCGGGCACGAAAGCATTGTAGTCAAGGGTTTTCATGATTTCGGCAATACTCTGACCGTTACTCAGAGTGGCGAATGTATTACCGTGGAATGCGTCTCCCGCGTCAAACAAAAGCTTTCCGTCTGCTTCGTCTTGCCTGATATAAGTGGCAAGACGCGCATATCCTACGGAATCGGGCGTTGCGTCCGCATTGCCGTGCACATCATTCGTATGATATAGTTTGACGATAGAAGCGGGTCGGGGGACAGCAGGGACTTCCGCTTCGTCGCCCGGCGCGGCAAACACGCCTGCCGGAAAAATCGTTAACAATAATATGATAGCCAGCAGTATTGCCGGCGTCTTTTTATTTCGCATAAATGCCTCCATAAAGATTCCATCATATTATAACAAATATGTGTATCGTGTGCAATTGAAATAGCGGGGATGGATTTCTTAGGCAGAGCGTGATAAAATAAGAAAAAAGTGTGGGAAGAGGAGTGCAGATTTATGAGGCTTGATGAAATGAAAGAAACAACATTGTCGTCCGAGTCTATTTATAACGGTGTTATCATAAATGTGGAAAAGGATACGGTACGTTTGCCGGATGGGAATACATCGGTTAGGGAAGTGGTGCGGCATCCCGGCGGTGTGAGCGTTTGCGCCATTGATCATGATCTGAATGTCTGTTTTGTTCGCCAATTCCGGTATCCGTTTGGACAAGTGCTGCTGGAGCTTCCAGCAGGCAAGATCGATAAAGAAGGGGAAGACCCGTATGACGCGGCGTTGCGCGAGCTAAAGGAGGAAACAGGGCTTGTGGCAAGCGACCTTGTTTCTTTGGGGCAGATATATTCCAGCGTCGGGTTTTGTGACGAGGTGATCCATATGTATATGGCGGTCAATATGGAACAGCAAGAGCAATCTCTCGACGAAGGCGAATTTGTTAAGGTGGAAAAGATACCTATCGCAGAAGCCGTGCAAATGGTTATTCGCGGAGAAATTACGGATGCGAAAACAGTTGCTTCGCTTTTGAAAGCATATATTATTTTAGATCAGTTGCAGCAGCAGTACGAGGAGCAGGCGCAGGTATGACAGAACACAGTGCGCAGGAGCTGGATAAGATGAGCGAGATTTTTAAGATGTTGAGCGACCAGAACAGGCTCAAGATCATTTTTGCGCTGCACGATACGGAGATGTGTGTGGCGCATTTGTGTGAGAAGCTTGGTTTGGAGCAGTCAGCGGTGTCTCATCAGCTCAAGAACTTAAGGGCGGCGCGTCTCGTAAAAAGCCGCAAAGAAGGAAAAAACGTGTTTTATAGCTTAGACGACGCACATGTGTTGCACATCGTGGATCAGGTGCTGGAGCATATCCGGCATTAGCAGAGGAGAAAATATCGGACACGGTTTAGCGAAATCGTTCGATCAGGGTATAGCAGGAAAAGGCAGACGTTTGTGAGCTGCCTTTTTTGTTAAAAAAAACTGTTTACAAAAGAGGAGAGTATGGTATAATACATATGAACGAATGAACATATATTCATGTAAACGGAGGAAAAAGCGATGAAACATGTACAGCATGAGCACACAGAACAAATGGAATGCGCATGCGAACTGAACGGTTCCGACAGCGGTCATTCACATGAGGAGAAGGGGTGTGCGTGCGGACACGAGCATACGCATAGTAAGGAAGAACCGAAAGGCTATCTTTTGAGGATCATAGCCGGTGCGGCGATCTTTGCTTTGGGAATCATTTTACAAAACACCACTGATCTTCCCGAGTGGGCGAGATTTGCGGTATTCTTCGCGGCGTATCTGGTACTGGGCATCAACGTATTGGCAGCGGCAGGAAGGAATATACTGAAAGGGAAGGTGTTTGATGAGAATTTCCTGATGACAGTCGCGACGATTGGAGCTTTTCTTTTGACGGATTATGCGGAAGGCACGGCAGTCATGTTGTTTTACCTGATTGGCGAAACGCTTTCTGATATTGCGGTAGACCGCAGTAAAAAATCCATTGCTAAATTGATGGACATTCGACCGGATTACGCAAACTTGAAGCAGGACGGCGAAGTAAGGCGTGTAGATCCGCAAAGCGTAAAAATCGGTGACGTGATTGTTGTGAAACCATTCGAAAAAATTCCGCTTGATGGCGTGGTATTGACCGGTATGTCTGCGCTCAATACAAGCGCACTGACAGGGGAAAGCATGCCTCGTGAGGTAGTGGAAGGGGATGCGGCGCTTGCGGGAAGCGTCAATGGAAGCGGTCTGCTGGAAATCCGCGTTGCAAAGGAATTTGGCGAATCTACCGTTGCGAAGATACTTGACCTTGTGGAAAACGCGGGGAGCAAAAAGGCGCATACAGAAAAATTTATTACGAAATTCGCGCGATATTATACACCTATCGTGTGTGCGGGGGCATTGGTCGTGGCAATCGTTCCTTCGCTGGTAACAGGCGATTGGGCGACGTGGGTTTATCGCGCGTTACTGTTTCTGGTGATATCGTGTCCGTGCGCGTTGGTTGTGTCTGTACCGCTTTCGTACTTCAGCGGGATCGGCGGAGCGTCTAAAAAAGGCATATTGATCAAAGGCGCGAATTATCTGGAGGCTTTGACAGAGGTTGGCGAGGTGGTGTTTGATAAGACCGGGACACTTACAAAAGGCGAATTCGCCGTAAAAAAGATATTTGCGACGGATGGCGTGACACAGGATGAGGTTCTTAAAACTGCTGCAAGCGCGGAGATGAATTCGTCTCACCCGATCGCGAAATCCGTATTGGCGGCTTACGGAAAGGAAGCGACCGCGCTGCTTGACTACAACGAAGAACCCGGGTATGGCGTGCGTGCTGTTACGGACGGTGGGAAAGAAGTGCTTGCGGGAAACGCAAAGCTTATGGAGCGCAGCGGTATTCGTTTCCGAGAGGCGGACGAAGCGGGGACGGTACTGTATGTGGCATATGACGGGCATTTTTTGGGGAGTATACTGATCGCGGATCAAGTCAAAAAAGATGCGCGCGAAACCGCTTCGGCATTGCGCGTTATGGGTGTGGGTACGGCGATGCTCACAGGTGACGCGAAACGGATCGGCGAAGCGGTGGCGGCGGATATCGGAATCGACGAGGTATATACAGATCTGCTGCCGCAGGATAAGGTTGCTATATTGGAAAAAATACGGCAGACAAAAGGTCGTACCGCATTTGTGGGAGATGGCATCAATGACGCGCCGGTGCTTGCTCGCTCTGATGTGGGTATTGCAATGGGCGGTGCGGGAAGCGATGCGGCGATCGAGGCGGCAGATGTGGTTTTGATGACGGACGAACCGTCAAAGGTAGCGGAATCCATTAGGTTGTCGCGCAGGACGCGGCGTATCGTGTGGCAAAACATTATTTTTGCGCTTGGCGTAAAGGCAGTCATTATGGTACTTGGCGTGACAGGCGTTGCTGATATGTGGTGGGCAGTTTTTGCCGACGTGGGAGTGACGCTGATCGCAGTTCTGAACGCATTGCGGGCAATGAAATAAGCGAGCAACAAAAAAAGAACGCCGATGGGCGTTCTTTTTTGTTGCGATTGGTTATCGGAAATGCCGCGCCGCAAGATAA